>PAKY01000095.1 GCA_002706885.1 Phycisphaerae bacterium
GCATGGCGACGGGCGCGGACTTGATGTCGGCCGCGTCGTTCATCGGGATGGCCGGCATCATCTCCTTCGCCGGCTACTTCGGATCGGTGTATCTGATGGGCTGGACGGGCGGTTACGTGCTGCTCGCGATGCTGCTCGCGCCGTACCTCCGCAAATTCGGCAAGTTCACCGTGCCCGACTTCGTCGGTGATCGCTACGACAGCACGCTCGCCCGCGTCGTCGCGGTGGTGTGCGCGATCTTCGTGAGCTTCACGTATGTCGCGGGACAGATGCGGGGCGTCGGCGTCGTTTTCAGCCGGTTCCTCGAGGTCGATATCACCTGGGGCGTGATCATCGGTACCGGGATCGTGTTCTTCTACGCCGTGCTCGGCGGGATGAAGGGCATCACCTACACGCAGGTTGCCCAGTACTGCGTCCTGATCTTCGCGTTCACCGTGCCGGCGGTCTTCATCAGCCTGATGCTGACGAACAACCCGGTTCCGCAGCTCGGTCTGATGTCGGGACTCGATGGCGAGGTGGGCGCCGCGATCGCGGGCGGTGAGTCCATCGGGCTACTCGACAAACTGGACCAACTCAACAGAGACCTTGGGTTCGACGCGTACACCGCGGCGCCGGAGGCATGGATCGCGACGGAAGGCCCCAAGGGGTACACGGATGTCATCGCGATCACGCTTGCGCTGATGGTGGGCACGGCCGGTCTCCCGCACGTGATTATCCGCTTCTACACGGTTCCTCGAGTTCGAGACGCGCGGATGAGCGCGTTCTGGGCATTGCTGTTCATCGCGATTCTCTACACCGCGGCGCCTGCCGTCGGCGCTTTCGGCCGGACGAATCTGATCGAGGCGACACGGGACGCCTACTACGACGCCGAGGCGGCTCCGGAGGGTTCCAAAGTCATTCCGCAGTGGTTCCGAACCTGGGAAGAGACCGGTCTGCTGGCCTGGGTCGATAAGAACGGTGACGGGCGGATCCAGTATCGCGCCGGCGATGCGTTTACCAGTCCGAACGACAAGCCAGTGTTCATGACCGTCGAAGATGGATCGCCAGCTCGGGGCGTCCATGGCGAGCGTCTGCTGGCCGTCGGCGAATCCGGGGTGACGCTCACCGAGAGTCCCAACGAGCTCTTCATCGACCGGGACATCATGGTGCTCGCAAACCCCGAGATCGCTCGACTGCCCGGATGGGTCATCGGGCTTGTCGCCGCGGGTGGGCTCGCGGCGGCGCTGTCAACGGCCGCCGGCCTGTTGCTCGTCATCTCGACGGCTGTCAGTCACGACCTGGTGAAGCGGACGTTGGCGCCGGGCGTGAGCGAGAAGACCGAGCTCTGGATCGCGCGTGGCGCTGCCGGCATCGGCGTCATCGGAGCGGCGTTGCTTGGCATCTTCCCGCCCGGGTTCGTCGCCGAGGTGGTTGCTCTCGCGTTCGGCTTGGCGGCTTCGAGCTTCTTCCCGGTGATCCTGCTCGGGATCTTCTGGAAGCGAATGAACCGTGCCGGCGCGATCGCGGGGATGATCTCCGGCATCGGGTTCACGGCAACGTACATCACCTACTTCAAGTTCCTCGGAGGAGCTCGGGACGCTTGGTTCCTCGGCATCAGCCCCGAGGGCATTGGATCGATCGGGATGCTCATCAACTTCGCGGTCGGTATCACGGTTGCAAAGCTCACCCGAGAGCCGCCCGATTGGATTCAGGAACTCGTCGAGGGCATCCGTGTCCCGACGGGCGCGGGTGAGGCTCATGAGATGGAAGTCCCGCCAGCGACCCGGGGGCATTGAGGGCGCGAAAGGTGTCTCGCTGACGCGAAGGACTTAACGACCTCACTCGATAGGGCGGTGCGCGAGGGCCGCCGCCGTCGCCAAAACGCCGGATGAGTGTTCATTCACGGAGCGCTCACCGCGATTCAAGACCCGTCCATGACGATCAAGCTCTGGCCATCTGATCGATGGCACGGGAGCGGCGTTGATGGACACCACAGCGAGCGAAAGCGGGCCCTTCGGATCCGGCCAAATGCTTCCGCCACTTGATCCGCCTGCCGAAGCGCCGCGGCCAGAGCCGTCTGCGGCGAAAGACTGGCGGCATGCATCGAACGTCGGTTCGGCCGAGCGATTCGTGTCGACCACCTGTGGATTCGCGATCCTCGTGAAGGGTCTTCTGCCCGGTCACAAACTCAGTCTGCCGAGGCTTCTCCTCGGCGGGGCGTTGCTCTGGCACGGCTTGAAGAACCACAGTTCTTTGTATGAACAGTTGGGTATCGGCCGAGACGACATCGACGTCAGCGGTCGATGATTCTGAGGTAGTCGAGGCCGAACATGAACTTCGGCGGCGCTGCTTCGGGGTTCATGCCGAGACACTCGATCGTCATGGTGTTGACGCCGGGGCGCAGCGGGACGTTTCCCACCTCGATCCGATCCCACGCGACGGTGGGGTGGTACCGATCGAATCCGGCGTCTGATCCGTTCTCGGGCTTGATCTCCACCCCGTTGATCAGAATACGGACCGTCGCGTAGTCCTGCGCTTTGGTCAAGGCGATCTCGACCGGAGGATGGGCGACCCCATCGCGATTGACGACGAAGGGCTCGAGCATCCGGTTGGGGATTTTAAACGACAGATCGAGTGTGTCCCCCGGCGACGGATACAGCCACCACATCTGCGCGTCGCCCGACCAGCCGTATTGCGAAGCGACCTGCGGATAGGCCTCGCCGCCTCCGACGCGAACGACGTCGAAGTACTCGCCCTCTATGGCGCCCGCGACTCGGCGTGCCGCTTCCACGCCGTCTCGACCCTGAGGGATGCGCCGAGACGCCGCCTGAAGGATCTCTGCCTCGGACGTCGCATCGACCAACTCTGCGCCCTCGCGCAGATACACGAACGCGGTCGAGCAGAAGTCGACGCTTGTCTTGGCCCAGTGCCACAACTCCATGTCGAAGTTAAGCGATCTCTCGAACGGGATGGCGTCGAGGGCGCGGTATCGAGCGTTGACCGCCCATCCTCCGAGCATGTTGCCGCTGCCGTCGACCTGCGCGTGGAACGGAGCGTCGAACGGCTCGGACCGACACCAGGCATACCCGTAGTAGTCCTCCGACCCCGTGCCGAAATGGCTCGGGAACATTTCGCCGTCCACGAAGATCTTCTCGTCGCCCTCTCCCCACCAGGCCCTGGCGCGGTTGTAGACCGTCAGCACGTCGCCCGCATACACCCCGGCGCCTCGGACGCGGAGGAACGGCTGATCGGATGCGCCCGATTCACCCGGGCCGGTCTCAATCCCGAACCGCGGCGTCCACACCGCGTGGAACCGCATCGATCGAGCGGTCCAAGGCATCGGCTGGACGTTCGCGATGAACGGACTGAGACGGATACCATGTTCGCCCCTGTTGTGGACCCGCATCGTCGCCCGTCGCTGAAACGGCATCACCCACGAGCACGCGAGGTCGATGCCCTTCTCGTCAATGCGGCTCTGCTGATACCACGTCGCCGAATTGGCGGCTCTCGTTCCCACGCCGAACAGGTCGCCGATGGGTACAAAGGACGAAGCCGAACCGTCGAACGTGATCTCGACGATCGTCGAGCGCAGCGCCTGCCCCAGGTCCTTGGCTTCCAACCGGGTCGATAGCCTCGTCACCGCCGACGGTTCGTTCGATCGCTGATTCATGACCGATGCGATCGCGCCCCCCGGCAGGTCGATCGTCGCATCAGCCGCAGCGACGTGCAGCAGCCAACGGTTCGCAAGCGTCTCGTTGACGCTGGCGATGCGTTCGCGGTTGTCGTCGAGCGTCGCCGCGGTCAGAGGAGTGACGGCGGTCCCGTCTTCGTACACGCGGACATTGAACACGTAGTAGAACGCCTCGCTCCCGTTCGGGGCGCCGGGCTCAAGCGGCGCGTCGCTCTCGTACGTCACGACGCAGCGATCGGCGAACGGGATGGGAAGGTAGAGGTTGTGGCCGCGTTCCGCCTCGGGGCTCAGCGGTGACACGGACTCGGAGAGCGGAGCGCCTGCGAGTTGGCCACCGGAGATGATGTCCGCCACACGACCCTCGATCGCGGCGTCCCCCGTTCGCCACTGCTCCTCGGTCGTGTAGATCCGAAGCGTGTCATTTGAGAACGAATGGGCGTTCCACGTCGCCCACCCTCGAACGATTGCGCCTGACCCGTCGGTGTCAACGCACACGTACTCCTGGCGCGATGATCCGTCGCCAAACGATCGTTGCTCGACGCGTAGGAAGTTCGTCCGATCGTCGTTCGCGAACCAACCGGCCACGCCGGGGGCGATGGATGAGGGGTCCGCGCTCGAGAACTGGACGCAGCGGTATCGCGGGTCGGGTGCTTTCGCGATCGCTCCCCGGTCGAGCATCTCGTCGAGAAGCGAAGCGAGCGAGACAGTGGGCTCGCCCCCCGCTTGAGCGATGGTCGCGAGAAGGCCCGCGATGAACAAAGAGCGTCGTCCGTTCGGCATGCCCACAGCTTACCTGTCGAGGGCGACGATCGTTGCTCAGCGTGTCTCGAGGAACGCCTCGAGCGGCGCAATGAACGATTCGTATCGCTCGATGTGTGGGAGGTGACCCACACCTTCGATCTCGACGAGTGTCGCTCCTGGGATCGAGCGTGCGGCGGCGCGACCGAGCTCCGGATACCGTCCCATCTGGTCCCGAAGCTCCTCGGACACAAGGTCTTTGCCGAGCGACGTCCGGTCGCGCTGGCCGATGATCAGCAGCGTCGGAACCGATAGACGCGGAAAGTCATGGACGACCGGCTGGCTGTAGACCATGTCATAGGTTTGCGCCTGGACCGCCGCGAACCGATCTGCGCCCGGCCCGGTCGCAAGGCCGGCGAGCATGTCGACCCATCGCTGGTACTCAGGTTCCCAGTCGCCGTCGTAATAGCTCTCGAGCTGGTAGCGCTTGACGCCCTCGGCGTCGAGCGCAAGACCCCGACGGTACCAGGCCTCTAACCCTCGGTACGGCACACCGCGCTCGGCCCAGTCCTCGAGCCCGATCGGATTGACGAGCACCAGCTTGTCCGTCACCTCCGGGTACATCAGCGCGAAACGGGTCGCGAGCATCCCGCCCATCGAGTGCCCCAGCACGATCGCGCGCTCGACACCGATCGCCTCGAGAAGCGAACGGGTGTTCGAGGCGAGGCCGGCAAACGAGTACTGATAGGCAAGCGGCTTGTCAGACTTGCCGAACCCGAGTTGGTCGGGCATCACCACGCGGAAACCCTGTGTCTGCAGGTCGCGAGCCGTCCGTTCCCAATAGGCGCCGCTGAAGTTCTTGCCGTGCAGGAGGACGACCGTCCCCTTCGGTGCTCCGTCGGGCTGAATGTCCATATACGCCATGGCGTGCCGCTGCCCGGCAAACTCGATCTTGTGCGACCGGACCGGGAATGGATAGTCGAATCCCTCCAGGCGAAGGCCGTACCGAGGGCCGGCCGCTTCAGATTCGCGAGCGGCCGAAGGCGTGGTGGAGCCGCAGCCCGGCAGAAGGACGCCGATGAGGGCGAGCGCGATGGCGGTGGCGTTGACTGGCATCTTCATGTTTGAGGGTACGACGCCCTCTTGCCGGCGTCGGCCCGTCCCCCTTCAGGTAGTCTGCTGAGATGCTCATCACACTGACGCTCGCTGGAATGGTGTTTGGTCTCGGCATCGTCGTTCAGCCGACTGATGCGACGAATCCGCCGACCGCCGAACAGGATCACCGTCTGATGCTCCAGCGGCTCGGCATCGACGAGCTCAGGCCGGGGGCCGATGGATGGAACCCCGACGCACCGAATGCCGCGAACGCGGACGAGGCGAAGGCCACGCCGTACCCGGTGCTTCCGGACCCGTTGACGAACAACGACGGCTCCCGGGTGACCACGCCGGAGCAGTGGTGGGGGGAACGCCGCGGCGAGATCGTCGAGCATTTTGATCGAGAGGTCTACGGACGTGTCCCAATCAGTGCGCCCGCGGTGGCGTGGCGGGTCGTCGGAACGGTCGAGCAGTCGGTTGCCGGTCATCGAGTGAACAAGCGGGAACTCATCGGAGAGATCGAGAACAGTTCGTCTCCGGCCAGCGACATCCAGATCCGCGCGACGCTCGTCACACCGGCGAGCGCTTCGGCGCCTGTTCCAGTGATCGTCGAGTTTGGATTCGACTGGGAGGCCTGGGCACGGGCACGCGGCGAAGAGCCGCTGGCCGACCCGCCCACGCCCGACTGGCAACGTCTCTTGTTGGAGAAGGGCTGGGGCTACGCGGTTCTCATTCCAACGAGCTTTCAGGCCGACAACGGCGCTGGGCTCTACGACGGGGTCATCGGCCTCACCACCCGGGGTCAGCCGAGAGACCCCGAGGACTGGGGCGCGCTGCGAGCGTGGGCCTGGGGCGCGAGTCGACTCCTGGATCATCTGATCGAGGATCCAACCGTTGATGGTGATCGCGTAGGAATCACGGGCCTTTCGAGGTACGGGAAGGCGGCCATCGTGACGATGGCGTATGACCAGCGGTTCGCGACCGCGTTCGTCGGATCGAGCGGCCAGGGCGGCGTCAAGATCATGCGTCGCGACTTCGGCGAGCGTGTGGAAAACGTCGCGAGCAGCGGCGAGTACCACTGGATGGCCGGCAATTACCTCAAGTACGCCGGCCCGCTCACGCCGAACGACCTTCCCGTCGATGCGCACCACCTTGTCGCGCTCTGTGCGCCACGCCCGATCTTCATCAGCGTCGGCTCGCTGAACGTCGAAGGAACCTGGATCGACGCGGTCGGGAACTTCCTCGGCGCGGCGCAAGCGAGCCCCGTGTACGAACTCCTCGGCGCGGACGGACTCGGCGCCGATGTCATGCCTCCCGAGGGCGATGGCGTTCTAGACGGCGACCTCGCGTTCCGCCAGCACCACGGCGGGCACACCACGGCGCCGAACTGGCCGTTCTTTATCGACTTTGCGGCTCGATACTTTGAGCGCGAGTAGTTCCGAAGCTAGGCGCCAATGAGCATCTCACCGAGCAGGCCGCTCGCGAACCCGAGGACCGCGCCGAGCGCGGGCGCGTACCTCGAGTCAAGCCGTGCTTGCGGCGCGATGTCCTCGAACGTCAGGTACAAGATGCCGCCGCCCGCGAAGAGCATGATGCCGCCGACAATCGCCTTATGCTCGGCGAGAAGCGTTCGGCCACCGATTCCGCAAATCGGTCCGAGCAGGGCAAGACCGGTCATCACGATCATCAGCTTTCGCTTTGGAATCGAGGTGGAAGCTCGGACCTCGCGATAGGAGTTGAAGCCCTCCGGCAAATTTTGAAGGCCGATGAGCAACGCGAGCAATGTCCCCCGACCGGGGTCGACCGCGAACATCGCGCCGAGCGCAATGGATTCAGGCACAAAGTCCGCAAGCATCGCGACGAGTTGAGACGCCGATCCTTCGCGACGGGCGAGGAGCACGTCCAGCAACATGAACGCGAACCCGCCGCCGACGAAGAGTGGAATCGCGATCCACCACGTCAGCGACTCCGCGCCGTCCGGCACAAGTACAAGTGCGACAGCAGAAAGCAGCACGCCGCCGCCGAACGCGATGACGCTGTGGCGGAACTCGGTCTCCAGCCACCTCGGCCTGATCCGCTCCACCATCGCGATCGTTGCGCCGGCCGGAATCGCGAGCCCTGCGAGCAGCGTCAGAACAACGAGCTGGACCATGCCCGGAGCGTAGTGGGGGTGTGAAGATGAGGATTGACGATCGGCCGCAGTCCAGCGCCCCAGCCAGACCGTTGGCCCGAGAAGGCGAAGCACCTCAACGATGATCGGAGAGGGGGAGGCGCGAGCACGTTGTTGTCGATCGCCATCGAGTAGCGTGCGTTGATGGACTCACCTCGAATGGATGGGGGTCTGAGCTCGGCGAGCGCGGACTCAAGGCTAGCCCGGGTGACGAGGGCGGAGAGCTTTCGCCGTGCACGTGCGAGATCGTCGAGAGGTCGCTGTGCGCCGCAGCGCCTTCGATGAACAAGCGGCTCTCCGTCCACACCATTCGAAGGACGGAGAGCCGCAAATGGACACCGAAGTGTTCTGTGAGGTGAGCCGGACGCGGTGGTCGGTCAGGCCGTGCGGCGTCGACGCAACATCGCGATCCCGCCCATCCCCGCCAGTCCGAGGACCCCCGGCGCCGGAATCACGACGATGTCGAACGAATATGCCTGGTTCGGCGTGAACTCTGCGAGCACGACCCCGTAGCTGCCGGGTCCGAGCGGAGCGGAGCCGCCAACGTCAGCGAGGTTCCAAACATCGAGGAAGTTCACCCCGACGTCGCCCGTGTCAATGCTGCCGGATGAAACCTGCTCGTAGCCCGATCCCAGATCGGCATAGAGACGGAAGCCAGTGGAGGTGTTGCCGCCCGAGGGCACGAAGCTCGTGAGAATGATCGCCGTCAGCGCCTCGTCGGCCTCGATCACGAACCCAATGAAGTCTTCATCGAGGCTTCCATCATCGCCGACGGTGCCGAAGACCGAGTTGACGCCGATCTCCACATCGAAGCCGGTCGGACCATCGGCGACGCTCGCGAGGTCCCCGTCCACTGCCTCGTCATACACCGCTGCGCCGGCGACGCCAACCGAGGCGGAAAGGGAAGCGACGGCAACGGACATCATGGCATCGGTTCGAAACTTCATCTTGCTACCTCCTCTTCTGATGTTGACGCAGCGACAACCAGCGCGAGGCAGCCATACCTCGCGGCGACTGTGCCGCGCAACAAAGACACGCCAATGGGCCTCTAGGGGACTGGTCGAACGACGCCCCGTGGTCGAAGCCACCTCATTCCGTCAAGGTACTGAAACCGGAAGAAGGCACGAAGGAAATCTCCCGAATTGGTTGACGAGACGTGAACTTGCATTATGTAAGCCATTGCGTGGTCCCCCAAAGATGGGAGGCAACAGCAAGCTCTTCCGCGCGCGGGCGTGATCAGGCGCTGTCCGCCGACGACGGCGCGGAGAGATCGCAGGCGCCGATGCGAACATCAAGGAGCGAGAGTGTTGTCGAGGGGTTCGCCGTCGTTGGCGGACGCCAAACGCTATCGGCGAGCCAGACCCTTCGGGAGCCACTTGGAATCGGCGGCTTCGATAAAGCCCTTGAGGTCCTGGAGTAGCGGATTGTCCTCCCCAGGCCGGGCATCCGCCAGCTTCTGACCGCTCTCGTCGATCGGCGCCACCGAGAGCGTGTCCTCGGTCTCGAGCTTCCGATTGATGGTGAGCCTGAACGCCGAGTACGGCTCCTCAGAAACGCGGAGGTCGAGGTACATCTGATGGGTAACGATCCCGCCCTCGTCGCCACGGCGACGCTCTATTGCCGACGGAAGCCGGCGGACCATGTTCGAACCTTCTCCAACGATCCGATACCCACGATCGAACGCGAACGAGCGGACAAATTCCGCTGTTCGGGGGGGTTCGTAACCGAGTGTTCGCACAAGCACCGCGTCACTCTCAGTGTCTCGCTCGACTTGGCGCGGCCGCGCGGCGCCGCAGGAGCAAAGCGTCAGGGATCCGCAGAGCATCGCGGCGGTGAGAAAAGACTTCATGGCCGGGTCTCCTTGAGCGGCGTTCAATCTACCCGATCGCGGGCCTTGTCGGTCTCGTGAATCTCCCGGGAACAGAGCATTGACGGAAAATCCACGTCATACCCCGCGGCACGTCGCGATGCTTGGTGTTGGAGCCAACGCCGCGTTGGCCGCGGGCAAACTCGTGGCGGGTCTCCTCGGCCACTCCTTCGCGCTCGTGGCGGATGCGGTCGAGTCGTTGGTCGATGTCGCCGGCTCGGCCCTGGTCTGGTGGGCGATGCGGTACGGGGAGCGACCCGCGGACGCGGACCACCCATTCGGTCACGGGAAAGCCGAGGCGGTAGCGGGCTTGATCGTGGCGGGCCTCGTCATGCTCGCGGGGATCGGCATCGCGGTTGAAGCGATCCGTCACATCATCACCCCCCACGATGCGCCGGCGTCGTTCACGCTCATCGTGCTTGTGGCGGTGGTCATCGTCAAGGAGGCCCTCGCACGGATTGCCGATCGCGCCGCGCGGGAAGCGGGCGGAAGCTCAGCGGGGGAGGCCGACGCCTGGCACCACAGGTCCGACGCGATCACCTCCGCCTTCGCTTTCGTGGGCATTTCGATCGCTCTGGTCGGCGGCCCTGCTTGGGCGATCTCAGATGACATTGCCGCGCTGCTGGCGTCGGGCGTCATCCTCTTCAACGGCCTCCGGATGGCGAGGGGACCTTGGAACGAGATCCTCGACCGTGACTGCCCTGACGTTGCCTCGGATGCGTCGGGAATCGCTATGACGGTGGATGGAGTGCTCGCGATCGAGCGGTGCGAGGCGCGCCGTTCGGGTCGGGGGTATCGGGTGGTGATGCACGCTGAGGTGGACGCCAAGATGACCGTCGAGGCGTCGCATCGCATCACCGGCAGGATCAAAGAGAAGGTCCGCCACGATCGGCCGGAGATCGACGCCGTGCTCGTACATATCGAGCCGTACGAGGGTGAGCCAGCACAGACCGTCTGAAGCGGGCGGTGTTGCGACTACCTCGCGAGCGGTTCGACGAGTCGGAGTTCACGAATCGCGGGCGGGTCGGTGTCGGACGTTAGTCGGTCAAACAGGACGCGGATCGCGCAGATCCCCTCTTGCGTGCGTCCCAGCGGGATCGAATCGGAGCCGCGAGAATCTCCGGCCGGTCGAGTGGTCAGCGTCCCCCAGAGGCCATCATCCCGGGAGATCTGAACGGCGTAGCCGTGCCGGCCGCCGTCGGCAGGCCAAAGAAGCTCGATCTCGGAACAGGCGACGGGCGACGCGAAAGTAAAGCTCCACCACGGCCGATCGATGGAGCCGTCCGCCCGAGCACTCGCTGTATCGCTTCCGACAACACCGACGACGCCATCTTGCCCCGCGTCTCGATCGGCGCTCGCCTGCCAGTGCGTGCCGACGTTGCGGTCGGCCGCGTGTTTCGCGACGTGGATCGGCCATTCGCTTACCTCGGATGAAGCCGATGCCTCGCCAAACATCGGAACAGTCGTGCGCATCAGGCGATCGATCGTATCTGACCCCACCTCAACTCGAGGGTCAAACCTCGTCGAGTCGGCGTACGCAAGGAGACTGCGGAGCAACGCGGCTGCTTCGGGGTGATCGTCAGCCAGTTCAGGAAGAGGCGACGCACAGACCAGCAGTCGCCCATTGCCGACCCGCACCTCGAAGATCGTACTGAGCGAGAGGTTCCGCTCGATGTTGTCGATGGTGCGCACAATCGGCTCGATACCTTCGGGCAAGACGCCGAGATCGAGGGGCTGAGCGTTCCTGGCGATCGCGTCCCATTGCCAATCCGAGTGGAATGAGGTCGGGAACCCAGCGAGCGCGAAATGGTCGTCGTCGATGAGCATCCCCATCGTTCCCGGCGGGTTGTGGAACATCGGCCAGTTCCAGAAATCGGTCGCGAAGCCGCCGCCGGGGCTGTGCAGCATCACGCGTTCGCCAGACAGGCAGAGCACGACGCGACCGCCTGCTTCCAGCGCTCGCCTTGCAGCGTCGTCATAGACGCTTGTGAGCATGACGGTCGCCGGCGGGTTTGACCGTTGGATCGCGGGGAACGCCCACAGTGGGTACTGCGTATGGAACGTCCGGTCTCGGGACTCGATCTCGAGCTTGAGTTCGGTTGGAGCTGAAATCGTCTCAAGCGACGCTTCAGCCTGCCCGATCGATCGGACGCCGCCTTGGTCAACGGTCATGGGTCCAAACGAGCCCGCATTTATGACGACGCCTTCAGGGGTCTCTATCCGCCAATCGAAGACCGCATCGCTTAAGCGCGCCGGGCCGTAGTGAGCGATCTGGATCTCAGCTTTGAACGACTCGGTGGACATCCAGACGTACTTGTCGAACCTTGCAAGAATTACCACTGGCGCACAGAACGATCGCCACGCCTCATGCGTGATCAGACCCTTGTCGTCCATGAATGCATCGAGGATCCCAACGAGTGCTGTGCCCTGTCCGGGAAAGTCCTGCAGATCGAGCAACTGGAAGCCGCCGTGCCCGTCTGTGCGCACGCACGCTTCGATGTCCTCTCGGTAGAGCCTGACGGCCAGGGCGCCGGACGCCCGCTGGAAGTCGTGAGCGAGATGGAGCAGGCCAGCGTCGCGAAGTCGGTCTTGAAACCGCTCGAGGTTGCGCGGTCTGAGCACATCGCTGTACTTGGAGATCTCCGAGAAATCGGGGCAGATCGACCACTGGCCCATCTCGTGGCTCACGACCGGTCCGTCGATACCCTCGATCGCTTCGGAATAGTCCTTCCGCGTGCTCGGTGGGCCGGTCTGCACATGTCCCGGCGTTTCACCGTTGAACGTCGGTTGGCCTCCCCGAGCGAGACGAGCGGGACCGTCGTGGCGGTTCTTGATCGCGGTCGAAACCACGAAGTCCTCGGTTGGTTCGAGAAGGGGATCCCACATGAAGCTGTTCGATCCGTGCGCATACAGCCTGCGATCGGCGTCGATCGACCGCAGTCTGCTGGTCGTCTTCGCAAGCTCCTCACGTCCACCCCAATGCTCGTTGCCGAGCGTGAACATCACGAACGACGGATGGTTGCCGTAGGTCTCAAGGATCGCTTCGGCCTCAGGCATGAGCGACGACGCGACCTCGGCGGTGAAATCTCCCCAAAACGGAAGTTCCGGCTGGAGGTACACCCCGAGGCGGTCCGCGGCTTCGAAGGCGGCCTCGGGAGGACACCACGTGTGAAAGCGGACATGGTTCAGTCCGTACGCCTTGCAGGTCTCGAAGTACGACATCCAACCGTCGGCGGTCATCGGCGGGTGACCGGTGAGCGGAAACACGCATCCGTTGTGCGTGCCTCGGAGAAACGTGGGTCGACCGTTTGCCGTGAACTGACTGCCGTGGGTCTCAAAGTCGATGAGCCCAAAGTCGAAGGATCGCGAGTCGTTTCGATCCCCGGCGCGAAGCGTGACCGTCGCGCGATGCATCGACGGGTTGAACTCGTCCCACAGCGGCGCGTCGGGGCCGAGCGGTAACGATGCACGAAGTTCGGTTGAGCCGGGCTGGGCGACGCTTCGGAGCGACTGTTCGGCGACGGAGCCCGTCGGCCCTTGGACTTCGAGGGAGATCGTCACGGTCTGCTCGACGTCGGTCTGATTCTGAACGCGTACGGCCACGTCAACGGATCTCGACCCGGCATCGGGATCGAGGCGAACAGCGCCGATCGAAACTGAAGGGATCCGGCGTAGCTCGATATCGCCCAGGATGCCGTTCCAGTTCCCCTGGGTGTTGTCCGACCAGAGGTGAGCCTCGCTCGTGACGGGCATTCTGCTGTTGTCCACAACGATCGTCAGTTCGTGACGGCCGGGATCGAGCGGTCCGAGGTCGTGTTTCTGCGGAACGCTCAGGAGGGCGCTCGCGCTCTTCAAGTCACCATCAACCCAGATCGTCGCGTGCTTCGTCCGCTCAAGCGTCAGTCGGATGATGTCGCCTGCCCATGCGTCGGGGACGACGAAGTCCCTTTGATAGGTCGCCGGTCCGACGAACTTCCGCGCTCGGGTTAGCCGCTGCGCCTCGGGAACGGCGTTTGGCGGACCTTTTTCGCGTGTTTCCGTCGTCCCCGGCAGCTCGATGACGCCCTCGGGTTGGTCGTCGTCGCCGATCGCAAGCCGCCAAGATCCGGAGAGATCGATTGCGTCAGTCGGAGTCGGAGAGCCGCACGAAACCGCAGCACATTCGAGCGATGCGACAGCGGCGTAGACCTTGTTCGATCGTCGTAGAAATCGCATCGCGCGAGTCTACCGGTCGTGGCGGACTCGGTGGTTCGATACGCAGGCCGCGACACGACAATGTGAAACGCCCGACCGGGAGGGATCCCGGACGGGCGTGGGGAGGCAGAGGACCGCGGAGGTACGCTCGTCGACGAGCGACCGACCAGCTATTCGGCGTGCTCGCTGAAGAGTGCGGTCCAGTTTGCGTCGGCGCGGGCCACGCTCCCGTCGAAATCGGCGTCGAACTTCGCACGGATATCCGAGTTGACGTTCAGGTAGAACTTCCCGTCGCGAATCTGAGCGGTGGTGATGTCGACCGGAAGAAGGAGTCCAAGCGAGACGCCGTAGGCGCAGAAGCCGCCGTACTGCGGCGTGTAGCGCTCCGGGTCGGCGTTGAACGCTTCGAGGTTGGTTTCACTGGCGAAGAGGTAGACGGCGCCGCGGTGCTCGGATCGGATCATCGGCGAGCCGTTCAGCGGTGTTCCGCCAGCGAAGAAGGAGACGGGGTCGAACCCGCTCAGCGCCACGTCGCTCGCTCCCGATACGTTCACCAGTTCGCCCCTCGCCTCAACGATCTTCGATACGGCTTCTTCCGTGCTCCACACATCGCTCGCGATCATGCGGTAGTTGACGAACGCGGCCTCGAACCCGTCGTAACCCGGGAGCTTTGCCGCCGCGGTGGCGTCCGAGACAACCGCGACCTCAAATCCGTCCTCGATCAGGTCCCGCATGTGGGACTCGACGCAGAGGTTTGCGGACATGCCGGCGAGGACCACTTGCCCGATGCCCGCCTTCCGAAGCTGGAGCGCGAGGTCGTTGGACTCGGGGCCGTACACCTTGTGGGGGCTCACAACGATGGTCCGCCCGTCGTTGATGTACGGCTTGTACCGATCAAGCCAGTCGGCGCCGGACCCGTCGAGACCGTCGACCTCAAGCGGCCCGCTCCGGTCGAACATGCCGATCTGGTGCATGACTCGCTCGAGGGCGCCTTCGAACTTCCAGTCGTGGTCGTGCGGGTAGTAGTAGTGGGGGCTGACGAACACCTGCGCGTCGGCATCGGATGCGGCTCGGAACAGACGCTCAAGATTTTCGACCACGCCATTCTCGGTGACGCTGTCGCCGACGACCCCCCAGGCGACGCCGTCGGGATGCAGAAAGTCGTTCTGGGGATCGATCACGACCAGCGCGAACCGTCCTCGTGCCAGCTCGACGCCCGGTCGGGGGATCGGCGCGTCCACGCGGGGGCCGTCGATGTAGTGGAGGTGCGCGGCGTGGTCGTGCTGATCGTGAGGTTGAGCCGCGGCCGCGGTAGTGGCCGCAGAGACAGCGGTCACGGCGATCATCGCCGTGCAGGGAATCATGCGAGGCATGTGGTGCTCCTTGTTGTTCTGGTCTTCAGACGAACACTCGGTCGTCAACGGACGCCCGGGATGCCCTCGTGCGTGTCAGGTCTCGGTCCGGGCGCGTCCCAGAGAAAGCGTCGGTCCGATTCCAAGATTGAGAGGTCGTTGATGCTCGCTTCACGGCGAACCATCACGCCATCGCTGTTGAACGCCCATAGCTCGTTGCCGTAGCTTCGGTACCAGACACCGTCGAGGTCGTGCCATTCGTACTGGAATCGGACCGCGATCCGATCAGCGTCGAAGGTCCAGAGCGACTTGGCGAGGCGATAGTCGAGCTCCCGGTCCCACTTACTGCTGAGGAACGCACGGATCTCCTCCCGACCGCGAACAAAGGTGTCGCGGTTGCGCCACACGCTGTCGGGTGCGTAAGCAAGGGCGACGCGTTCCGGATCGCGGCTGTTCCAGGCGTCTTCCGCGGCGCGAACCTTCGCGCTCGCGGTTTCGAGGGTGAACGGTGGGGCGAGCACTCCGCGCGTTTGGTTCGCTCGGGTGCTGACGGTGTTGCATCTCATCGCGGGCCTCCTGACGAGCGGCGTTACGCGGTCACGCACGCCTTCGGCTCGACGAGCGGGAAGTCGATCTCGACGTCGAAGGCGCGGTTGAAGATGTTCGTGAACAGGTTTAGCGCCACAGCCGCGACGATCTCTGCGACTTCGCGGTCGCTGAACCCGGCTGAGCGCACCCGTTCGACCTCCGAAGCGTCGACGCCGCCCCGCGATTCGAGGACTCGGCGGGCGAAGGTCAGCGCGGCCTGCGTCCTCGGGTCCGCCGACTCGCCGTCCCGCGCGGCGTCGATCTCGTTCGGCGCGAGGCCCGCCATCTTCCCGAGCGCTGTGTGGGCCGACAGGCAGTACGAGCACCCGTTGATCTCAGCCGTCAGCAGGGCGATCTGTTCACGGATGGGCGCGGCGAGCTCGGCGCCGCCGAGGGCCGAGTTGAACTGCAACCAAGATCGAAGGGTGGCGGGAGAGTTCCCCATGACCCTCGCCATGTTGGGGACCATCCCAAGGCCCTTCTGGAGCGCGTCGAACATCTCCTTCGTGGGGCCGCTGGCGGTTTCGACGGACTGAATCGGCAGACGTGACATGGTGACCCTCCTGACAGGCGGAGCGATACCCACCCGATCGGACCGTCCGTCGGAGAGCGGGTTCGCGGGTTGTGACGGCGCGACGATCGCGCGTTCGAGAAGCGACAGGCGTGTGGCCCCGACCGTGGTCTGGACGGAGTCGAGGTGACCTGTCATAGGAGAGAGTATACTGACTAGTCAGTATGCGTCAACCGTGCTTCGGCGATTTCCGTCGAAATCATCCGTCAACTGCACAGAATGCCTGATTTGCTGCGGTTGAAGGGTCGGCGGAGCGTTCGTGGAACAATGTTGATCATTGGTGATGTATACTGAACCGTCAGTATGTTCCCCGCCGATCGCAAGAGGATTGAGCATGCCACCCAGCCGCCGAGACGAAGTCATCGACGCCGCTATGCGCGTCTTCTACCGCCACGGGTTTCACGCGTCGAGCCTGGACGACATCCAGAAGGAGGGCGGCATCAGCCGGATGACGCTCTACAACCACTTCAAGTCGAAGGATGAATTGATCATCGCGGCGATGCGGCGGCGGGACGAGATCTTCCGAAATCGCCTGATGAAGTACGTCGATGCGAAGGCCAAGTCGCCGCGGGAGCGCATCGCGGCCGTTTTCGATTTCCACGAGGACTGGTTCACGGGCGACGAGTTCTGCGGGTGCATGTTCATCAACGCCGCCGCGGAGTTCTCGACCGCTGACTCGGCGCCCCGACGCCTCGCGGCGGATCACAAACGGACGATCGTCCGGTATCTGCGCGAGCTCTGTGAAGCCGCGGGGTTCGAGGAGCCGAGCGAGCTCGCGGAGAAGCTCAACATCCTGCTCGAAGGGGCGATCGTTGCGGCACGCGTTGTGGGACAGGTTGCCGACAGCGGCTCGGACGCCGGCGCTTCGGCGCGGCTCGCCAAGCGGATGGCGGTCGATCTCCTGGACTCGGCGTGAGCTCGGATTGTTGCGAGGCGGGGTGTCAAACCGGCATCGACTCTCGGAGCCGCTGAATGTCCCGTGCCGGCGGCTCGCCGAAGTGCTTCTTGTAGTCGCGGCTGAAGTGCGAGCGGTCGTCGTAGCCGACGCGCACGCCCGCCTCGCCCGCGTCGAGATTCTCGCTGAGCATCAGTCGGCGCGCTTCCTGTAGGCGAAGCTGCTTCTGAAACTGGAGCGGGCTCATCGCTGTTACGGCCTTGAAGTGCGCGTGGAACCCCGACACGCTCATACTGAGTTCCCGCGCAACGTCCTCGATGCGGAGCGGCTTAGCGATCAGTTCGCGGATCGTCTGCATCGCCCGGACCATGCGGTGCGACTCATCGGCGAGCGAACCACCGTTCGTCGCCTCTCTGGAGGCGATTGGGCGATTGTCCAAACAACTCGGAGGTTCGTTCTATTGCCGCTACCCGGAGCGCGGGTACGGTTTGACCATGACGAACGAACAACTGAGCGGCATCGATCGGCGGGGCTTTCTGGCCACCGCCGCCGCGGCTTCGGCCCTGACGGCCATCGCGCCTGCCGCGTTCCCACGGTTCAGAAAGGAACAACCGATGGACATCCAGCGCGTTGGATCGCAGGCATCAGTCAAAGGGCCCGAGAACTGGTCTACTGGCACGGTCAGGCTCGATCCGCTCCTGAGCGCGAAGGCGCCGTCGAGGGTTGGCGCCGCGAGCGTCACGTTCGAGCCCGGCGCCCGGACCGCGTGGCACACGCACCCGCTCGGCCAGCACATCATCATCACCTCCGGCCTCGGCTGGGTGCAGGAAGAGGGCGGCGAGATCCGGGAGGTCCGCCCGGGCGATGTCGTCTGGTTCCCGCCGGACGTGAAGCACGGGCACGGCGCCTCGCCCGACACCGCCATGTCGCATATCGCCATCCAGGAGTGCAGGGACGGCAGCCCCGTCGATTGGCTCGAGAAGGTCAGCGACGAGCAGTACGCGCGCTGAGCGGGCGTCGACGATCGACCGGTTCTGAATTGCACAACATCATCTTCAGCCCGGAGGCATTCGAATGAACGAGAACACGACCACCAACGCCGACAGCGGATCGTCGATCGGGCGTCGCGAGGTGCTCGCGGCCGGCGCGGGCATCGCCGCGGCGCGGCTCCTCGGTCGAAGCGCGGCCGCGTCACGGCAGATCGACGCGGTGGAGATCGGTCCCGGCGCGTATCCGATCCAGGCGTAGGAGTCGAAGAGCCCCGACGCAGCGCTCGTGACGATGCAGATCGAGCGGCGATGCCCTCGGCCAACTAGCTCCTCCTCAACGCCGTGCCGCCGAACCGCGCCGCCGCCGCCAGTGGTGTACTGAACGCCGTCCGACAAGTCGGCGGCGCCCACTCGGTGGCGGCGTTCAGAGCCTTTCTTGCCGCCGCGGGCACGGTCGCGGGCATGCGGATCGGCCTTTCGATATCGGCGCTCCTGCTCGTTGTGACGACGCTTGCGAGCCTCAAACTTCTGGCGCGGGGCCCGCGCAGCCCTGCGATCCGGCCCAGCGAGTCCACGGGCGACCGCCAGCGGTCGTTGGGCCTGAACGGCGCCTAGCGCCCATCCGATCTGTGGTCCGTGAGCATCCCAAGAAGGAATTCAGCCGTGACATCCACCCCTCTCGATTTCTCCGGCAAGGTCGCGCTCGTTACCGGCGCCGCCGCCGGCATGGGCCTCGCGACCGCCAAGGCGTTCTCGCGCGCCGGAGCGGCGGTTATCCTCGCCGACTACAGGGAGGCTGAGGTATCCAAAGCCGCCGCGGACATCGTTGCGGAGGGGCGCCGTGCGATCGCGATCTGCTCTGACGTGAGCGACGAGACACAGGTCGCCAACATGATCAACCGGGTCGTGGCGAACTTCGGCAAGCTGGACATCGCCTTCAACAACGCGGGCGTCATGGCGCAGCTTGCGCCGACCGCCGAGAGCTCGAGTAAGGAGTGGGATCGGGTCATCGGCGTCAACCTGCGCGGCGTTTGGGCCTGCATGAAGTACGAGCTTGCTCAGATGCAGAAGCAGGGGAGCGGCGTCATCGTGAACAACGCTTCAGTGGGGGCTTTGACCGGCAATCCGGGCATCCCGTCGTATATCGCCTCCAAGCACGGCGTCATCGGCCTGACCCGAACCGCGGCCCTCGAGTACATCGAGCACGGCGTCCGCGTCAACGCCGTGAACCCGGGGCTCATCGACACCGAGATCGGTCGCGCCGTCGTCGAGGGCGACGAGAACGCGTACAAGGCCATCGAGCGAGGAGTGCCAATTGGTCGGGCCGGTCGACCTGAGGAGATCGCCTCGGTCGTCCTCTGGCTCTGCAGCGACGGCGCGAGCTACGTCGTCGGTCAGTCGCTCACCGTCGACGGCGGTATGACGGTCGGCTGAGCTCGACTCGCCTCGTCGCCAACGTCTGCTACGCTCGAACGCGTGAAACGATTGGAAGGCAAGCGAACCCTCGTCACAGGCGCCGCCCGAGGCATCGGCCTAGCGATCGCGCGTGCGTTCGCCCACCAAGGCGCCCGCGTGATGCTCACCGACATCCGCGATGACGCTCTTCGGCGCGAAGCGGACGCGATCGACCAGCCTCACGCCCCACTCGACGTCCGGCGGGAGGGCGACTGGGAAGCAGCGATGCGCCGTTTGGCCGACGAGTTCGGTGGTCTCGACGTTCTCGTCAACAACGCGGGAATCACAGGATTCGAGCAGAGCGCGGCGCCCCACGATCCGGAAAACGCGTCGATCGACGACTGGCGTGCGGTGCATGCGACCAACCTCGACGGTGTCTTTCTCGGTTGCAAGCACGCCATCCGAGCGATGCGACGCTGCCGGACGCCCGCGGCGAGCATCATCAACATCGGATCACGCTCTGGCGTCGTCGGCGTCCCTGCGGCATCTGCCTACGCGTCGAGCAAAGGCGCCGTTCGGAACCACACCAAGTCCGTCGCCCTGTACTGTGCCGAGAAGAGACTCCCGATCCGTTGCAACGTCATCCAGCCCGCCGCGATCCTTACACCGATGTGGGAGCCCATGCTCGGCGACGGGAGTGAACGCGAAGCCAACCTCGGCGCCCTCAGCGCCGCCTGCCCACTGAAGAGATTCGGGACGCCCGAAGAGGTCGCGCAGCTCGCCGTTCACCTCGCCTCTGACGAGTCCGCCTACACAACAGGCGCCGAGTTCACGATCGACGGCGGAACGCTTGCTTGCGGATCACCACCTCGGTGAGCCCGCCGGCGACGCCCGGTGCTTCGAGCCTTGTCGAACGACCGACAGTCCGACCTCGATGGCGGAATGCTTGCGTCTCCTCGATAAACTGTTGAGGGACCTGCCCCGCGTGGGGCTGGTGTCGCATCTAGGGCACGCGTCGGTAACGATAGACGAGGATTCCATTTGCCATTGCAGCTCCGAATCGTTGCGTTTGCCGTCGCGTGGTCGACCGTGGCGATCTCATCGGTGTTCGGAGGCTCCCACCCCGATCGTGCCCTTTCAACGGCGTCCGTCGAGCTCATCGAATCGCTCGACGAGTTTCTTGAATCAACCGTCAACGTCGCCCTCGGTCCGTCAGCTCAACAAGACGTCGATCCAACCTCCCTCGTCGAGACGTTGGAGGGATCTCGCTCCAGCCTGATCTCGGGCCTGCTCAATGCCGGCATGTCGCGTGACCGTGCAGAGTGGCTGATCAACGCGATTAGCAATGCGATGGTTCCGACCGATGAGATCGAGGCGGCGTTCTCTGAGCCGTTTCCACGCGAAGAGAACGTCCGCGTCTGGTTCGAAAGAGTCGCCGTGCGCGATGCCGAGGGCGACGGGCTGTTGCAGCTCCCCTCTTTGTTGGTTGCGCCTCGCGTGGACGCTGATGCGGATGAATTCGAGACCGCCTGGCTGGTTGCGGGATTCGCGGGTCCGGAGTCGTTCACGCCGATCCGTGGCGCGCCTCGAACGCGGACCCTCAGCGAGCTGGTGCTTGGTGAGTTGCAGGTCACCCCCCTCGTCGGCGACCGTGTCTTCGCCGATCTCGACGCGCTCGAGCGAGCAGTTGACTTCACGCGGACGCGGGTCGATCGCATGATCGGGTCAGGCCTGCCCGACCGTTGGTCGCCCGTTCGTGTCGTTGTCCAGTCGCTCGCGGCGCTGCAGAATCTCAGCGACTTCGTGCTTGCTCAGCACCTGATCCGTGCCGAGAGCGAGCAAAGGCTTCACCTCGACCCGGACATCGAGCTTGCCATCCGATCCGGAGCCAACGCAAGATCGATGTACCGATCACTCGACGTTGCGAGCCGACTCGACGTTGTCTCTCGTTGCCCCGGAATCCCCGCTCAGATCGCGCTAGCGGACATCGTTGCGAGCCCCGCCGCCAGGGCCGTCGTCGAGGGCGGCGCTGGAAATCTCGACCTGAGCGATCCCGATGGTCTCGCCCTCAACGCGTTGCTCGTCGCCGCCTCTTTCGACTACCCCGACCACCGTCAGGAGTCGGCGCTGCCTAGCGCATTGGATCCCGCCTCGCAGGCCACTGCTCGTTTTATCGGCATCGCCTCCGGAGGACACGCGGGCCTGAGCCTCGGCCCGGTTGCCCGCGCCGCGCGAGACCGAATGACGCGGGAAGCGATGCTGAAGACGGCTGTCGCGATCTTCGAACGCGGGTCGCCGACGGACGATCCATTGCTTATTCGGCTCCTCGAGTACGTCGTCGACGGGAACCCGCAGGACACCGAGCTCGTCGTCGGCGCCATCGTCGTCGCCACCAACATGAAGCACACCTCGCCCAACATCACGCCTTGGGTCGAGGCGATGATCGCGGGGTATCGCCAGCGCCGGATCCCCTACACGACGCCGGTTTTGTCGTGGGCGCGCATCGTCGCGTGGCACGCGCGCACGAAGCTCCAGCAAAGCGAGTTTCACGAAGCCGCCGCTTCAGCGTCGATGGTGCTGATGGTCGCGCCGCAGGACTTTCAGATGCTCCGGATCGTCGCGCTCGGCGCTCGTCACGCGGGGAGCAAGGAAGTCGCGACGTACTGGGCCCGCCAAGCCGAAGCCGCAGCCGCCAACGCGAGCGAGCGCGCCGCTGCGGCGGAGCTGTTCGAGATGATCGATCAGTCCTGGTAACGCTTACACGCGAACCGGCGCTTTCGATGCCCGTCGCGAGATCACCTCGGAATTCCGATGGCGGTCCTCGTTGATGACTGAAGTGAGCCGCCTACGGTTGCCGACTCATTCGTCGGCCAACCCATGCGCAACCTCACGCTTTCACTTTCAACACTCATCGCCGTCCTCGTGGCGATCGCCTCTGTTGGAGGGCCGCAGGCTTCGGCGTCGTCGGGTTTGCTTCCCGATGAACGCAGGGTCGTTCTGGCCGACGCCGAGACAGAAGCGATCGCTGAAGCCGCCGATCCGGATGAACGCAGCCCCGACATCGGACCCGCCGCCAACCTCACGCCTCCGCTGGCGATTTGGTTACCGGCCCTTCGATGCGCCAATGCTCACGGCGACTTTGGGACGACCGTCGGCCGTCGCGCCGAGCGTTTGCCTCGCACCCGCGGCCCCCCGGCCTGAGGGCGCCTCGCGACGCGCGGCTCCAGTCACGCCGTCGCTCGCCCGGTCCCGGTGGGGGCTCAATGACAGTTCAGTCGCTCGTTGAGCATCGGCGTCGAGCTTGATCGCGCGGGGCGTTCAAACGCGTCCTTTCCGAATCATTCGTTGGCAACGCGACGCCGATCGGACGCCGCGATCAGACTGGTCGAGAGCCAGGACGCCTGGCACGGCTCGGAGCGGGTAACGCCTCGTCCCCATCTCAGGGCCGTGTTCGTCAGGACGCGAATCACATCGGCGGATCGGTTCGCCGCCATTGCCTCGATCCGCCCCCAGCTCGTATCCGATCAGAAGCGCGGAATGAACGCCGACGCCAGCATCTGGAGATTTCGCGCCAAGGTCGCGCGAACGGGAGACTTCATGAACATCGCCAATAAGCTCCTGCTCTCGCTCTGCCTCTGCAGCGCAGGAATCGCCGGGTGCGAACGCCTCGGCCAGCCGGCGTCCGCCCATGCCGAAACCGCCAGCCACGGTGATCACGGCTCCCACGGCGAGAGCGGGGGACACGGGGAGCACACCATCTGGCTGACCAGCCCGAAGAAGCAGGACGTCACGATAACGCAGCAGTACGTCTGCCAGATCCGTTCGTGCCGCCACATCGATATCTGCCCACTCGAGACCGGCTATCTGGAGCCGATCGGCGTCAAGGAAGGACAGCGCGTCAGCGAGGGTGAGACCCTCTTCCGAATCCTCCCGGCCATGTACCAGGCCCGCCTGGCGGCCGAACGAGCCGAGGCGGACGTCGCGCGGATCGAGTTCACGAACACCAGGAAGCTCGTTGAGGACAACGTCGTCTCGCCGCAGGAGTTGGCTCTCGCGGAGGCCAAGCTTGCGAAGGCCGAGGCCCAGGTCAAACTCGCCGAGGTCGAGCTCAGCTTCACCACCATCCGAGCCCCCTTCGACGGCATCATCGACCGGCTCCACGAGCAGCAGGGAAGCCTTGTCGGCGAAGGCGAGATCCTGACCACCCTCTCGGACAACAGCCTGATGTGGGTCTACTTCAACGTGCCCGAGGCGCAGTATCTCGAGTACATCGCGGAAGAGGGCGACCGCTCGACCGACCACGAGGTCGAGCTCGTACTTGCGAACGGCAAGGCTTTCTCGCAGCCCGGCGCCATCGGCGCCATCGAGGCCGATTTCAACAACGAGACCGGCAACATCGCCTTCCGCGCCGACTTCCCGAACCCGGACTACATGCTCCGCCATGGTCAGACCGGCAAGGTCCTGATCCACCGCACCTCCCACGACGCGATCGTCATCCCGCAGCGCGTGACCTTCACCGTGCTCGCGAAGCGGTACGTCTACGTGGTGGACGACCAAGGCGTCGTCCACCAGCGAGAGATCGTGGTCGATCACGAGTTCGAAGACATCTTCGCGATCCGAACCGGCCTCGCCGAGACCGACCGGATCGTCCTCGAAGGCGTCGCTCAGGTCAGGGACGGCCAGAAGCTCGAGCATTCCGAGTTCCGCCCTGCCGACGAGGCCCTCTCGAACATGAAGTTCCACGCCGAATAACGCGATCGCGCCGACCGCCCACCGCGTTCGCGCACAGCAGGACAGACGAATGTTCACAAAGATCCTCCACCGCCCGGCCTTGGCGATCGTGATCTCGATCATCCTGGTCTTCCTGGGCGGGCTCGGAATCAAGACCCTACCGATCTCGCAGTACCCGTCGATCGCCCCGCCGACCGTCGAGGTCGCGATCGCCTACCCCGGCGCCAGCGCGAACGTGCTCGTTGATTCGGTGCTCATCCCGCTTGAGCAGTCGATCAACGGCGTGCAGAACATGCGCTACATCGCCTCCGACGCGACCAGCGCGGGCGAGGCGACGATCAGGATTTACTTCGAGCCCGGCACCGACCCGGACATCAACGTCGTCAACGTTCAGAACCGCGTCAATATCGTCATGAGTCGATTGCCCCCGCTCGTGCAGCGCGAAGGCATCCTCGTCAGTCAGGTCGTTCCCAGCCTGCTGATGTACGTCAACATCTTCAGCACCGACCCAGGAGCCGACCAGGCATTCCTCTACAACTTCGCCAACGCCAACGTCATGCCCGTGCTCAAGCGCATCCAGGGCATGGGCCTCCCGAGAAATCTCGGCAACCGCGCCTACGCGATGCGCGTCTGGCTCAACCCCGAACGGATGCGCGCTTACGACGTGTCGGCCGAAGACGTCATGGAGGCCCTCGCCGAGCAGAGCGTCATCGGCTCGCCGGGACGACTGGGTCAGGCGACCGGCAAGACCTCGCAGTCACTCGAGTACGTGCTGACCTACGTCGGCCGCTACGACAAGCCGGAGCAGTACGCGAACATCATCCTCCGAGCCAACGCCGAGGGCGAGATCCTCCGTCTCAAGGACGTCGCCGAAGTCGAACTCGGCTCAGAGTTCTTCGACATCTACTCCGATATCGACGGCCACCCCGCGGCCTCGATCGTCCTCAAGCAGGCGCCAAACTCCAACGCCGCCGCCGTCATCGACGAGGTCAAGGAGGAACTCGAAGCCATCAAGCACGAGTCCTTCCCCCCCGGCATGGACTACCAGATCGCCTACGACGTCTCGAAGTTCCTCGACGCGTCCATCGAGAAGGTTCTCCACACGCTGCTCGAGGCCTTCGTCCTCGTCTGCCTGGTGGTCTTCATGTTCCTCGGCGACCTCCGCTCCACGCTCATCCCGACCCTCGCCGTCCCCGTCTCGCTGATCGGCACGTTCTTCGTCATCAAGCTCTTCGGCCTCTCGATCAACCTCATCACCCTCTTCGCGATGGTTCTGGCGATCGGCGTCGTGGTGGACGACGCCATCGTGGTCGTCGAAGCGGTACACGCAAAAATGCACGACAAGGGGTTGTCGCCGTACAACGCCTCCAGGGAGGTGTTGCACGAAATCAGCGGCGCCATCATCGCGATCACGCTCGTGATGGCCGCGGTGTTCGTCCCCGTGACCTTCGTCCCCGGACCGATCGGCGCGTTCTACGGTCAGTTCGGCATCACGATGGCCACCTCCATCATCCTCTCGGGCCTCGTCGCGCTCACCCTGACCCCCGTCCTCTGCGCGATGATCCTCAAGCCACCGAAGCACGGGAACGCGCACGACGCGAACCACGCCTCTAAGCCGCGGATCCGACCGGCTCGGGTCATCAAGCTTGTTCTCATCGGCCTGCCCTTGCTCGCGTTCCTCGGATGGCTCGCATTCGAGCTCTGGGGGCCCGTCGGTCTGCTCATCATGCTCGTCCCGCTCGTCCAACGCCCGTTCGACAAACTCGTCGAGCTGATCGTCTCGGGCTACGCCGGCCTCCTCCGCGGCATCGTCACACGCCGCGCCCTCACGCTCCTCACCGTCGGCGGCTTCGCGTTCGGCGTCTACGCCCTCAACACCGAGCTACCGAGCGGCTTCGTCCCCAACGAAGACCAGGGCGTGATCTACGGCATCATCCAGACACCGCCCGGCTCGACGCTCGAATACACCAACGCCAAGTCCAACGAGCTCCAGGAGATCGCGAAGGAGCTCGACGAGGTCGTCTCCGTCACATCGCTCGCGGGCTACGAGATCCTCACCGAGGGACGCGGCTCCAACGCCGGCACGTGCATCATCAACCTCACCGACTGGAACACCCGCGACCTGACCGCAAAGGAAATCATCCACGAGCTCGAGGAGAAGTGCCGACAGATGACCAACGTCAAGGTCGAGTTCTTCGAGCCGCCCGCCATCCCGGGCTTCGGCGCCGCGGGCGGCTTCTCGATGCGCCTGCTCGACAAGACCAACCAGCTCGACTACGCGAAGCTCGGCGAGGTGACCGAAACCTTCATGACGGCCCTGTCAGAGCGTGAGGAGCTCACCGGTCTCTTCACGTTCTTCACCAGCGACTACCCGCAGTACGAACTCGTGATCGACAACGACGTCGCCATGCAGAAGGGCGTGTCGATCAGCAAGGCCCTCGACAACCTCAACATCGTGATCGGCAGCACCTACGAGCAGGGCTTCGTCCGCTTCGGCCAGTTCTACAAGGTCTATGTCCAGGCCGCCCCAGAGTTCAGACGCTACCCGCGCGACCTCGAGAACATGTTCGTCAACAACGAGAACGGCGAGCCCGTCGCGTACTCCTCATTTATGCGCCTCGAGCTCAAGCAGGGGCTCAACGAGATCACCCGCTACAACCTCTATCCCTCCGCCTCCATCCAGGGCGCCCCCGCCCCGGGATTCAGCAGCGGCCAGGCGATCGAGACCATCAAAGAGGTCGCCGACGAAGTCCTCCCGGCCGGATACGACATCGGCTGGGAGGGCCTCTCCTACGACGAAGCCAGGAAGGGCAACGAGTCGCTCTACCTCTTCCTCATCGTTGTCGCCTTCGTCTACCTCGTGCTCGTGGCGCAGTACGAGAGCTTCATCCTCCCCCTCGCCGTGATCGTCTCCCTCCCGGTCGGTCTCTTCGGGTCGTTCTGGCTCCTCCGGATCATGGGCCTCGCCAACGACGTGTACGCCCAGATCGGCCTCATCATGCTCATCGGTCTCCTCGGGAAGAACGCCATCCTCATCGTCGAGTTCGCGGTGCAGCGCCGACGACAGGGCGTCCCGCTCGCCGTCGCCGCTGTTGAGGGCGGCCGCTCCCGTCTCCGACCGATTCAGATGACCTCGTTCGCCTTCATCTCAGGCCTGCTTCCGCTCGTCATCGCCACCGGCGCGGGCGCCATCGGCAACCGCACCATCGGCGCGACGGGCGTCGGCGGCATGCTTCTCGGCACAGTCGTCGGCGTCATCATCATCCCTGGTCTGTACTTCCTGTTCGGCAAGATGGGCGATGGCCAGAAACTCCTCCGCGACGAAGTCACCGAGCCTCTCAGCGAGACATTCGAACACACCGACGCGCGCACGGAGCCCACCGAGGAACACCGAGATGCATGAGATCAACGCTCTCACGACACCGACGCCCAACCGCCGTTCTCGTGTCGCTACCACTCGAGCCATCGCCCTCGCGGCGGGGCTGCTCACGCTCACCCTCCCGGCGTGCACCATCCCCGAACTCCGAGAAGCCGACCCGTCGCCGGCCGTCCCGGATGCGTTCCCGAACGACCTTCAGGACCAGCCCGAGCGGGCAAGTTCCGCGACGACCACCATCGAGGACTTCTTCCAAGACCCCGTTCTCACCGCGCTGATCGAGGACGCCTTCGCCAACAACCTTGAACTCAAGATCCTCTCCGAGCGTGTGCAGATCGCGAGCAACCAGGTCCTCGCGGCCAAGGGCTCGTACCTCCCGTTCGTCGACTTCGTCGGCAACGCCGGCGCGAGCCGTACCTCCGAGGTGACCACCGACGGCGCCGTCGAGGAGCAGCTCGAACTCAAGCCCGACCGCGAGTTCTCCGACCCATTGCCGAGCTTCCTCGTTGGCGCCGAGCTTTCCTGGGAACTCGACATCTGGAAGCGTCTCCGCAACGCGCAGGACGCGGCCACCCTCCGCTTCCTCGCGACCAACGAGGGCCGGAACTACGTCATCACCCGCCTCGTCGCCGAGATCGCCGAGGCGTATTACACCCTCCTCGCCCTCGATCAGCGTCTCGAAGTCATCGACCAGGCGATCGGCCTTCAGCGCCAGAGCCTCGATGTCTCCAAGGCAAAGAAGGAGGCCGCCCGCGACACCGAACTCGCCGTCCAACGCTTCCAGGCCGAGGTCAGCAAGAACGAGAGCGAACGGCTCATCGTTCAGCAGGAAATCATCGAGGTCGAGAACCGCATCAACCGCCTCGTCGGTCGCTACCCCCAGCCCGTCGAGCGAGAGAGCCGCGACTTCCTGTCCCTCGGCGCCAACACCCTCAGCGTCGGCGTCCCGTCAGAACTGCTCCAGAACCGCCCCGACATCCGCCAGGCAGAGCTTCAAATCGAGGCCAGCGGCTTCGACATCAAGGCCGCCCGCGCCCGCTTCTATCCAAGGCTCACCCTGACCGCCGGCGTGGGCTTCGAGGCCGACAGCGCCCGCTTCATGTTCCAGACCCCCGAGTCTCTCGCCGCCAACGTCGCCGCCGGCATCGTCGCGCCGCTCTTCAACACCAACGACATCCAGGCCGAGTACCTCTCCGCCAACGCCGAGCAGCTCGCCGCCATCTACGAGTACCAGCGAACCGTGCTCACCGCCTTCACCGAGGTTGTGACCCGCGTCTCCATGGTGCAGAACTACCGCGCCAGCATCGACCTCAAGACCAAGCAGCTCGAGTCGCTGGAAGCGTCCGTCACCTCCGCCGGTCGCCTCTTCCAGAACGCCCGCGCCGAGTACAGCGAAGTCCTCTTCGCGCAGCGCGACCTCATCGAGGCCAGGCTCGTCCTCATCGAAACGAAGAAGGAACAACTCGCCGCCATCGTCAACGCCTACCAGGCTCTCGGCGGCGGAAACGTCCTCGCCGAACGCCCGACCGACGAGTTGACCACCGTCCCGACGCCCTGAGTGTCACACTGATCGCTCTCCCGATGGCGTGGCGATCAGGCCCGCCGCGACGACGCCCAGCATCTATGTCAGAATAAATGGCTTCACGGTTGCCTCCTGTGTACTCGTCGGCGACCAGCCCACAAGGAGCGTCATGCCAATCAGAAAAGGCCCGCGTCCTCCGGACACGGGCCTTCAAAGCTCCCGACGAGGCGTGGAATCAAAGACCGGCGAAGACACACGCCCGTACCGCTTCGGTGAGTTCGACATCCTTGCGGTGTGAATGCAGCCGGCGACCGGCGATTGGGAGTTGGTCCGTTTCACGCTGGGATTCTGGCTGCTGCCACGCGAAGATCGTGCGAACTGGATCAAGGTGCTACAGCCGGTGTCGTTTGAGCCGAACGACGATTGGTGCGACCACCTTGAGACCGCGATCGAGTGGCTGGACAACAAAGTCCAGAAGACCATCAGTGCGCGACGCCATGAGCGATCAGCGTTTCAACTCGCTCCTAGCATCAGAGGCATCTCCAGTAGAGGCACGAGCGATAAGTTGTAGCTAGTATGCTTGCCGCCAAGATGTGGCACTGACTACGGGTGGATCAGATGGCCGGTAGCCGATCGAAAAAGTCGACTGCGACACCACGCCACTTTGACGAGGTTGCCTCGAACGCGGTTTCATTCCTTGGGCGATCCGTTGAAGAGCTGCTTGAAGGTAGGCTGAAGTACTCGGCTGTGTTCTTCTACCAAGCTGTCGAGTTGTTCATCAAAGCCCGGCTTCTGCACGAACACTGGTCGTTGGTAGTGTCTGATCCAGCCCGCGCGAACATCGATGCGTTTGAGAAGGGCGACTTTCGATCCGTATCGCTCGATCAGGCAGCGGAGCGCCTGAAGTCTGTTGCGAAGGACGACATCTCCACCGCGAGAAAGGCGTTTGAGCCTGTACGGAGGCGCCGCAATAGGGTGATTCACTTCCACGCCGCGGAGATGCCCGGTGAAGGTACCGGGCACCCAAGCCGGGCCGGGGCCCAGAAGCTCGATCAAACTTCAGATGAAGTCGTTGAGATCGTCATGGAGCAGTGTGTCGCCTGGTTCGAGCTTCACATGCTGCTCACGCGTCGGTGGAAAGGGATGTTCAGAGACTACCAAGGCAAGATCGAGTGGTTGGACAGTCGAATGCGCGACGTACGACCCTATCTGCAAGCGAGATTCGACCGGCTCGGCAGTGAACTCCAGAGCCTTGTCGCCAAGGGCGTACACATCAGCGAGTGTTCGGCGTGTGGGTTCGCTGCCAATCAAGATTCGGATGTCTTCCCGGGTATGGCCAGATCCCGCTGCCTCGTATGCAAGCGAGATGATCGGTCATACCAATTCCCATGTCC
>PAKY01000096.1 GCA_002706885.1 Phycisphaerae bacterium
CCCCCCCCCCCTCCCCTGCTCGCCCGCCCCGAGAGCAGTTCCTCGAGCAGCCGCCCCCCCTCGAACGCGTCCGCCGCGCGGAGCGCAAGCCGCTTGACCTCCTGCACCGTCTCCGCCTCGGCGACGTCGAGCCGCCCGACGAGATCACGGATCGCGTCGATGTCCTGCGCCGTGCCACTCACGATCAGCGCGTTCTGCCGATCACTCGCCGCCACGCTCACCACCCGCTGCCCGCGCCGATCGTTCTCACGCCGCACGTACAACTCATTGATGGTGTCCGCGATCTCCGCCGCCCGCCCGGGCGTTTCGATCGGGATCAACTCGAACTGGTCCGCCTCCGCCGCCGCGTCGCCCGACGTCGTCAGCGCGTCGATCAACTCATGCACCAACTCGAGATTTTCATCGCTCGACGCCACGATCAGCGAGTCCGTCTGCGGCACCGGCTCGATCCGGAACACGTCGAGCGGGCTTTCCACCCCGCCGCGCCGCCGGGTCGCCGCCAGACGGTCCCGCATCAGGTTCTGAATCTTCGGAGCGAGATCCCGCACGTCCGACCCCGGCACCGGGATCACGTGCAGCCCCACCGCGAACCGGCTCTCCTCCGCGTCGAGCGTCGTGATCAGCCCATCCACGATCGCGAAGCTCCGCGGGCTCGTCGACACGACCAGCGCATTCGTTCGCTCATCGACCGAGATGACCAGTTCATCCTCGGGCCGCATCGACTCCAACCGCGACCGCCCCTCGAAAACGTCGTCGATCACCGACGCCACCCGACCCGCGTCCGCGTGCTCGAGCGGGATCACCCGCACGCTGTTCGAGGCCGACGCCCGCTCGATGTCGAGCATCTTCGTCAGTTCGCGCACCACATCTATGTTCGAGGGCGTCCCCGTGACGATCAGCGCGTTCAGATTCTCCTCGGGCGTGATCGACAGACCCGCGAGCGGCGCGAAGATGTCGCTCTCGACCCGCCAGTCGCCGCCGCGCTGGTTCTCGAGCATCAGACGCAGCCGCCCGATCTGCCGCTGGAGCCCCACCGCCTCGGGCGTCCGACCGATCCCCTCCACGAGCACCTCGCGGAGCTTGCGGGCGAGCGTTACCGAGTCCGCGTGCGTCAGCTCGATCAGCGACGCCTCGACCCAACCGTGATCGTCGCTCTCCGTGTCGAGCTGCGCCACCAGCACCTCGGCCAGCGCCACCGCCTCCTCCGGGCCCGCGACGAGAATCGCGTTCGTGCGGTCATCGACCGACACCGCCACCTCGCTCGCGAGCGCACGACCCGTCGCCGAGGGCGACACGCCGCGACGCGCCGCGCCCGGAAGCGATCCCAGCCCAGCGCCCTGGCGGAACAGGTCGCCCAGGATCGCCCGCACACGCTCCGCGATCGCGTTCTCGAGCGGAAAGATCCGCACCACCACCGCGTCACCGACGGGCAGCTCGTCGAGCATCTCCACCAGTTCGCTCACCGCCGCGACGTTCGACGGCGTCGACGCGATCAGCACCGAGTTCGTCCCCGTGTCCGGGATCAAGCGGATCGGCGCCGCCAGATCGAGCTCGAGCGCCGGCTCACCCTGAGCCTGGCGATCAACGCTCAACCGCCGGACCTGCTCCGCCAGCGCCGCCGCCGCGTCCGTCCGCGCATCGCCGGGCTGTGGCCGGAGCATCCGATCGAGCAGGTTCACGACCTGATTCGCGTCCGCGAGCTCCAGCCGCTCGATCGCGACCGTCTGCCCCGCGACGCCCGGCGCCGCGTCGAGCGTCTCGATCAGCGAACGGAGCTTCGACCGGTCCGCTGGCCCCGCCACCACCGCGATCGCGCTGCGGCTGCGCATCGGCACGAGCGTGACCTGCTCCGAGACGATGCCGGGCCGATCGAGATTCGGCGCCTGCGTCACCCCGAGTTCCGTGAGCATCCGCTGCATCTCGCCCGGGCTCACGTTGTCGAGCTCGACGATCATCGGCGACGAGCCCGCGACCTTCAACTCCTCCGCATCGTCATCACCCTCGGCGCCGTCCGAGCCCGCATCGCTCGCGAGGGCTTCCTCGGGCACATCAAGCTGACCGATCAGCGCGTCGACACGCTCGTGCATGTTGTCGCTCGCCGAGATCACGAGCGCGTTGATCCCCGGATCGACCTCGACCGTGAACGCCTCCCCACGCCGCTCCGCCATCGGGCGGAACACCGCGAGCAGCGTCCGCCGGAGCCGCGCCGCCGATGAGTGGTTCACCCGCACGACCCGCGGCCCCGCGAGGTCCGTCTCGGCCTCGTCCATGAGCGCCCACGCCAGTTCCTGGATCTGTTCAAACGCCTCGTCGGTCGCGCGGATCACCAGAACGCCAGCGTCATCGTCGCCAACGATCACCGTCCGCGACGCGCCGACCGAATTCTCGTCGCTCAGGAACACCCGACGCACGCTCTCCGCAAGCTCCCGGGCCCGCGACTCGCCCGTCACCGTGATCAGCCGCGGCTCGGGCAGGCGCTGGTAGTCGGGAACGTCGAGGCTCTCGACCACCGTCCGGATCCGCTCCAAGTCACGGCGGCTCGCGAAGATCACGAGCGAGTTGGTCTGCGGCTCGGCGGAGACGCTTGGCGTCTCGTCGGCGCTCACCAACACCGTCTCGCGCGAGGTTTCGTCCTCACCCGTCCGTCCCCCGCTCCGCGTGCGGTTCCGACGGGCCTCTTCCCGACGAACCTGCTGCTCGAGCGGCGCCCGGAACCCCTCGTTCAACGCCCGCGCCACGCTCAACGCGTCAGCGTGCTTCAGCGGCATCACCACGAGCTGGTTCGAGGTGTCGTAGTCCTCGGTGTCGAGCTTCTCGATCAGCGCCCGCACCTTCCCGAAGACGCTCTCCGGGCCGGTAATCACGAGCGAGTTGCCCGCGGCGTCGGAGTACACCGCGACCTCACGCTCGGCCGCGGTCTGCGCCTCGGGCGCCGAGCTTCCGAAGAACAGCCCGAGCGCGCCACCGATCTGCTTCGCGTCCGCGTACTCGAGGCTCACGAACTCCGTGATCCGGTCCGACTCCTGCGCGACGTCGAGCTGGGTCACCATGTCCTCGATGAACTCCATCTCGTCCGGCCCCGCCAGGACGCTGATCGAGTTCGAGGTCAGCGAGTAATCCACCCGCGGCTCCGGGTCGTTCGCCCCGCGAGGGCGACTCCGCAGAAGCTTCTCTAGCGTGTAGACGAGGTCCCGGTCGTCCGCGTGCTTGAGCACGAACCGCCTGAACGCGACCGGCTGGCGATCGACGACCTGGTCCATGTCCGCGATCTGCGCCCGCACCAGCTCGATCGCCTCCTCACTGCCCGTGATCAACAGCGCGTTCGTCCGCGGATCGGGCGTGATCTCCACGCGCAGCGTGTCCGGGATGCTCTGACGAAGCACGCTCGCGACGTCCCTCGCGTCCGCCGATTCGAGCTGTACCCGCACCACGTCGCCCGCATCCGCAATCGCCCCCCGCTCAAGGGTGTCGAGCAGCGCCGCGATCCGCTCGTGCTCCTCCGTCGGAGCGCTGACGATCAGCGCATTCGTGCTCGGCTGCGGCGTGACGATCACGCGGTCCTCGAGCGGGCCGTCGTTGGGGAACATCCCGCGGATCGTCCCCGCGACCTCGCGCGACTCCGCGTTCGCGAGGCGGTAGACCTCGATGGACCGGTCGTCGCCGAGTTCCGGCCGATCGATCTGAGCGATGAGCTCGTTCAGAAGCTCCATATCCTCGGGTGGCGCGCTGACGATGAGCACGTTGCCCTCGCGCGAGCCGATGATCGCCACGCTGTCCTCGCGACGCTGCTCCGACCGAGCCTTCGAGCGGAAAAACTCGGCCAGGCTCGACGCCGCGCGGTCCGCCCGGGCGTTTCGGAGCGGGATCACCTCGATCCCCTGTGCCTCGCCCGTCGCCGCGGCCGCGAGCTGCTCGACGTACCCCGCGGCCTCCTCGACGCGATCACGCGCGCCGATCAGGATCGCAAGACGACGCGCCTGGTCGATCTCGACCATGACCTGCATCGGGTCGGGCCCGCCGCGCCACCACGGACGGTCGGGGTCGGCCGTGATCTGCTCGACGAGCCGCTCGACGGCGCGCAGGTCCGCGTTGTCGACGCGGATCGCGCGGACGATGCGCTCCGCCGGGCTGTCGACGTCCGCGTCGAGCTCGGCGATCACCGTCTCCATCAGCTCCATCATGTCACCCTCGCCGAAGACGAGGATCGAGTTCGTCCGATCGTTCGCGGTCACGATGAACCGCTCGTCGATCGCGTTCTCCTGGTTCCGACCGTACATCCGCTCCCACTGGAGCTCGTTCTGAATGTTCTGGAGCGTGTCCGCCACCGCCGAGGCGCGGGCGGTCTCGAGGCGGAAGACCTTGAAGTCCATCGCCCGATCGGCCGCGGGCGCGTCGAACTTCGCCGCGAGGTCCGCGATCTGCTGGTAGTCCTGATCGTTCGCCGCGATGACGAGCGTACCGCTCGTGCGGTCGCCGATGATCGCCGCGTCGCCCGCCCGGCTCGACCCCCGCCGCCCCGCGACGCGTGCCCGCTGCTGGAAGAACCGCTGGAGCTGCGTCGCGACCACCCCCGCGTCGGCGCGTTCGAGCGTGATCGAGCGGACGGGGTACGCCCCCGCGCCCTGCACATCGATCTGGTCGACGAGCGAGCGGATCTCCTCGATGTCCTCCTCCGTCGCCCGCACGATGAGCTGGCCCGTCTCGTCGTCGGCGCTGACCTGGATCCGGTTCGCGCGGGCCGGGTCGCGACCGACGAGCACCTCACGCACGGCGCGCTCGACGGCGCTCGGCCGCGCGTGCTCGATCTCGACCACCGTCAGCGGGAGCGCCACGCCGTCGACCGGCGCGTCGGCCTCGTCGATCAGGCGGTTGACCTCCGCGAGCTGCGTCTCGCTCGCGGTGACGTAGAGGGCGTTGGTCCGACGGTCGGCCGCGATCACCGCGCGGGGGGCGTTCCGCGAGCCGGGCCCCTGGCGCTGGGCGTCGACCATCCGCTGGATCGTTCCCGCGAGCTCCGCGGCGTCGGCGTGCTCGAGCGGGCGGCGGCGGATCACCATTCGATCGGCGAGCGGGCTCTGGTCGATCAGACCCACGAACCGGTCGATCAGGTCGAACGCGCTCGCGGGGGCCGTGACGATCAGCGACGCGCCGGACGGGTCGGCCGAGACGCTCACGAGCGACGGGTCGATCGTGCCCTTGGTCGCGCCGCCGTCGGCGTCGCGGATCGTCATGTCGAACTCACGCACGCGTCGCGCCTGGCGACCACGCGGCGAGGGCGAGAGCATGTCACTCACCGACCGCTCGGCGGAACGGGCGTCGATGTTGGTCAGGGGATAGACCTTGACCGTCATCTCCTCGGCAGACGACGGCGTAGCGAGCGCGCGGACAAGCTCGGCGACGGTCCGAAAGTCGGTATCGCTCGCCCAGACGATCAGGGCGTTGCCCTGCGGGTCGGGCGTGACGACCACGCGCGAGGCGATGTTCTGCCTGTTGTTCCCGCCGGCGCGGCGTGCGCCGTCGAGCGTTCGGTTGACGACGCTTGCGACCGCGTTCGCGTCGACCGCGTCCGGGAGCTGAACGATCCGGACGGAGCCGGGCTCTGCGGGCAGCTCACGCTCGATCTCCGACGCGAGGGCCGCGATCCGCTCGGCCACGCGGGACGACCCGACGATCACGAGCGTGTTGGTCGCGCGGTCGACCGCGATGGTTACGTCGCCTTCCGTGTCGTCCTCGGGCGGTTCTTCGGCGGGCTGCACGCTCGCGAAGGCGTTGACCGCAAGCCACTCGAGCGGCGTGAGCATCGGCGCGGCCGACGAGGGCTCGCCCGCGGGCTCGTCGTCGAGGAGTAGGTCGTCGACCGACATGACCTTGACGTCGAGCCCGCCTCGCGAACGGAGGAGGCGTTGGAGCGTGCGGGCGACGTCGGCGGCGTCGGCTCTGGAGGGATCGATTGGGATCGTGCGCATCCCACGGCCCGAGGTGAGCGTCGCGCGGTCGATGTCGCTCGCGAGGCGTTCGATCTGACGCATCTGGTCCGCGCTGGCGCTGACGATCAGCGTGTTCGAGCCGCGGTCGACGCGGACGGTCGGCGCCGGGCCCGCGGTCTCGACGTCGTCGAAGACGGCCTCGACGTTGGAGGCGATCTCGGACGCGTCGGCGTTGCGGATCGGGATCACGCGGATCGATCGCCCGCCGCCGGGGCCGCCCGAGGGATCGATGTCGAGCCCGCTGACGACCTCCTCGGCGAGTTCCAGCGTCGCGAGCGGCGCGCTGACGACGATCGCATTAAGACGCGGCTCGGCCGCGACACGGATGGTCGGGGCGTCCGAGGTATCACCGTTGCGGAGCCGCTGGATGCGGATCTGCTCGCGGATCCACCAGGGCGACTCAGGCGAAACGCCATCGTCCTTGGTGAGGACGCGTTCGACGATCGGCGCCACGGTCTCGGCGCGGGCACGCTCGAGGAAGATCGTGCGGACGCCGACGTCGGCGGGCTCGGCCGCGACCTGGTCCATCGCTTCGATGATCGACGCGGCCTCTCGCACGCGGTCGGCGCGGGCCGCGATGACGACCGTGTTGCTCGTCGGCTCGGCGGTGACGAGCGGCGCCCGTTCACCCGGCCCGGCGCCCGCGGCGAGGGCCTCGCGGATGGCGCTCGCGACGCCCTCGGCGTCGCCCTCGGAGAGTTTGAACACGCGGGTCTCGACGGCGGCGCTGGCCCGCTGCTGGTCGAACGTCTCGATGAACTCGGCCGCGAGCGGCATGAGCGCGGCGGGCGCGGCGAGGGCGACGCGGTTGGACTCGCGATCGGTCTGGACGCTGATGCTCGGGATGGGCAGTCCCGCGTCGACGGCGCGGCGGAGCGGCTCGGGCCCGCGGCTGCCGTCCTCGCGCATGCCGCGGAGCATCCCGGAGATCGCGTTCGCTTCGACGTGCTCGAGGGCGAACGAGCGGAGCTCGACCATGGGCATCGCGGGCGACTGCTCGTCGAAGCTCTTGAGCAACGCCATCGCCCGCGCGGTCCCGTCCGGCTCACCGAGGACGAGGACGGCGCCGGTCGAGGGTTCGGCGGTCAGTTCGAGCGGGCGGCGTCCCTCGGTCATCGCGCTCGGGAGGGCGCGACGCACGGTGTCCGCGAGGCGCTCGGCGGCAGCGTTGGCGGGGGTGAAGATCGAAAGCGCGCGGGCGTCTTCGCGCGGGGGCTGGTCGAGGCGCTCGATCACCGCGCGCGAGAGTTCGATGGTTTCGTTCGGGCCGCTCACGATCAGGCTGTTCGTGCGCGCCTCGGCCTCGACGCGGATGCGCGGCGGGTCGGGCAGGCGCCCACGGGCATAGCGCATGCGCATCGCGAGGATGCGCGGGTCGGTCTGCTGTTGGTCGACGAGCAGACGCTCGACGGTCGATGCGATCCGCTGGGCGTCGGCGTGCTCGAGGGCGAACGTCTCGATCGAGGGCTTCTCGGGGTCGAAGGGCTGGACGTCGAGCGGCTCGATGAGCGTCGCGACCTTGTCGAGGTCGGCGTTCGCGCCCGTCAGGAGCAGCGCGTTCGAGCTCGCGGCAGGGAGGACCTGCACACGTCCGCCCGAGGGGAGTTCCATCGATCCCATCGCCTGGTTCAGGGTTCGAGCGACCTCGTCCGCCGATGCGAAGGTGAGCGGGACGATGCGGACCGATGCGCGGCCCACCGCGGCGGCCTCGGTGTCGAGGGCCTGGATGAGCTGCTCGGCGATTGCGTGGGTCTCGTCCGGCGCGGAGATGATGAGGGTGTTGGAGGCGCGGTCGCCCGTGACTTCTACAAGCTTCTCGGCTGCGTCCATCGGCGCATCGCCCGCGGCGCGGATGCTCTCGCGGAGTCTCGTGCGCAGGAGCCCCGAGATCGTCTCTGCGAGTTGGTCGGCGCGGGCGTGCGAGAGCGGGTACATCCGCATGACGGTGGGCGGGAGCGACCCGGCGCCGTCGACCTCGTTGATCACGGACTCGACGCGGTCGAAGATCGCGGACGGCCCGCTGACGACGAGCGTGCGGCTCTCGGGCTCGGTGTTCACCGTGATCGGCGTTCGGCCCGCGTTGACGAACGCTCCCGACTGGGCGAGGTGGCGGATGGTGTTGGCGACGGCGTTGAGGTCGGCGGTTGCGACGGTGTAGGTCCGAAGCTCGACGTCCTTGTCGACCTGGAGGGTGTCGAGGCTCTTGACGAGCTGCTCGAAGCCCGAGAGGCGCGCGGCGGGGGCGTCGACGATGAGCGAGTTGGTCGCGGGGTCGGCGCGGACGGAGACCTCCTTGGCCTCCTGGAGCCACGGCATCGGGGCGCCCCGCCGGTCGCGGGGCATCGGGGGCTCCGGGTACATCTGGTCGATGGTGCGGGCGAGCTCTTCGGCCCGGGCGACCTTGAGCGGGAAGATGCGGATCTCGCGGCCGTCGCGGTCGATCGCCTGCGCGTCGTTGAGGTCCTCGATGATCGACTCGATCTCGGGGAGGACGTCGGGGTGGGCCGAGACGATGAGCGTGTTGGTCGTCGGGTCGGCCTCGATCTCGACGGGCTTGCGGGCGCGGTCTTCCTGGCTGCGGCGTTCGAAGCTTCGCTGGAGGACCTGGGCAATCGACTGGGCGTCGGTCGAGCGGAGGCGGAGGATGCGCAGAGGCGGGCGCTCGGCGGTCTGGCGGTTGTCGAGGCTGCGGATGAGCGGCTCGATGATCGCGAACTGCGCGGGCTGGGCCGCGACCATGACCGAGTTGGTCGATTTGATGGGCTCGAAGACGGGCTTCGGACCGCCGTCGGCGCGGAGCGTCTCGCTCGCGTCGACGAGTTCGCGGAGGGTGCCGATGACCTCGTTGACGTCGGCGAGACGGAGTTCGATGAGGCGGACCTGCTTGGCGGGGCCGGTCTGGCGCTGGAGCTCTTCGAGGATGCGGACGAAGCGCTTCATCGCGTCGTTGTCGGCGACGATCTCGAGGGAGTTGGTGTCCTCGTCGACGGAGACGTCGACCGCGCCCGCGCCCTCGATCTGCGCGATCTGCGCGTCGTAGATCGCGAGGGAGCGTTCACGGACGTCGGTCGCGGCGGCGTTCGCGATCGGGACGATGCGCAGGCCGCGCTCGATCGGGACGGCGGTGAGGTCGTCGAGGATGTTGTCGACCTGCCCGAAGGTGGTGTCGTCGCCCGCGACGATGAGCGTGCTCGAGCGGGGCTCGGTCTCGATGACGACGTCGACCTTCTGCTGGCCCGGCTGGGCGGGTCCCGAGAGGGCGCCTCGGGAGGCGAGGCCTCGGAGCATGTTGGCGACGGCGTTGAGGTCGGCGTTGACGATGCGGTAGGTGCGGAGCTTGGCCTCGGGCGGCGCCTTGACGTTGTCGAGGGTCTCGGCGAGCTGGGTCAGGCTGTCGCGGCGCTCGGTGGGAGCGTCGATGATGAGGCTGTTGCTCGACGGATCGGCCGAGACGGTGACCTCCTTGGGCTCCTGGAGCCACGGCATCGGGCGACCGCGGCGGTCGACGGGCGTGGGCGGGGCGGGGTAGAGGCGGTCCATGGCCTGCGCGACGTCGACGGCGCGGGCGACCTTGAGCGGGAAGATGAACGTCTCACGCTCAGGGCCGTCGTCGGAGGTGTCGTTGAGCTGCTCGACGAAGCCCTTGATCTCATCGAAGAGATCGGGGTGGGCGGAGACGATGAGCGTGCCCGTGGCGGCGTCGGCGCGGACCTGGACTGGCTTGGTCGCGCGGTCGGCGGGCGGGCGCGAGTCGTACTGCTGGCCGAGCATCTGAGCGATGGCGTTGACGTCGGCGGAGCGGAGTTGAAGGAGGCGGAGGGGCGGGAGCTCGCCTCGCTCGACGACGTCGAGGCGGCGCACGAGGTCGGCGATGACGCGGTGCTGCGCGTCCTCGGCGGTGATCATCAGGCTGTTGGTCTCCTCGACGACCTTGACGGCCGGCTCGGGGACGGCGCGGGAGGGGTCGATCGGGTCGGCGGAGGCGAGGAGATCGCGGAGGGGCTCGACGAGCTCGCTCGCTTCGACGTTGCGCACGTCGATGAACTTCGTCGAGCGGTCGGGCGGGAGGAGGCGTTGCGCGTCGGTCATCGCGTCGCCGAAGAGGCGCACGCCCTCGGCGCGGCCGCGGACGATGACGCTCCCGCTCGCGCGGTCGAGCGAGGCCTGCACCTCGCCCGCGCCCGGGACGCCCGGGGCTCGCTCGGCGTAGAGGGTCTTTGCGCGTTCGATCAGTCCCTCGGGGTTGGAGCCGCGGACGGAGAGGATCTGGAACTGGCGATCGGCGGGGTTCTCGGCGTCGAGCTGTTCGACGAGCTGGGTGATCGTCGCGAGCTGCTCGGCGGCGGCGCGGACGACGAGCATGCGCATGTCGTCGATGGGCTCGATCGTCGGCGGGCGGTACGGCGAGCCGTCGTCGGGCGTGAGCAGAGGGCGGGCGAGACGTTGGAGCTGCTGGGCGAGCTCGGACGGCCTGGCGATGTCGAGCGTGTAGGTGCGGGAGGTGGTGTCGGGGCGGTCGAGGAGTCGGATGAATTCGGCGATGCGCGCGTGCTGCGCGGGGTCGGCGACGACGCGGAGGGTGTTGTCCACGCCGGCGGCGGTCTCGATGGTCGGCGACGCGGCATCTCGGGCGGGATCGATCGGGCCGGCCTGTTCGAGCATGGCGCGGAGCGAGGGGATGACGCCTTCGGCGTCGGTCTGGCGGATGGTGTAGAGGCGGGGTTCCCGCTGCGGCGCCGTGAGCGAGCGGGCGTCGCGGAGGAGTCGGTCGAAGAGCTGCACGCCGTCGCGCGGGCCTCGGACGATGGCCTTGCCCGCGGCGGTGTCCATGTCGACGCGGACGGGGCCGAGCCCGCCCGGCGTGGCGAGGGGGGCCTGCTCCGCGTAGAGCGACTTGGCGCGTTCGATGGCGCCGCTCGAGCCCTTGTCGGATCGGTCGAGGTCGATGACGCGGAGTTCGGGGAGGCCCGGGGCGTCGAGGGTGTCGGCGAGGGAGGCGACGCGGTCGAGTTGATCGGGCGTGGCGCGGACGACGAGGACGCCGAGTTCGTCGATGGGCTGGAAGTCGGGCGCGCGGTACGAGCGGTCATCGGGGTCGCGGAGGACCGAGTCGGCGAGGCGGCGGAGGGCGCTCGCGAGATCGGACGGTCGCATGTGCTCGGGCGAGAGTTCACGGCGTTCGAGCGCGGGCCGGAGCGTTTCCTCGGCGAGGCGCACGCGGGACTCGAAGCGGCGGACGGCTTCGCGGGAGCCGATGAGCGTGCCCCCCCCGCCGTTGGCGTCGGTCAGGACCTCGACGGGTTCGTCGGTCGCTTCGTCGGTCAGGGCGTCGAGGCGGGTGGCCTCGGCAAGGACGCGGTCGCGGGACGCCGGGTCGATCGAGAGCCGGGTGATCTCGCGGCGGGTGTCGGCGGCGACGTCGATGGCCTCGACGAGAGCTCGAAGAGCCTCGATGTCGGCGGAGGGTCCGGTGGCGAGGAGGCCGTCGCCGCTCGGGGCGGGCGCGGTCTTGACCATCTGGGCCTGGCGCGGGCTGAGCATGCGGCGCGCGACCTGTTCGGCTTCGCTCGGGGAGATGTGTTCGAGCTCGATGACGGTCGCGGTGGAGGATGTGTTCGCGGCGGCGTCGGAGGCGTTCGGGTCGAGCTGTTCGATGAGGGCCGCGGCGCGGGCGATGAGGCCCTGTTCGCCGACGACGACGACCTTGCCGACCTCGTCGAGGGCGAGGACGGTCGGGCGGCGCTTCTCGGGCATGCCCTTGAAGAGAGCTTCGATCTGTCGCTTGGCGTCGTTTGGCGTGACGGTTTCGAGGGGGAAGGTCTGGAGGGCACTCTCGCCTGCGCTGCCCATGCCGCCTTCGGGCATGTCCAGGAGCGCCACGAGTTCCTCGACGGTCTCGAGGCGGCTCGAGGAGCCGACGGCGATGATCGAGTTGGTGCGTTCGTCGGGCTCGATGCTCAGGCCCGCGAGATCGACTTCCTCGACCTGTCGGACGGAGCCGTCCTTCTCGATGATCTGCTTCTGGATGCGCTGGCCGACGAGGCCCTTGAGGGCGCCGACGACGTTCTTGGGCTCGGCGTGTTCGAGGCGGAAGACCTTGTACTCGGAGTCGACGGGGCGGACGTCGTCGATCCGCTGGATGACGTCGCGGAGTCGGCGGGCCTGGGCGGCGGTCTCGACGAGGACGACCATGTTCTGCGCTTGGACCGCGGTGACCATGCCGGGCTCCTTGAGGAGCGGCCTTACCTGTTCGGCGACGGTGGCGGCGATGGCGTTGTTGAGGGGGACGGTGACGGAGACGTACTGGGTGGGGTCGATGCCGTCGAGTTGGCTGAAGTCGGTGACGCGCATGGCCTTGCGCGCAGCGTCGGAGAGGGAGCGGAGGTAGAGGAAGTTTTCCTCGCGGGAGAGGCGCATGCCGTGAGGGGCGAGGTTGAGGTTGAGGATCTCGAGGGCCTCGTTGAGGGTGTAGTCCTCGGCGCTGATGAAGGTCATCGAGTTCTTGGGGGCGTCGGCCTCGCGGATGACCGGGAGTTCGAAGCGTCGGCTGAACAGGTCGATGACCTGGCCGAAGGGCGCTTCGCTGAACTGGAAGCGCATGCGCGGCTCGGGCGCCTGATCGCTTGCGTTCACCTGGGGCGCATCAGTTGGACCGCCGGGTGCGCTGGCCTGCGCGTACACCGAAGCAGGGGTTCCAGCAATTGCGACGAGGGCGATGCCGAGCATCACGCTCCGCTGTGCAGCGTTCTCTACCACGCCTGAGGCTCCTTCCACACGCCGACGCCCGCCCCCGCGGTCGCGACGTTCGCGAGTCTAACCACCGACCGGTGTGCGCTCGGCCAGGGTCTGGCCGACGAGCACGCGGGTGGTGGTGTTACCTGATACGAATAAAACGTCGTTCGGGGTGATGTTCTCGACGCGCAAATCGAGGATCTCATCGCCTTTGCGCACACTTCGCGTTACTACGCCGTCTGTGCGCGAAAGTAGAAGTTCCCATGAATTTTCTGCACCCGGGATTCCGACGACTCCGACGACGCGCCACTTGTCGTATGGCGGCGGCGGAGGGGTGGGATCCGTGGGGGGAGGTTTCGGCGCGGCCTTGACGGGCTCGGGCTTGGGATCGGGCGGCGGCGGCGGCGCAACGAAGGGGTTTCGCTGCGCGACGCGCGCGGCGATCGCGAGTTGGGCCTCGCTCGCGTCGGCGACGGTCGGGGGCGGGGCGTCCTTGGGGCGCGCCCCCGGCATGAAGGCGGTGGAGACGTCGGCCTTGAGGGAGAAACGCGTGCGGTCGCGGTTGGCGGGCTCGATCTCGAAACCTTCGATGCGGTGGATCCACGGTTGGGCCTGGAGGACGGCGATCGCGCGTGTAACGGCGTTCAGGTCGCCGTCGCCCTGGACGCGCGAGCGGACGGCGTAGAACGCGGGTCCGCTCTCGATGGCCTTGCGAACGGAGCTTGCGAGCTTGGAGCCACGGTCGGTGGCGGGGTTGGCGACGCGGGCGGGGCGTCCGTTGCTGACGACGATGGAAGCGAGGCCCGCTCGCTCCGCGGATTCGCTGAGAAGGGTTCGGAGGAGGTGGTCGACGCGTTCGGGGTCGTTCGCGAGCATGGTCGCGCCGATGGTTTTGCGGAACTCGCGCGGGTCGGCGAGGGACATGAGCCCGCGCTCGTAGGACGCGGCGGCGGTCTCGCTCTTCTCGAGGCGCTCGCGGGCGTCGCCCGCGGGCGTGAAGTAGAACCTGTCGGCGGCGAGCCAGCCGACGAGCGCGACGGCCGCGGCGCCGACGGCGGCGACGATGATCGCGGTTTGGCGCTTCATCGTGACGACCCCACTTCATCGCTCGCTGGGGTGGGCGGATCGATCGGCGTGGTGTCGGGTGTGGTGAGCTCGAGCTGGAAGGCGCCGTCGGTCTCGGGGCCGCGGGCGTGGACGGCGTAGGTCGGCGAGGCGAGGAGGTTGGCGCGGAGCGACTGGGTGAGATCCCGGTCGGCGGCGAGGCCGGAGAGTCGGATCGTGCCGCGCTGGACGTGGGCCCAGGACGCGGCGTCCTGGAGCGGCTGGCCCGGCTTGAAGGTCGGGGCGGCTTCCATGCGGCCCGAGATCTCGGTGAGGAGCATGTCGGGGGGCGGGGTCATGGCGTCGGTGACGCGGTCGAGGTGGGCGAGCCAATCGACTTCTGGGCGGGCCCATGCGTCGAGGTGTCGCCAGGCGCCGAGCTCGATCTGTCGCTCGTCGTAGCGGGACTTCAGGCCCTTGGCTTCCTTGGTGATGGGGTCGATCTGGCGTGTGATCGATCGCACGGCGCCGTCGGCCCAGAGCCAGCCGAGGCCGCCGAGGATGATGAGGCCGAAGACGCCCGCGAGGACGAGCTGGCGCGTGCGGGCGGAGCGGTCGACGGGCTTCCACGGGGAAGCGAAGTTGAGGGCGGGTTCGCCCTGCGCGGCGCGGAG
>PAKY01000097.1 GCA_002706885.1 Phycisphaerae bacterium
CGCACCGCCCCAGCCCGCGCTCGGTCTCGCGATCCGCCAGCCGCGTGTGCTCGCCAACGAGCTGGGCGACCAGTGTGCTCTTCCCCGCGCCGGGCGAACCCGTCACACCGATCACCCGCTTCGGACGACGCTTCTTCACGCCGCTCCGAACCTCCCCACCGTCATGCACGATGGAGATGTCCCGCGCAAGCTGCGCCGTCGCGTGCCCAGCGGTCAGCGTCTGCACGCGAGCCTTTGTCGCCTCACGCACCGCCTCGACAATCTCGATGAGCCCGGTCCCCGTCGGGAAACACCGCGCGACGCCCTGGTCCTTGAGCTTGGCGATGTCCTCCTGTGGAAGGATCCCGCCCATGTACACCGGAACGTCAGGCCGCCCCACCGACGCGAGCGACTCCATCAGCCGCGGGCCCAGCGCGAGGTGGCTGTTGCTCATCATACTCGCCGCGATGACGTCGACGTCCTCGTCACGCGCCCCGATCGCCACGCTCTGCGGCGTCTGCCACAGCCCGCTGTAGATCACGTGCACGCCCGAGTCCCGCAGCGCCCGCGCGATGACCTTCACCCCCCGATCGTGCCCATCGAGCCCCATCTTCCCGAGCAGCACACGCGGTCGATGGTCCAGATCCGAGCAACGATCGAGCTTCTCGAGCTCGCTTGTCGCGCTACCGAGCGAAGTCGCCATGCGAGAGCCTCCTGTGACAGCACAGGATAGGGGAAGTGGCACCCGGCATCCGAATCGCTACACGGATGCCGAGTGCCGGATGCCGGATGCCGAGCCGGAACATCAACTCCGCCCATACACCGGCACAACCCCACCCGTCGTCACCATGTTCGACGGCGACGCCAGGAACACGATCGTCTCCGCGACCTCTTCGACCTTGGGCCAGTTGTCGTGGTTGGCCTCGGGCATCGCGGCGCGGTTCGCGGGAGTGTCCATGATCGAGGGAGCGATGGCGTTCACCCAGATCCCCATCTCCGCGACCTCCGCCGCGATGGCCTCGGTCATCGCCACCACCGCCGCCTTACTCGCGGTGTACGCAGCCATCCCCTTGCCCTCGCGCGGGTAGACGCCAGGCCGCGCCGCGACGTTCACGATCCTCCCCCGCGTCCGCGGCCTCGGATCGTGCGCCTTGAGCGAACGAATCGCGGCGCTGCAGCAGTGGAAGCAGGTTGTCGCGTTCAACGCGAGCATCTTCTCGAGCTGCCCCGGCGCGTCGTCGGCGTCAACGCTCCCCATCGCGAACCCACCCGCGATGTGGATCGAAGCCCACAGGTCGCGCACCGACCCGTAAAGCGTGTTCACCGCGTCCGCGTCGGTCAGATCAAGGTTCATCTCCAGCGTCACATGATCGTGATCACGGTACGGGAACCGCTCGAGCTCTCGCTCCTCGCGAACCGGGATCACCACCGCCGCGTTGGCCCCAAGCAGCCGCTCGACCACCGCCGTCCCAAGCGCCCCCGTCCCGCCCGACACCACCACAACCTTGCCATCGAAGTCGAACGCCATGGAAACCTCCGAGAATGCCCATTCACCGTGTAGGTTATCACCGCCGCCGCCGACGCCGATGAACCGGGGTTCACCCGATGCCCATCTACGAGTACGTCTGTGAAGCCGATGGCGAGGTAGTCGAGGCCATGCGCCCGATGTCGAAGGCCGACGCGCCCATCGACGACCGAAGGGCCAGGGCCGCGTCTTCAAACGCAAGCCCAGCACGTTCGCCGCGTCGACAAAGTCAACCGTCGCCGGCGAGAGCGCCCTCCCGCAGGCCTGCTGCCCGTGTGGCAAGCCCGGCGGGGGCTGTGGGATGAACGAACGGCCGAACTCGTTCGCACCCGCGCGTCGGATCCGAGCGGCGGAGTCGAGTGGCAAGCAGATCGAGATGGCAACGGCATGAACGCTGAATAGCGCGCCGAATCCGAGCCCCCAGACTGCCCGCGCCCCCCCATGTCTGACGTTCAGCCCACTGATTCAGCGGCTACAGCACGCTCGCAACGAGCGCCCGCTCACAGCGTCCAGTAAGCCGCTCACTGATCACGGCCGCCGATTTGATAACGCATCCGTCGACACAGGACTATGTCACACACTCCGTCCGCGAATCGGAAAACACGACGGTGACACGACTTAAAGATAACACAACAATGTGCGAACAAAAACTTGATTTTCGCCGTGGCTTTCGTGGTCTGTTCGATTAATCTGCACGTTCACACATTCAATTGCGCCCCGACACCATGAGAGGCACCTCGTCATGCGACATCGCGCTTGTATCTTCTTTCTCCTTTTCGCACTAGCGACGACTGCCGCTCTCATCCCCACGCTCTGTATCGGTACGCCAGAAAGCAGATCCTCCTCTGCACACCACCTAAGCCTCACAACATTCGAATCAGATGTTGGCGACGGTCGAGCAGACGAGTTGGAGCTTCGATCAGAAGAACTGGCCGCAACGATTCGGACCATTCTGTCAACGCTCCATGACGGACTCGACGACGGCGAAGCATCGCAGATCGCGAACACGCTCAACGACTCGATGACCGCGTTCTTGGACGCGGCCGGCACATCCGCAGACACGCCGGAATTGCCCGCCATCGAACAGGAACTGCTCGAGTCCATCTCCCTCCTGTTGGTATCAGGCGGCTCCGAAACCCACAGCGCCGCCGAGACAATCGCCGCTCACTCGATCGGAGTGATGCTCAATCTGAACAGCTTAACTGATCAGCCGAACCCCGGGTATGTCTTTGAACAACTGTCGTTTGCGCACCTGACCGGGTCGGATCTCCAATTCCTGGCCGCCGTCTTCGGCGAATCCGCGATCTTCCCGACGGGCGGGACGACCTCGACGGGGACATCGGTCGACCTCTACGCCGCGGATCATGCGGTCGGCTCAGTCCTGCTCCAGTTCCCACTCCGTGACGAAACGCCGACATCGCAGACAACCATTGATGTCACAATCGACTACGTCGCGCTACAAGCGGACCACGAGCCGTTCTTCGCGATTCAGATCGGTGATCGGGTTGTCGGAATCGCCTTGAGCGACAACGCCGACGGCTCGATCGGCACGATATCAGGCGATCGAGACGCGACCGGCGCCCTGGCGACGATCAGCCATGAAAGCGTGCTCGACGACAACGTCGGATCGATTCCGAACGGCGCGGTCAGCCTCAGTTTTCGACTCCTCCCCACCGACGACGCGACATCGCAAACCGCCGCGATAAGCCTGCAGGCGATCAGCGACGCGAGCGGTATTTTGCACGATGTCGGATCGGGCATCGAACTGGCGACGGTCACATCTCCCGATTCGACCTCGGCAATCAGCTTCGTGATGGGCAGCTTGCGAGAGGGAGTGGACGGCGTCGCTGACGATACATCAGAACACTACCGCTTGAACTCGCTTGAGATCTCGCTGAGCTCGCTCGTTGTCGATCCGTTCACGATCGACAGCGACATGGACGGACTCACCGACGGCGACGAAGAACTGTTGGGTACCGATCCTCACGCCAGCGATACCGACGGAGACGGCATCTCGGACTCTGCAGAGATCGCAACAGGAACCAGCCCGGTACGGTCAGACTCCGATTTGGACGGACTGTCTGATGGCGAAGAGACGGCCGGCAATACCGATCCGCTTGATCCAGACTCAGACGACGATGGACAAAGTGACGCGTTCGAATCGTTCTTTGGAGGCAATCCGACCAACGGCCAAGTCCTGGTGAACCTTGACAAGACATCTCCGTTCGGACAACTGACGACCGCCGACTTGCTGTTCTTTCTTACCTTCGTCGATCTCGGTGGCGGCGATGCCTTCCTCGCGATCGAATGCGTTTCACTGTTTACCGCCGCGACATCCGATGTCGATGGAGACGGCCTCACACAATTCGAGGAGCGCCTCCTTCAAACCGATCCGGACAACCCCGACACCGACAACGACGGCCTACCCGATGGCTTCGAGCATCACTTCGGAACCGACCCGCTCGACGCTGATACCGACGGGGATGGCACAATCGATGGGGATGAGGATAGTGATGGCGACGGCCTCATCGACCGTGGTGAAGCGCTGCTTGGCCTGGACCCCACCAACCCGGATACCGATGGTGACGGCGTCCCCGACGGCGCCGAGGACACCGACGGCGACCACGTCTCCGACGCCCAAGAAGTGCTCCGTGGCACCGACCCGAATGACCCGGACTCGGATCACGACGGGCTGAGCGACTTCCTCGAGACGGTCTACGCAACAGATCCGCTCGACCCCGACACCGATGACGACGGCCTGAGCGACGGCGATGAGATTCTGCGCTCCACGGTTCCGACGAACCCCGATACCGACGACGATGGTCTTTCAGATGGACTCGAGGTCCACGTCGGGATCAGCAGCCCAACGGACAGCGACAGCGACGACAACGGCGTGCCGGACGGCGACGAAGACTTCGACGGAGACGGGTTGCCCAACGCGGTCGAGGTTCACATTCAGACAAGCTTGGTAGACAGCGACTCCGACGACAACGGAACGCCAGACGGCGAAGAAGATCACGACGCAGACGGATTGTCGAATCGGGCCGAGGTCCTGCTTTCGACCGACCCCGCGAACGGCGACACCGACGGGGACGGCATTCCAGACGGCGATGAGGATCACGACGGCGATGGCATTAGTAGCGCGGATGAGGTCCGCTCCGGGACCGATCCGCTCGCGATCGACTCCGACGACGATCTGCTCAGCGATGGAGAGGAACTCTTCTACGGCACCGATCCGCTGAACGCCGACACCGACCACGATGGGATACCGGACGGCGCCGAGATCGCGCTGGGTCTGACCAGCGCCCTCGTCGCTGACAGCGACTTCGATGGCATTATTGATGGCGACGAGGATTTCGACGGAGATCTGATTCCCAATCGGTTGGAGATCATCCTTGGAACGGACCCCACGAACGGTGATTCCGACGGGGACGGGGTTCTCGATAGCTTGGAGGACTCGGATGGCGACGGACTGGTCGATTGGGGCGAGCTACTACTTGAGACCGATCCCACTGACGAAGACAGCGATGACGACGGCATCCTCGATGGCGATGAGGATCGCGACGGGGACGGCGTTGTTGATGGCGAGGAAATCCTCTCGGGCACCAGCCCGTTCGACGGCGACTCCGACGGCGACTCGCTGAGCGATCTCATCGAACGCACGCTCGGCACGGACCCGCTGCTTGCGGATACCGACGGTGACGGTCTCGACGACGCCTCGGAGGTCTTTCTGTTCGCTACCAATCCGCTGAATGCGGACACCGACGGCGACGGCCTTCCGGACGGACTCGAACTCGCCCTTGGACTCTCCGATCCCAACCAGCAAGACAGCGACAACGATGGACTCAGCGACGGCGACGAAAACTTTGACAGCGACGCTCTGCCAAACCGCTACGAGGTCTTGGCCGGAACGAGCCTCATTCTCGCCGATACGGACGGCGATGGCGTACCGGACGACGCCGAGGACCCCGACGGCGACGGGCTGACCTCGCTCGAGGAGATCAGCCGCGGCACGGATCCCGGCGACCTTGATACGGACGGCGACGGCCTCATTGACGGCGACGAAGTCCTCGGCGATACCGATCCTCTGCGACGGGACACCGATGGCGACCTCGTCCCCGACGGGCTGGAACGTAGCGTCGGGCTGAACCCACTCGCACGGGACTCCAACGGCATCCCACCCAACGACTTGTTTGACTTCCTGGACTTCGACGAGGACGGGGTTTCCGATCTCACGGAGTCCTTTCTTGGACTGTCCCCGACCAGCGCGGATACCGACGCCGACTCGACGAAAGACGGCCCCGAACGGTCGTTGCAGACGAGCGTCACCGCGCTCGGACTGACGCCGCTGCCGGGTGAATTCAACCCCCTCGCCGCGTCGCAGGTCGATGACGATGGCGACGGCCTATCGCAAACACTTGAAACAGCGCTTTCGATGCTCGATGGCTTCTGCGCACCGTCGCCGTCAACCAGGAGCTCTTGCCTCGGTTTGCACGATGCGCTCAGCCGAGACTCAGATGGAGACGGCCTCTCGAACTGGGACGAGCTCACCGGCCTGTCTGATCCACTGCTACCGGATTCGGACGGCGATGGCATTGGCGACTTCCTCGAAACACGCCTGCGGATACCGCGTGGAACCGCGGTCGGCGTGTATGACGTGTTTCAACCAAACCCCCTCCTTCCGCAGCCATACTTCTACCCCACCGGCGAGCCGATCGATTCGGATGGCGATGGTCTCCCGGACATGCTGCAGCGCGTGGTCATGATGACCGACGCCATCAACCTCCACGCCGACTACGACATGGATGGCACACTGAATGGCGACGAGGACAACGACGGCGACGGGCTTTCCAACGCCGCTGAGGTTCTCGAGTTCGGGACCAGCCCAAATGAACCCGACAGCGACTTCGACGGGATCATCGACGCCATCGAGGCATTTGGACCGAGTTCACCGCTCCTACCGGACTCTGACTTCGACGGGCTGACCGACTCAGAAGAATTGGACTTTGGGAGCGATCCACTACTAGCCGACTCCGACGCTGACGGACTGTTCGACATTGAGGAGTTCACGCTTGGGACCGATCCGATCAGCCGCGACACCGATGGCGACGGGATTGATGACACAGACGAGGTTGACGATCAGGATGCTGACGGCCTCACCGATGTTGAAGAAGTCCGGATCGGGACGGACCCGACTTTGCGTGACACCGACGGCGACGCCATCGACGATCGATGGGAACTCGAGATCGGTTCCAATCCTTTGGTAGCGGACGACTGGAACTCGAACGCGGACCTTGACGGCCTCGTGTACATCGACGAACTGACGGCAGGCACAAACCCTGACGTCGCCGACAGTGATGGCGACGGCGTTCCAGACGGAGTAGAGCTATACAATGGAAGCGACCCGACCGATGCAGCTGACGGCGGCGTCGGCCCGGATGAGAGAGACATCGTAAGGCTGAGTATCGAAATAGGAGATACGTTCTATGACGACAATCGGCCGCCCGCAGAGACTTGGGCGGTCCGGATACCTGGCTACGCATTTTTCATCGTGACGCCAAATCACACACGCGTGACAACGGTTGCACTGCCCGCAGGATACGCATACCCACTCATGCTTGAGCACTTGGGCGGCGAGGAAGACTTCGACTATAAGCTCAAGCTCTACTCGATTGACGATGACCGACTGCTTCTGTCAGACCCTGATGGGCTGGAAGGGACGTTCTACGACCGAGACCCCGCGTCCTGGAGAGGCAAACAGATCGGCGTCGTCGTTCCGCAGCTGAAGGCCTCCAACAGCGGGACAAATGACTACGTTCGTCAACCCAAAGTGTCCCATCCAACGCCGACCGTCGACTCGGTGATGGTGACAGCGAGCAACGCCCGGCTCGCAATCGATGGTAACGTTCTCGTCGACCTGGCTATCTCTGGCGTGGTTGTCGACGCGCTTTCGACCCTTGATGACTACGAAATGCCGACTCGCTATGCACTCCTTCTCAACGACGAGATTCTACTCGACGACCAGAATGAGCTGGACGACGAGAATCTGATCGGACCCGGCGGAACATTTTCTTCGTTCCTGAGCGGTGTGCCGGTCACGACCGGCTGGAACGTCGTTCGCGTCGCCGCGATGAACGACGCGGGGCTAACTGGATTCTCCGAATCAATGTTTAGCGTCGGTATCGTAAACGATCCGGTGTACACCGACATTGTCGTACGCATGCTACCATCACCCGCCGGTTCGGCGGGCGGCGCCGCGCCGGTATTCACTCTCGAAGCGACGATCGCCACGAACGGCGACGCCTTCACGGTGGTCCTTGAGGGTGAAGGTCGAAACTGGGCCAACATTGAGCAGGGAATCGTCGTCAACTTTAACGATCCCATTGAGGATGGGCACGATCTAGTCAACGCCACGGTCTTCTCTGGTGATCACTGGCTCTACGGTGAGCCAGTCTCACTCAAACGGGTACCGGACACCGGCGCCTACGCCGGCGGCGTCACCGTAGACGTGAATGATCTCGATCGCGCCACGATCGTCGTCGATACGCCCACGCTCACTGCACGTTCCGAGACCGGCCCCCTGCACCCATACCATCTGAACGTACTCGAGTTTCTACCTGACTTCGACGACGATCTTATCAACGAGCTTCACGGGGACGATGTCGAGTTCGAATTCCCGAATGGGAACCGATACCCAGTGCTTCTTCAGGGTGGCCGACTCGTTCTAGGCGATACGGAACCGGCAGAATTTCTCTTCGCAATGCCGGGGCTGTTCGGCGAAGTCCCTGAGTTGCCGATCGAATTGGAACATCCGCCTGGCTTCGGCCCAGAGGCCTTCCTAGAAGGCTTCGCAGCTGGCGTATGGGAGACCGTACCTGCGCTGGTCGAGGACGGCAAGTCGCTATGCACGTCGGTTTGGCATGTGGCACGTCACTACAACGGTATCGCGATCACATTCAGGGTCATCGGCGGCGGATGGAACGAGTTTCTTATTGAAAGCGATCGACAACAACTCCTCGCAACGTGGACAGCGGCCCGTGACATCGCGCAGTGGATCAACGAAACGATGTCGGAGGACGACCGATGGCTCCGCTTACTCGCGGGGGATACTTCCGTATGGTACGAACTGGCCCCCTACAACGGCGACATAGCAACGCTCGTAGGCGAAATTCTTACGGCGATTGAGAATTGGTGGAATGCGCTTCCTGACTACGAGAAAGGAAAGATCGCCGGCCGAATCGTCGGCGAGGTCGCGCTGGAAGTCGGGGTCGGGCTTGTGACTGCCGGCGCCGGGACCGCAGCGAAGGCGATCATCCGGAGCGGCCGACTCACTTCTGCAGGTTCATTGATTCGACGGCTCCAGCAATTCCTACCGTCAAATCAGTCCACACGGGTTGTACAGCAAGCCGCGGCGCGAGCTGGCCGCCTTGCTGGGATACAGTTCTGCTTTGTTGCCGGAACTCCCATCGCGACGCTACAGGGGCCGGTTCCTATCGAGGACATTCGGAGCGGCGACTACGTCCTGTCTCGATGCGAACTGACCGGCGAAACCGCATATCGCCAGGTCCTTGAGACGGTCAGAACGCGTCCGAACGAACTCTATACAATCACGTATCAGATTGAACAGGTAGACAGCGACGACTCGACTTTCGTCCTCGACACTGTTCAGGAGTTACGCCTCACTGGCGAGCACCCCATCTATTCGATCGATCGCAGCGAATTCGTAGCCGCTCGTGAGCTGAACATCGGCGAGGCGATGAGGCTGGCCTCCGGATCGCGCATCGCTCGAGTCGTCGGCATCGATCTGGCACGGGCGCCCCCATTCGCCCCCTACACCACCTACAACTTCAGCGTCGACGAGTACTCGACATACTTCGTGGGCGACGACGGCGTCTGGGTACACAACGCCGCCAATGCATTCTGCGAAAAGTTTGGCGACGTATTCGATCAAGTACGACGCTCGCTCCCCGACGATCAGGCAGACGACATACTCGAAGTTACGCGATTGTCGCTCGCGAAGTACGATGAGCTGCATGGCCGCCTCGTCCCTGACTCCGACCTCGCCGGCAAGACGATCAAGGAAATTGCCGACGCCGTCCAGCGAGATCTCTTCGGCCGATTCGGCGCCGGCCTTGGCGTCGATGACATGCCCACATTCACCGAACTGCGAAGAGTCTTCGGAGGTCGCCTGCAACGGGCTGGAGGCCCGGCGTTTCTTGCGGTGCATCACGCCGTCGCCAAGAGTGATTTTCTTAGGCTTTTCAAACGAGCTGCCGGCTTTGAATTTCCTGGCGACATCGATAGCATGCCTAGCATCGTTCTTGAGTTTGCGAAGCATTCCGCACGCGGCGACGGCTCCTTCCATGGCATTTACCGACGAGTTCTTAAGGATACCATACGAGAGGCTAATTTAGGCAACACGGCACGACGCCACAGACAGCTCACTGTTGCTGAACATCTGACTGCCATGAAAGAAACTTATTCTGAGATGCAACGTTTGTACCCCGACGACTCTGTCAATTACAATACGGTATGGGAAGCCTGTGAGCAATGGATTCGGCAACAAGGCATTGATCCGACAAGCGGGACCTATGCCCCTTTTCTGACACCATGAATTCGGACGCCCATGATCGGTAAGTATAAAATTCGACGACTGCAATCAACGGATTTTTCAAGCGACGTATGGTCGGTACTTGTAAGCATCGACCCACGTGGAGTCAAGAACTATCCAAGATGCCAATCATGGGAGACAACACTAGATGACGATGATTTTCGAATTCAGGAGATCGACAAAATTCTAGCATCGGCCGGATGGAGAAAGAGATACCCAGACGAGCCTATTGAGAGAAACACCTATACCGTCGTATATTATCTAGAATACTGCGATGACGATTTGCGACAAGCGGAACTGCTTTCGTGCGCACCGGACGAACTCGACGCGAATACTGGCTGGAGTGTCTCGGATACAATTCAGATTGACGCCGAAACCGCCGATACCGCATGCGACATCACCTCGGCGCTTTCTCGCGACATCGTCCCCAATCGCGTCCGAACTATACTTGAACGCGCTGATTTAGTTGGTCTACAATTTTCACAGATTCAGTTCGTTAACTCCATCGACGGAAAGAATAGCGAACGCACTGTACTTTCCTGGGGAAAGCGTGAACCTTGGTGGGAGCTCGGATCTTCGGTCCGGATGCCGCCCGTATCTCCTAAAATTCCGAAGCTGCATATGTCGATTACTGAGGATCGGGTGGTTGATCGTTACACGGACGAACCGGTTCGCTTCAAGCGTGCTCGCGGTCCGATGAAGAACCTTCCCGGCGTATATCTTCGAACTGAACTTGAAAAAATCGGCCCCTTTGATATCGCTGAAACCTTTGAACGTAGTTCTCTTGCGCCAAGAAGCTTTGGCCTCATCGTTTCGCAACGCTTCCGGCAAGCTTGGATAAGTGCCGGGCTAGACGGAATGCATTGGATTCCGGTAACTATCGATGAAGACGACTCGTGAGAGTGTTGCGGCGGGTCGATCAGCACCCCCGGACGCTAGGACCGCCCGCTGATAGCCGGCGCCTCGCCAGCATCATCGTGCACTGACTCAACCGGCGAGCCACTTGACGACGGATCTCAACCCACCCACCAAATAGGCCCGGGGGGACTCGAACCCCCACTCCCCTTTCGGGAAAGCGGATTTTAAGTCCGCCGCGTCTGCCGATTCCGCCACGGGCCCGTGGGGCTTCCTCTTCATTAAAGCGGATCCTCTCGGCGCAGGCCTTGGCGATTCCGATCGGCGATCAACCGCGTGTCGCCGTCGCGATCATTCTTCTTGGATCGGGCGACCGAGATGCTGTATGATGCTCAAATCTCGTGGGTGTCGCATCGGGGTCTTCACGATGAACCTGTATCTGTTTCCCGTCGTTCTCGCGGCGCCAATCGCCGTCGCTCAGCCCTGTCTTACCGAAGCCGTTGCCAACGGCGCCATCTCTGAAAGCGTCCTTGAGGCGCCGTTCGCGGCAGGCACCCAGTGGGAGCTGCGCGTCGTGTATGACGCGAGTGTCGAACCTGACAGCCTCGAACCGGGAAGTCGTAACATTCTGACCGCGATCTATCAGACCGCGATCCGGGAGGCGACTTTCAGCGTCGACGATGCCTCGATCGGTTTTCTCGACTTCTACATCCGTGTTCACCAGGCCGGGACATCCGAGCGTATTGAACTCGTCCTCGTCGGCGTCAACGGCTTCGACCCGATCTCGGCCGCGATTGTTTCGCTCCAGACCGTCGGCATGGACATCATCGATGACGTCGACCTTCCCACCTCCGTAACACTCGCTGACTTCGAGGCGTCAGGCTCGTCGCGGTATGAGGCACGCTTCGACCTTCGAGTAGAGGATGGCGTGCTGCCGACGAACCTTCGCCCCCCTGCGTTCCCTGGCGACGCCAACGGCGGGATCTCGGCGTTTGCAGCGACGACGACGTTGCCGGGACCTGCGGACGCCGCTTCGTTTCTCGCGCTCTTTGAGTCCGGCGATCCTGAGGCGGACGTCGCCGAGCCCTTCGGACGCCTCGACGTCGCGGACATCATCGGTTTTCTCCAGAGACTCGGCGCTGGGTGTCCCTGAGGGCAGCCCAGTCCACGGTATCGATTGAGGGGCCAATCAGACGCGGTATGCCCCCGAACATCCCCTCCCCCGACTTGATTTCTCACCGCCAGCGGGCAAGAGTTGCGGTCCGGGCCGGGACGGGTTGCTTCCGCGGCCCGGGTCCGTTCGTGTTGAACCGAAAAAGGGCCTCGGCGGGTCGACCGCGCGGGGCAGGACGAGCTAGCCGGGGTTATGCCGCCCCGCTCTGTTGGAGTCGCCTGTGGTCCGGATCCGAATGCAGCGCCTTGGCCGTACGCACCGCCCGTTCTACCGCATCAACGCCGTGGACGTGCGGGTGAAGCGCGATGGCAAGGTGATCGAGCGTCTCGGCTGGTACAACCCCGTCGAGCAGGACCCCGAGAAGCAGGTCCACCTCGAGAGCGACCGGATCAAGGATTGGCTCGCCCGCGGCGCCCGCCCGAGCGACACCGTCATGGACATCCTCGGCCACCGCGAGCTCCTCGGCGAGAAGCTCAAGGCCGAGTGGGAAGCGACCCGCGAGACCGGCATGGCCCGCGGACGCTGCAAGGCCGCGATCAAGTCGATCGAGTCAGCCATCGCCGACCTCGAGAAGATGGCCAAGGACGCGGAGGACCCCGACGCGCTGACCCCGCTCATCAACGCCTCCAAGCGTTCGCTGAACGACGCCAAGCGCACCGTCGCGCTCGCCAAGGCCGATGACGCCGAGTCCGCGGCGAAGGTTGCCCAGGACAGCCTCGCGAGCGCCACCTCCACCATGGAGGCCGCCGCGAAGAAGAAGGCCGAGGAAGACGCCGCCGCCGCGAAGGCCGCCGAGGCCGAAGCCGCCGCCGCGGCCGAGGCTGGCGAGGGCGAGAACGCCGAAGCCGAGACGGCCGAGAGCTGAAAATCGGTCAGCCGGCTCGCTCGAACGAGCGGACGGTCTCGATCGCCTTCGACACCAACGCATCCCCCCCACCGAGCCACGCGATCTCGAGACGCGGGCGGAAGATCGTCGCGCGCTCCGAAAGTCGCGTCCGCCTGATCTTCGACCAATCCTTGTCCGTCGTCAGAATCGGCACGCCGGGGAATCGTCCCGCGACGCGTTCGAGTCGCCGGACCGTCCGCTCGTCGTAGGGGTCGTGATCGCGGAGTTTGACTGACTCGACCACGCGCATCCCGACGCCTGCCGCCTGCGAGACGAAACGCTCTGGCTTGCCGATGGCGCACACCACGATGACATCGAGCCCGGCGAATGAGGTCAGCAACTCCCCGCGATGTGGCCCCGGCACGCTGACGTCGCACCCAGCCCAAGCGTGCGCCGCGCGGGCGATGATCAGATCTTCGTTGATCGCCTTGCAATGACGTTCGATCGCCGCGATTTGGGCGACATCCGCCCGATCGGCGTGCGTGAGGACGACGGCGTGAGCACGGCGCAGTGAATCGACCGGCTCTCGTAGCCATCCGACGGGCAGGAGGTGGTCGTCGAACACCGACACGCCCGCGGCGTCGATCGCGACGATGTCGAGCTGTCGCCCGAGGCGTCGGTGCTGGAACCCGTCATCGAGCACCACGCAATCGGCCTTTGCCCCGCGTTCGAGAGCGAAGAGGTCGATGAGGCCGTCGACACGGTTCGGTTGAACGACCATCGGCAAGTCGTCGAACCGACGGAGGTACGCGTCCGCCTCGTCGGACAGCCCCCCCACTGCGCGGTATCCCCGCATCGCGATGGCGGGGTCATGGCCGGCGTCTCGCAGCGCCTGAACGATCGACGTCACGAGCGGTGTTTTGCCTACGCCTCCGACGGTGAGGTTGCCCACGCTGATGACTGGCCGATCGAGGGTGACGACGCGTCGTCCCTGGTCAAACGCCTGGTTTCGGCGCTGGACGACGGATCCGTAGACCCCGGCGACCCCTGCGAGAAACGGACGCAACGCCGTTGGCAGCGGGCCCGACTTCACGGCGCCTCGGTCGGTGGCGCGGCGGGCGTCCGCGGCTGACTCTCGGCGCCGCCTGGCTGGGCGAGCACGCTGAAGTCGCTGATCCCCGCCGCCAGCAGCGCGTCGGTCACGCGGAGCATGTCACCCGCTGTGCCATTGACATCGACCGCCAGGAGCACACGCGCATCGGGCTCCGCCTCTCTCAGTTCGGTAATCCGCGCGGCGACACCCGCGAGGTCCACCGCGTCGCCGTTCACCGCGAGCGAGCCGTCTGACGTGAGCGCGACCGTGATCGCGACGCCCGGATCGATCTGTCCCGCCGCTCCGAGCGTCGGGAGTCTGACGTCGAGCACGTCGGCTCTGGTCATCAGGATCATCGAGAAGATGAAGTAGGTGAGCAAGAGAAACACCACGTCGATCAGCGGCGTGAGCTCGAGCTTCGCATCTCCGCTGGCGGAACGCCTGAGCCTCATGCCGCGCTCTCCGACGTCGGCCGCCCTCGGCGCTTCGCGCGGTCCTCTCGGACGTACGAACGGCCAGCCCATTGCGTCGGCTCGCCCTTGCGAAGGTCTCGCGCCGCGGCAAGCAGGATCCCACTCACCGCGAACGCCCCGAGCGGCGCCGCCACCACGCCGCCGAGGGGCGCCTCGATCCCACGGTGGAGGACCGACATCGCGACGATCATGATCGCGAGCGCGACCGCGCCGACCACGAATCCGATGCCCGCGATCGGACCGCCCACGAACAGCCCCATGCCCATCGCCGCCGCCGCGACCAGTGGCATCGCGCCGGCCGTCAATAACAGGCGCCAGCCGGCCGTTGTCAGGCGATCGGAACGGCGGTTCGCGGACTCGGTGTAGATCCGCTTCCAACCCCGCTTGAACTCGGCCCAGGACTCGTACATGCGGCACCGCGACACGCCGCCGCTCGCGAGCAGGCCGCCGCGGTATCCCAGTTCCTTGATCCGCCGGGCCAGCGCGATGTCTTCGAGCAGATCGTCCTTGACCGCCTCGTGGCC
>PAKY01000098.1 GCA_002706885.1 Phycisphaerae bacterium
AAACGAACTGTTGAGCACCCCTTCGGGACGCTCAAACAATGGATGGGCGCAACGCATTTCCTGACGCGTCGGCTGCCTGGCGTCGGGGCGGAGATGAGCTTGAATGTGCTCGCCTATAACTTGAAGCGAGTCATGAACATCCTTGGCACCAGCAACCTGATGAAGGCGATGTCGGTCTAAAAACCGCTACAGGATCGCCCTGGATTTCCTCAGGTTGGGTCTGGAGACTTCTAGCCGCTACTGAGCCGCTACTGAGCCGCTACTGAGCCGCTACTGATCCGCTACTGATCCGCTTCTGTGACGTTGACCAGCGTCCTCGCTCAACCGACAGGGGTCGTTGCTCATAGAACACTGGCTAGCAGCGTTTTTACACACTCTGGGCCAGAAGCGGACGTTCGTGAATGCCCGCAGTTGGGTTGGCTGCTCGGTTCTCCTTAGCTATCCCGCTTGCCGGCTGAAGATAGCGTCCCTGGTTTGTCGTTAAGCTCTTCGCCGCTGACAGCCTTATACATGCGGCGGAACAGTTTCCGCTCGATGTTTGCATTCGTGGACTTTTGCGAAGGCCGAAGTAAAACCGCTGGTCGCGTGGACGACGACAGTCAGGATATCGACCACCTGCGCCACCGTGCCCGCCTCAAAGGCTTCGACACTCTCGTTGCCTGGGTGTGCGAACTGATGAAATAGCTCATGCCCGACACAGAACCATGAATGATCTCTGGAGGAGACGACATAGACAAGGCGTAAGCTCCCATAAGGGCACCGCCAGGGCGGGGTGATTCGTTAGCTTCCTGTGGAGATGGATGAGGTCATTTCAATCAGATGAACCTCACTCAGCTTTTCCTAATGTCGATTGCCGGTCAGTAGAAGTAGCTAGCAAAGAGACGCAAATCCGCAGCCGTTCAGGTGCTTGGTTTCCTACCGTCCTGCTTCCCTCTCTTTAACTCCTGGAACTCGCGGCAGTGTTCCAAAGCGGCTTTTAGCACGACAGCCAAACCGACAGTAGCAAGAATATTTTTCAGCATGATGGGTCTCCTTTTATTTCGCTCGATTTCTCGGTTAGCACAGGAATTGGCGCAGCCGTTCCCGCATGATTTCCGCGCGGCTAGCCGGACGGGTTTCTAGTTCGGTGCGCTGGCAGGACGGGCAGTGACTGAACCAGTCGACTCCCAGCTGGAGTGCGTCGCGGGTGAAAATGCAGGTGCGTTGCCAGTGGCAATGTGAGCAGATGAAGGTGCGGGGCGGGAGCGGTATCGGCATGTATGGTCTCTCCGTTGTGCTTGAAGAGACTGTGCCGGAACTGCGCGACAAATGGTGTCGTGGTATGCGACACAGTGCTGCTCTGTTAGGGGTAGAGCCCGCCTATGCCACTGAGATCGACGAGCGCCAGCGCCTCTCTGAGCAAGAGACTTTCAAAGTTTTTCTGTAAAAGCTTTGTTCGCTTGACGAGGGTAAGTGCATTGATGTGCTGATCTGGCAGAAGTTTTCCGGCAGTATCGGTGTGCTGTTAGATAACCGGTATGTGTTCCAAGCTTCTGGGATCACAATCGCGGCAATGTCGATGAAGGCATTCTGGAAAAGCCGCTTCGCCAGTGGCAAGCGCGCAGCCCAACTGGCCTTGGATAGTGGCAACACGTCGTCGCTGCTCAGCGGGCTGTTCAACCGCCTTCACACCCTCCGCAACCAGCTTTTCCACGGCGGCGCTAACTAAAATGGATCGATCAACCGTGAGCAAATGCGCGACTGCACAAACGTCCTGGGCAAGCTAGCGCCGCGACCTCCGAGCTGATGATGGATAGCCCGGATAACCTGCGGGGGGATAAGGGCTATCCGGTGGTGGATTAGTCCCGTCAATGGCGAAGGAGGAAAGGGGGATTCAGGTTTTAGTGACGCCTCCCCACATCCAGTTGGTGATCTTGATAGTCCAGCCTTTTGAGCACCACGTCCTCCTGACTGTTGGTTTAAGTAACAGCGGAGTCAACGGCCGAGCTAATGCTGTCATAGGCCGCGTCCAACGCTGTGGCAGTTTGCTGGACCGCCTCGTTGAAAGCTTCATGAAGTCTTCGAGACTCTTTTAGCCAGGCCTGTAGAGACGATGTGTCGACGCTGTGTGTGAGCTTATCAATTGGGGCAAGCATGCGCTCGTAGAGCTCCTGGCCGCCGAACTCTAGGCAATCCAGCCGAAGTCCGTTTATCGCAACCTTTTGCGCCTTCAGCGCGGCGATATCCGTCTGGATAGCCTCGCCATACATGGCAAACACTTCGCCCAGACGCTTCTCTAGATGTTGTTGAGTGCTCCCACAGCGGTTGATGCGGGCGAAGTGCTCCAGCAGCGGTACCTTGCGATAGGCGACCTCTTCGCGCAGGGTAGAACTGTAAGCACTGACGCCTTCAATCTGTATGCCTTCATCATCGAGGCGGTATTGCACCTCTTCGAGGATGTCGTCAATGTCCTCTTCGGCCTTGAGGTCTGCCTTGGTGAGCACGACGTACACCGAGCGCCCTTCCACACCAATATGCTGGATGAACTCGAGGTCTGAGTCTGGCACGGTACCATTGGAATCAAGCCCGATAAGCCAAATAATCGAATCCGCTTGTTGGGCAAATTGTACGGCGGTGCGTCTGTCCCCCTGACTGTGCTCGGCCGCAGTTGAAGGTGGGTTGTAGCCGGGAGTGTCGATGAAGCAGATATCGCTAAGGCATTCAGGTCTCATCCTCACGCCGACACACATGAAGGGCATCAAGCTCTTGAGGTCGAAGCTGAACGAGTTGATGAAGGCGTGCGACACGTTTTTGTAGAAATCGACGTCAAGATTGATATGCCCGCCGCTGGCTGAGTAACCGCGAATCATGCGCTCATCGGTAGCTAGCACGTAGCTTGGAATGGCCGTAACCGGCTTCAGACCGACGGCCAGGCGTACCTCAGGGTCGTCGATAAAACTGTTGATAAATTCTGATTTACCGCTGCTGAACCCTCCAACGATGCCGACTATGGTTCGCGTGCGCACGTCAGGGAAACTCACCAGCAGCGCAAGCTCCTGTTCAATCGACTGCAACAGCGTCAGGGCCTTGGCTTCGGCGGCAAGTGATGACTCGCTCTCGGCAAAGGCCATGTAGTCGGATGCCAGCAGCTCTCGGAAGCGGGCGAGGCCAGCACTTTCCTGCGGGCGGGCAGCCAGTAACCGGGAGATAAGTTCGAAGCGGGTCCAGGTATCGCCATGGCGTTGTTGTAATGCCTGGAATTTCTCAGCTAACTCGGCATTGGTTCGCTGGTGACCTGCCAGACTCTGTTGCAGCGACTCGATGGCTTCGGTGCTGGCCAGCAGCTCGACGCGGGTAATCTCCAGCGTTTGTTCAAGCGTGCTGCGGGCGGCTTCCAGCTGATCGCGTTCTTGACCGAGTCGGGAATTCTGGGTCGACAGGGCATCGAAGCGGAGTTTGGCTTGCTCTTGATCCTGCCGCTGCTTGGTTTGCAACTGCTCAAGCGAGTGCGTTGCACCAAGCAGGGCTTGCCTCGTGCTGTCAAGTTCAGCGGTGGTGCTGGCCTGCTGCTCGGTTAGTTGAGCATGGCTCTGGATCAGCGACTCCAGACGCGCCAGGTCGTGTTGGTGTGCCTGGTTCATCGCGTTGTGACGAGCATCGGCTGCCTGCAGCGCCGAGGCGATACTGTCGTGCAGCGGTCCGCGGCGCAACACAAAAAAACGACTGAGCTTGTCCAGTTGCGCCAACAACGTTGCGGGAAACAAGTCTGTGTTCATAGGGCTTCCAGCTCCTTGGCCATGCGTTGCAGGCGGTCAAGGGTGAGCAGGGTGTTTTCGACTTGCTCCTCCAGCTGGGCGATGCGCTCCTGCATGCTCTTGAAGAAGGCGTCACCGTAGGAGGTGGGCAGTGCGTGCTTGACTTCGGCGATCAATTGGCGGATCTGCTTGCTGGCCTCTCCTTTGAACGCGTCCAGGCGGTGCTGCGCTTCGTCGAGATAGTCCCGAGCTTCTAAGTCAAGCAGGTGATGACCGGTGCGCTTGAGCTTTCGCAGATCGCGGGTGTCGAGTTCGAAGGCCGGAAGCTTGAAGTTGGAGACCAGGCCCTGGTTGGTGCGGATGATCAGTGCGGCATCGAGGTCATCGCCCAGGTGGCGCCTGGCGACACCTGTTGACTCCTGGATCAGCTGCTCACGAAATTGGAATGTCAGAGCCTCGCTCGCGTCCCTGAGGTTTTGTACTACCTCCTCGGCGAAGTGTTCCAGTTCGTTATACACCTTGCGCCAGAATAACTTGAACTCGGTATGGGTGCGGGTTTCCGTCCCTCCCCCCCACGCCCAGTTGGCGAGCTTGGCAGCCAGGCTGTCGCGCACCACTTCTTTCTTTTCGCGGGTTTCAACGCCTGCGCAGTCAACGGCCGAGCCCGTGCTTCCATAGGCAGCGTCCAGCCGCTTGGAGAGTTCTTTCTTCAATTTGCCCTGGAAATCGGCAATGCACGTGGCGAGCATGCTGTCCAGTTCGTAGGTGGCCACCGTGATCAGGCTATCCAGCTTGCGGCGCTGAGCCTTCAGGTCCTCGATATCAGCATTGCGAACTTCATGGTACTTGGCCTGTGTGAAGGCCAGCAGGTCAGCACGAAATGCTTCAAGTGCCGCCGACTTGGCGCGGATCAGCTCTTCACGGCGCTGCTCGATAATTCGGTCTTTCTGCGCACGAACATTTTCCAGCACGTCCTGTAGGGTGGCGGTGTTCGCCAGCAGGTCGAGGTTAGCGCGGCAGCGTTCGGTATGGTCAGGCGTAAAGAAGTCCGGGTAGTTGGACTGCAGGTTGTCCCAGGCCTTGCGCTCGCTACTATCCCAACCCTCCTGCTCGTCGAAGCGGACTGATAGGCTGTGGCACATGCCCGAGGTGTGCAGCACCTTGCCGGCACCATTCTGGATAAGACAATCGAAGGTTCGGCCGAATTCTGGGTGCTGGATCTTCAAGCGTTGCAGGGTGTCGATCATGTGGGCGCTGAGGGTTTCAGTGATTTTATTCAGTGCGCCATTGAGGGTGGGCTGACGGATGTCGCTACCATATAGCTGGTTGTCCACTTGGCTTGCGATCAGCACCAGCTCCTGCACCCCCTCTTTCTGCGTAATTCGGCTCATCATCTCGATATCCTGCTCGCTTAGGAACTGGCCGGCAGGGCTAACGATGAACACCACGTCGCAATCCTTGAGCAGCACGGTCGTGCGCTCCTCGCGGGACTGTACCGGGTCGTTCAGACCGGGCGTGTCGATGATCCTGATATTGCGCAGCGAGGGCAGGGGCAGCAAGATGTCGACGCTCTTGGTCAGCGGCATGTAGGCGCCCCCAGTTGCGACGTATTCATCCAGCTGCCTGGCCAGTGAAGTTAGGTCCGTTGCTTCTAGCTGTCCTAGGCTGTCGAGGGTGCTGAGGTCAAGGTTGCACTCACAGATTCTTTGCCATTGGTCGTGGGCGGCCACCAGCGCGTGCTCACCCTGCAAGGCACGCCGGGCCGCCTTGTGCACGTCGGCGCGGAACTGTTCATCCTCGACGTGCTGGCCATTGCGCTGACGGCGCTGGCGTAGGGTATCTGCGGCCAGGCCCTCCTCCTCCTTGAAGCGCTGCCGGTAGCGTGCTGCGTTTTGTTCGATACTGGCCCGGTCAGCGGCATCGTAAAACTGTACGTGGGCCGAGAAGGTTTCGCCGTAAGTTAAGGTGGTCAGTGCGGCGGTCATTGGCGTGGCGGCCCGTGGCAGAACAGCGTGACCGTCGAATACCAAGGCATTGAGCAAAGATGACTTGCCGGCCTTGACCCGTCCCACCACGCCGATTTGAAGTAGGCGGTGCTCTTCGTCCAGCAGGTTGAACGAGCGGGCAAGGTCGTGGGTCGGACTGATCGCATGTTTGCGTATCCATTGGGCGATGTCTTTCTCCAGCTCCGGGCTGTATTGCTCCATCCATTGATGGAGGCGCTGGTTAAGTTGGATTACGCCCTGTGCATTCATGCTTGCAACTCGTACAGGGTTTCGGAGGCCAGTTTCCGTAGCGCTTCCCCGACCCGGGTCAGGTGCTCGATCTGTTGTTCGGCGGCCTGGGCGGTCTGCTGGCGATTGCTCGATATCTCGTTGATCACGCTCTGCTTCTCGCTTATTTCTCGTTCGAATTCGCTGCTCACCTGTGTCACCAGTGCGTCCATCTGTTCGCTGAGCAAGGCGGGCAAGCGATCCCGAAGTTCACGTTTCACCGAGGGAATGACCTCGGTAACTATTTTCTGGCGCAGTTGTTCGCGCTGGCGACCTTCGTTGATGAACGCCAGGATGTTCGGCAGAAAGATGATTGCCAGCTCGATAAGCGGGTTGACCACCGAAGTGGTAACCGCCAACACAGTGGCCAGACCCTGATAGGTCACACGTGGCAAGGGCTGACCCTCTTCCCACTTGGATTCCTTTTTCAAACGCTCCAGTTCCTTAGCGTTACGCTCGGCCAGCGAGCCGCTCCAGTGGCCTAGGGTTTCACCGGTTTTCTGCAAGCTACTATTGATTCGTTCGGTGAGTTGACCGAGCCAATTCAGTTCGTTGTTGAATTGGCCCATGCTCTTGCCTAAATCGCCGACGGCCTGGGCAAAATCAGCGACCACCGAACGGCCGAGGGTGTCCATCTGATCCTTGACGGAACGGGTCATCGAGCTGCGTACCACCTCGGAAACGATACGTGAGAAAGCTTCCTGATTGCCGGCTAGGCCCGCACTCACCAGTTCCGACTCCACACCTTCCAATTCGCGCCCCACCGTTTTCAAACAGCGATCAACGGTGCGGTCCAGTTGCTGGTCGCGGAGGTCCTCCAGTACATCGTCACGCTTGCGTTCGATTTGACGAATACCTTTGGCCAGCTCGCTCAGGGCGTACTGGTTTTCAGCCTGATCCTTCTTCAACGAGTTCAGGGCGAGGTTGATCTGGCTCAGTAGCGAGTGCGTCAGGTCTTTGAGCCTGTCCTCGAATATCTGGCGCACCATTTGTTCAGGCTGGAGGCGGGTCAGCACTTCCTTCAGGCGCTGGTCACCATCGAGGCCAACCGTAACCAGGGGGCGTGAAGTGACGAAGTTGCTGCGGATCTGGTCATCGACCAGGTCCGACACGGCTTGGACCTGTTCATCGGAACGGAGGTTGATTTTGTTTAACAGGAAGCTGAAATCACGGCCGTAGGTCTGCAGGTCGTCCAGTTGGCGGAGCATCGATTGGGTAATGTTGCCGTCCTCGACGCTTGTTACGACGATGAAATGCACGCCACGTGGTAGGTAATAGCCAATGGCTTTGTTGTGATTGGCCAGCGATGAGCCGAAGCCTGGCATGTCCACCAGTACCAGAGAAGGAAGTGCCTTGAGTTGTGGGTTGTCCAGGTACAGCTGCACATGCGTGAACTCATCGGCCCGGCTCTTCAGGGTGCTCAGGGCGCTGACGCTAAGGCGCTCGCTGCTGCCGTTCGGGCGCAGGGCCAACAAGTGCGGGTCGCTGCTGTAACGAAGTTCGGTGGCGAGCTCCGTTTCAGGAGTGAGGCCTACCCCAAGAACGTCTTCGCCAATAAATGCGTTGATCAAACTGCTCTTGCCGGCGCTGAAAGCACCTATTACTGGAATCAGCAGCTCGGTGTGGCGTAGGTCTTCCTTTAACTGCCCTAGCTCGTCTACTGGCAGAGGAGTCTCAACGATTAGCCGTTCCACCGCTTCTAGATAGTTCAGATAGATGTCTTGAGTTTTCAGCATACGAAACGCTCCTTACACATTCGGGGCTAGGACCTCAGAGGGTATTTCTTTCTCGTAGAGTGCCCCGAGGCGGGAGGCTCTCTCTCGGATTGCTGTGGCCCAGTGCTTTGGCTCACTCACCACCACGTTCTCCCCCAAGCTAAACACCCACCACATTGTTTCCTGGTCATTAGGCACCCTGGCGCGCAGGTGCTGCCAATCGCTACCTTCTAGCGGTTCCAGGCTTTGCTCGGTGCTCAGCGGAGTTTCGCCAAGTAGCCAGGCGATCTGCGGCGAAACGCTGGCGACCAACTCCACCTGCTCAATGGCTGTGGAGGTGTTGAGGTACTGGACGACGTAACTCTCGATATCGAAGTCTTTACGGGCGTGGGCAGGGGCTTCCAGGCACTCAGCATGGTGAATGCGGTGCAGGGCGAATTGGCGCAGGTCTTCGTAGCCATCGACGCTGCCGATCAGGTAGCTGATGGCGTGCCGAGAAACCAAGCCGGCAGGGTGGATCAGCAGTTGCTTCACGTCGATTTTGCTGCGGCTTAGGTAGCTGATCCGAAGCTGTTTACGTTCCAGTAGGGCAGTGGAAGTCTGCTCCCAGACGTATGGCGCGATCTGTGCTGGCCGCAGGGACTTGCCGTTTGGAATCGCTCGAACCTTGCGCGCCCAGTGTGCCAGACCGTTGTTTTCCAGATTGTCGAGGTAATCACGGGCCATGCGAAACTGTGGACCTAGCTGGTCCAGCACGCTCTGTGGAAGCAGCGGCTGCAGGTGGTTTTCCGCGAGGTACAGAGCCAGGGCCGTAGGGGTGTCCATCGCCGAGAGATCAATAGGAGCTTCGGGCGACAGACTCCAGCGAAATGAAGGGGAACTTTCGTCACGCTGCAGGGCAAACGGGATAGAGAGCCGGTCAAGGTCGCGCTGAACTGTACGTAGGCTTACTGAGAAACCATCTTCCTTGAGCTTTTCCAGCAGGGTTGTGGTCGCTATACGACCAGGCGCTCGCGGTATAAGGCGCAGTAGGGCAATAAGCCTCAGGAGGGTGTCCTTGGCTTGCAACATAGTTACTTCCCTGTGTTGGCAATGAGGTGCGCTTTGTTGGCGTCACTTATATGACCAATTTAACCCTTTCAGTAGCAATTTGCCATGATGTCACTGGCAGCGCATCTTGGACGCATGGACTTGGCGACTGGGGGTTTAGTCAGGTTGCTCGACAGGCAAGAAGGTCTGGCGAGCAGCATCTTGGGCAGTGCACGAAGCACTCCTTCACTGTGCGCGATTTCTGTCGTCGAGCACCGTCTTTTGCCAGTGACAGCTGGTGGCAGCAATGGAGCAAGGCCTTTAGCAGTCTTCGAGCATCCTTTTGTGAGGCGGATGCGGAGGACAATACGCTGTCATAGCGTCAAATTCTGTCGCGGGTACCTAGCTACTCACGGCTGTTCATCCCGGCTCATGCACCCGTTGCTGTTGTTGAAGCTGCAGCCGATATCGGTAGTAGCTGTCTTCAGTACTCGTTGGGCTTAATCTTCAACCGATGAACCAGAATCCCAGGGACCGCTTCCGGCCAAAAGCGGACGATCACCCAGTGAATAATCTGTCCCCTTTTTACCCAACGTTGCGCTGAGCTTCGCGTTCGAGACGGCAACTGTACTGGATGCTGTTGAGATAGCCGTAGATGTGGATCTTCAGCAGCGCGGATGATAAGCAGGGCGGCCGGTTTCGGCGGGAACCACCCCATCGAAACCCAGCTTGCCAAGGTCAAGCTCGTCGACGAACACATCGACCACCCGCACCGGATTGGTGCCCGCCACGTAGTCGTCGAGGTTCTCAGGAAGTAGAGCGCTTTGGCCTCGATGCTCTCCCTGGATAAACCGCTTCATCGGCATCCCCCGCTGATTTGAATCCATCAAATCACAGCAAGGTCGATGCCAGAGTTTTCACACAGCCTAGGCCAGAAGCGGACGGTGGCCAGCAAATAAGGCTGTCCCCTTTTCCTAATTAGGCTGGCACAAAAATGGTTAATGTTACAGATGACCCTGAACCCACACGGCTCAAATGAGCCGGTGGACGCCACCTCGACCCACTCACTAAAATACAATCAATGATTGCACTTTGGAGAGTGGTCAGGGAGTTGCTCGGTGACAAAAGCACTAGAAAAGCGCTTTATGAATTGAGGTTACGTTAATCGAACAAGTATTGGAGGTCAATACAGCATGACGACTTTTGTTGCTTGGGTTGGCGTAGACTCAAGAGGGACTGCATCGATTAATTTTGCCACAGATAGCCGAATTTCTTGGGGCCCGTCAGGTGAAACGCACTGGGATATGGCTCGAAAGACATTTTCATCTAATTCGTCGCCTGACATATTTGGATATGTGAATGACGTAATATTTCCTTCGATGGTATTGGGGCAAATAGTCAACGCTATTGATAACGGCGGGCTATTTGGAGTAAATGACTCATGTGAAACTCGCTTTATAAAAGTTGCTGAGCACATAAAGAACTCGCATGAGCTTTATCCTCCTGGATTTCGCGAATCATTTTGTATATTTCATGGGGCAAGAGAAGGCGCTGGCCTTCAGGCGGAATTTAAATTAAATACGATAGCTTGGAATAAGAAGCAATCTACATGGTCGGTTGATAGTCTTTCAATTCCTATAGTTTCTAGTGCAATAAAAATTGATGGCTCGGGAGCAAGAGTCGTGGGTAAATGGTCGGAGCGCTGGAAGGCTACAAGTCAGGGAGGGACAAGTAGGGCTGTTTTTAGCTCATTTTGCAATGCCATCTATTCTGGTGAAGATAAACTTTCAAGTGGCGCCCCACAATTAGTCTCGTTGTACCGAAAGGGTTTTGGAAAAACTATAGGCTTCATAGAGAATCGTAAGAAATTTATATCCGGCATAGAGATACTAAATTCATCGGAAACATCGGATGAAGAAATTGAGTGGCGAAATAGGTACTTTGAACGATGTGATGCGTTAGGGGATCTAATTAATGGAGCTCAAAAGCATCACGTACCAAAAGGCCTTTCATAAAATATCGCCTAGCAAGCGCATGTTGCCGGGATGGTTTCCGCTGCGCTCCAAACCATCCGCAAATGCGAGCGTTATAATTCACATGAGCTCGGAGGGTTATGAATATCTCAACGTTAGAAGTAAGTAAAACTGCAATGTATCACGGAAATTTTACAGATCGTAAAAAAGAATTCTCAGAAGCATGTAAATGGTTATCCAGAGAGATGGGTTTTCCATATAAAAGCACTCGGATGGGCGACTACGAGCGGCTGCTAAAAACATTTGTAAACCCCGGGGCAAAAGCACCTACGGAACGAGACTTAATTGATGATTTCTATCGTTTTATGCAAGCAGCGACCGAAGCGTGCCAGATCATCCGTTTGTGGAATACTTTTAAGGATGGTAAGCACGACGGCTTAAGAGACCGTATCAAGCATGTTATGTCTGGTAAAACTATGCGTGCCGAAGCAATCATAAAGAACAAAAAAGGACAAAATGATGACCCTGCACGAGATTTCGCGTTTGAGCTAAACATTACCTCTAGGTTTCTCAAAGGCGGCTATGAAGTCGACCTAACGGATGACTGCGATGTGGTTGTTACTATTGGTAAAGACAGATTGTATGTAGAGTGCAAACGTATAAAGTCTTTGAAAAAATTAGCCTCTCGTATGAAAGAAGCATCAAATCAGATAAATGCACGTATTGGTGCAAATCGTAAAAATAAGTATGGTTTGATAGCACTGGATGTGACTGATGTACTCTTGCCTGAGGGTGCAGTTACAGCAACAAGCGATGTGCGTCTGTATGACATGGAAATACAAAAAGCAATTACAGATTTCGCTAGAGAGCAGCAAGATGTATCAAACAAAAATGCAGGTCGTAATGTAGCAGGTATTCTATTTGAATTTAGTTCAAGCGCATTCTTTTCTCATGAGGAAAAGGAACCTGCTTTGGGTTTTGGGCGCGCAGCGTGCATGTATAGGCAGGCTAGCCAAAACAAAAAGGCGCTGGCTCTAGTCTCCGGTTTTATCGACAAAATTGCCAATCAAAACCTATAGAGTTCAGATTTATAACAAAGCATTTAAGAGTGACTCCCAGCGCTTGGCATTTCAGTTCAAGATTGGCTTTTGTGTGTACGGTGCAATGATCTAGGTTAGGTGGTAGTGTTGCTCACACCTTAATGCGGCGTTATAACTCACCAGGAAAGAGAATGAATTCATCAGCTTTCACTGCATCGCTTCCAGCACGTGGTATGAATTTCTTTTGCAGATCGTCCGCCTCTGGCCGTTTTGTGCCTGTGCAGACTAGAAACGGCCTAAATAAGTCTGCACCTTTTCGTGCTGTGGAACGCGGCTGATCTATTCGGGATGGATTAAGCTGGAACATGGAAAACCAATACTGTCAGGAACAACTCGCGACCGGCGTCATCGTTCGCGCGTAGCACATAGCGAAAACCGCTTTCATGAGACCAGCTCACGGCACGCTTGAAATTGGGGTGTTCCTTTACCTGGGCGTCAATACCGTTCATGACTGTCGTGGTATCGATGCCGCGATTGAAGATTAGGATTGCGGTCTTCCCATCCCGCCAAGTGGTGTATCTGAGGAGTTGGTCAATCGCTTCCTTAAAGGCTTTGGGCCCCTTCCAGAATTTGCACTCAGCAATAAAGACGTTGCGATCTGCCTCTCGCAGCAGAATGTCCGTCTTGCCCGACATGTTGAAGGTTTCGCCAGTGGCTTTGCCTTCGAACTGGCCGTTGAGCTGAACGAGGAAGTGTTGCCGCAGCGCCTCTTCGTTCATGGACTTGAATGCCTCAGGGCTACGCTCCATCACTACGGCCATGTCTTGCATGATGCGTAGTGCTTGCTCGTACTGCTCCATGGCCCAGGTAGGCTCCGGTTTGAATGGCATAGCACTCGCTGGGGGCAGCTTGGGTGCCGCCTTCTTCTGGACAGTAGGAACGGCGTAAGTCTTCGGCGCGTCCTCCCGTCGCTTCACGGGGATACCCAACGCTGCGACTCGCTCCGACTGGGCAAGGAGGCGCGTCCGTCTCTGGTCAATACATTGCGCGGTTTGGTTGGCCAGCCCCTGGTTGTAGGCCTGAATCATCGCTCGCTGTAACCCCAGGTACTGCTCAATCTCGTCGAGGACGCGCTCTACACTACTTCGCACATCAACATGAGGGGCATCGGAAGGGGAGTCGTACCGAAAAAGCAAGTCCGTTTTGTTCACCACAGCACGGGGGGGATTTGAACTGAACTGATTGGCATGAGCGTAGAAAAGCTCTGGAGCTTTTCCATTATGGCAACGAGCCTAACCGTGCTGCGTCTGAACGCGTTTGGGCTTGGGTTTTCTCGGTTGTAGTTGAGGTTGAGGTAAGTCGACCCCCAACTAGGAGGAGCCCATGCGCCACTCAACCGTGATCTGTCATAACTGCGGAAAAACTATGGTGCCGCGCGCACGATACAGTCGGCGGCTTCTCGGCTATGCCCCAAGTGGAAACCACTGCCCGTTTTGCCTGAGCGAGAACTGGGATGGCGGCGTCCCCAGCCTGGGGATACGGCTGTTTCGGCTGTTGGGGATTGGGCTGGGAATACTGGCTTTCAACGTAACCGCGGGCATTCTGTTTTGGCTACAGAGACGGGCAGGGGTAAGCGGTGATATTGAGTGGCTAATAGTGCTGAGCTACGTCACCGCCGGATATGCCGGGTATCGATTTTATGCGTGGTTCGTTGCTTGGGATGGGGCGAATTAGTCTTGTATTGAGCGCACATGGCGGGCAGTGGCCTATCATGTGCGCGCTCATATCAGAGCTGTAACTCTATGCCCGCTGAAAAATAATACTTCCTCTCGTTGCTGATCTTCACCGCTTCCAGGCCATAGAGAATTGCTCGCTCTGTCTCCTCGTTGCTGAGACCGTTGGTGGTCTGGAATTTATCTCTTGCCCAGAACGACAGACTGTATGCCTTCGCCCCGCGTCCACGCTCCTCAAGGGCATGCGGCACCAGATCAACGGCCCGTCTAATCACCTGACTGTGCAGCTCCTCTGGCAGGGTGGCGTGGCACCGTGGTTGCCATTTGGCATTCGTGAGGCGGCAGAAAATTAGCGACAGTCTGGTATTGAGCATTACGCCAGTTTCACCGCGCTGGATTCGAGTCAGCTCACCGTTGTTGCTGGCTAGATTAGGCCAGAGCCATCCTCCCTCCGTGAGTGCGGGCAGATCGGCTTCGGTTATCAGCCCATTCAGGGGGAGGAATGTCCGATTCTGAAGCTCGCGGATCCGCGGATTGCGCTCCCAATCCGTCAGTAGACGGCTGGCCAGGCCAGAATTACTGCGCAGGTAGTCCGCGTCCTCGTTGCTCAGGCGGTCGATGAACGGTGGAGGGATCCGCAGGGGAACGCTGGAGCGGATTGTTTTCTCAACATTTGCCTCGTTAGCTGGGTATTGGCTGGGACCATTTGCCTGCTGTTCAGAGGGACTTGTCGACACTTCTCCCGTATTGGACTGAGCCTCGAAAAGTAGCGCGGAATTGGCGGAGGCTAGATGTTCCTGCGCGTCTTCGCCTCGGCCAATAGTGGCAGAGATTGGCCTAAGCCCATTTAGCCCATCAGGAAAAATTTCGTATGGGCGTTGTAGCTTAACGCAGCGGAGGGACGGACCCTTGTCGTTCTTGAAAAGTACATGCGGTGCGACGTGCCAGATGAGCGAGCCGTCAGCCCCTCGCTCTATCAGTTCATGCTGCTCCATGGCTGCAAGCAGGCTTTGTTCAGCACGCGGAAAGTTGCTGGCCTGATTCTTTACGACCTGTTGGATGATTTCGCCAGCGCCGTGCCCCCAGGCGAGGAAGACTCCCTCGGTGGTCAGCCATAACCGCGAGCCTGACTCATTACATGTCCACAGCTTCTCGTCCAATAGAAAGCGCATGGCATCCACGCATAGACGTTCAACAGAAACGCTTGCATCGGCTTCGCCTAAGGCATGGCCAGCGCGCTCGCGATCCGCTTTAACAGAGCGGCTGTCGGCGATTTTGACTGCTCGCGTTAAAGGTCCAGGCTGGCCGGTGGCAGCATCCAGTAGTGCCTGCCAGATGTCTTCTCCGCCCTCGATCAGCCACTCCGTAATGTCGCCGGATACGAACCTACCTATTAGCCAGGGGGTATGCGAAATATGCCTGTCACAACGATCTTTGATCCAGGTGATGAAGTATCGGCTGATGTTATGAGTGACGGCCCACTTGTGGATGGTCTTCGTACCCATATGCCACTCCTTGTCGCCCTCAAAGCTCATCACGCGCACATCGGTCAGAGGCTTGCCTGCATCATGAAATAGCGCTGAGATGATTCCGGCTACATACCAGCGACGCAGCCGCTTGCTGGCCTCACCTGGGGTTAGCTCGTGATCAAATTTGGTCAACACCATCCAGTCGAGCATGAAGCAGGCGGTTTCAAGGCCATGGCGCAGCAGACCGCCAGGATAATTATGATGGTGATGTTGGGATGCCGGGAGTAGGTGTACCAGCTCTGCATACGCGATCAGGATTGGCTCCAGGTAGCACTTGTACTCCTCTGGTGAAACGCCGGACTGCCGCTTCAGCTTCTGGAAAAGCTTTTCCTGAAACCTGCCCATGCAGAACTCACCGGAGATCAGACCGTAATATCCCTCGTCGTAGGGTGGATACCGAAGCCCTGCAGGGTTGCCCACTGCTGCCAGTAACTCGGGTGGAATATTTTTATAGGCGGGGTGCTCGAATCTTGGATCGACCAGGGGGGCGAGCAGCTTGCTCCGTTTGGGCTTTTTAGGGGCGAACCAAGTTTTGAGTTTGTTGAGAAAGGGCATATGGCGACTCCAGTCAGTGGAGAAAGCATGATGGAGAGCCGTAAACGCCCTGTGCGCGCTAATCCAACCACATTTTGGTCAGATTAAATTTTTCGATCCTAAGGCTTGGGATTCTTGCTGTAGCTCGCAGGCTGGTGAAGGGGCGACCGCCCCCATTGATAAGGCCACGTAGCCATAGGAGGAAATCATGCAGTCAGATTATTCAGAGGCCAGAGCGCACGCGCTGAGCTATATCCTGCTAGCCGTTGTGTTGATACTGAGCAGCTACGCAGTGTGGTCGTATTGGAGCGTGGCAAGCCTGCAGCCAGAGGAGGCCAGACACCTAGGCATGGCGGTTAGGAGCGCCCCGGCGCTGCTGGCACTGATTGCAGTGCCAATGCTGTTGTGGGCGATTCACTGCAGTACTCGGCAGCTGCTGACGGCTATACGTAGACACTGGCTGATCTTCTCACTGGTCGCTTCCGGAATATGCGGCATTTTCGGAAGCGCATTCTGGCTGCTGCTCCAGGACTCCTACCAGTGGGGTGTTCAGGATAGTGTTGTGGCCGCCATCCTGCTGGTGCCGATGACCATGCTATGTATCGGTGTCGCCGGCTGCATAGTGGCCGCTAGGGTCGATGGTAGAGCTAGATCTAGATAGGAGCGCCGTGTAGTGCTCTGTCCCCTAGATGGGAAGGGCGTTCTACGGTCGAGGGTTAGAATTTTACGTCGAATTTTACGTCTAGCAGAAAAGACAAAGGCCTGCATTGCTGCAAGCCTTTGATCTATATGGTGCCGGCACCAAGAGTCGAACTCGGGACCTACTGATTACAAGTCAGTTGCTCTACCAGCTGAGCTATACCGGCTAAAAGATGGGCGCCATTATA
>PAKY01000099.1 GCA_002706885.1 Phycisphaerae bacterium
CCCCCTCGATCGGACCCACGCTAACGATCCTCCCCCGATCGAGATCAGCCATCCCACCCACCGCCACGAGACACTCCGCGAGCTTGGTCACCGCGCTGACGCCCTTCGCGAATTCTCGCCCGACATGCGCGCTCCGACCGCGGCACTCGATCATGAACTGCCCCGACCCCATCCGATCGATCGCGAGCGACCCGTCGGGCAACGCCGGTTCGAGCGCGATGCCGAAGTCGTGCAGCTTCGCCTGCTCCCGCAGGACGCGTTCGGAGTGGTAGGGCCCCGTCTCCTCGTCGCTGTTGAGCGTGAACGTCCACGACGCCTCGACGCCGCACGCCTCGAGCGCCTCCAGCGCCGCGACCGCGATCACGAGCCCGCCCTTCATATCAACGCAGCCCGGCCCCGTCGCGGTCGAGCCGTCGGCCGACACCGTCAGCTCGCGAAAATCCCCCTCAGGGTCGTGCACCGTGTCGAGATGACCCGCGACAAGCACGCTCGGCATGTTGCCGCGCTTCCGTGCGCACACAGCCGTCGGCGGCGGAGCGCCGAGTTGAGCGCCGAGCAGCCAGTCGGGCTTTGAGTCGCCCTCGACAAGCTCGACCGTCGCGCCGAGCGATGAGAGACGCTCGGTGAATCGCTCACGCGTCTCGTCGAGGGCCGCCTTGTTGTTCATGCCCGTCGGAAGGCCGACGTGGAGCCGTAGGTCGTCGAGCAGGTCGCGCGACCGCGAGGCAATCTCCGCCGCGATCCGCTGCTCGGTGCTGGTGAGTGTCATCGGTCCAGCGTACGCCCGATCAGGCGGGCGGCGCGGTCAGCACGCCCACCATCACCGCGTCGATCGCAACGCACACCCCGCCCGCCAGCAGGCCGACGAGGATGCACAGCTTCACGATCATCGCGTCCCGATCGACCGGCAGGCGAGAGACGTGGCGACCCTCGAGCGAGCGCAAACGGCGCTGCCGCTCGCTGATCGACCCGTGACGCCAACTGAATTTGTCCCGTGGGATGCCGTTGAGCGAGCTCACCAGATCGAGCGCCCGCGACATCTCACCGATCGAGATCGGATCGACAATCCCGTCGGAGGTGTACCGACGCGTGAAGTCGCTCACCGCAAACGCGTCCGCCTGCCACTCGAATCGGCGGCTCACGACGCCGAGCCCGAGCAGCGTCGCGACAAGCGTCACCCCGCCCGCGATCGCGAACCCGACGTCGCCGGACACCGGCAACAGCAGCGCCGCCCACCCCGCGATCGTCCCCGCAATCGCGACCACCGCGAGCACGCCCCCCGCCATCCACAGCAGATGTCGCCGCTTCACGTGCGCAAACTCGTGGGCCGCGACCGCCTCGATCTGGGGCAGCTCGAATCGTTCGAGGAGCGCATCGCTGAACACGACGTAACGGAGCGTCGGCGAAAGCCCCGTGACCGCCGCGTTCACGATCGATCCGCCCGTGCGCCAGACCAGCAGCCCGCTCATGCGCACCTTGTGACGCGTCGCCATCGCCCTGATCCGGTTGTACAACGGCCCCTCTCGCAGCGGCACGGTGTCCCAGATGTGGCGGATCGCCAGCGGCGCCGCGACGAACACCCCGAGCGCCCCGACGAGCTGCATGAGGCTCATCGTCATCGCCCCGAGCCCGTATCGCCCCACGATGATCTCCGTCGTCTCCGCCCACGCGCTGATCGCGACGAGCGGAACGGCCATGAACAGGACCTGGTGGCGCCACGCCAGCGCGACGTGGCGTGCCGGCCCGGGGATCGGATGGATCGGCGCCCCCTCATCCAGCCGCCGGAACAGCGTCGCTTCCTTGATCCGCCGCTCGATCGGATACCGCGCCGCGAACGAAACCGTCAGCGCAAACGCCACCGGCGCCAGCGCAATAAGCTCGTCGATCAGCACCAGATCGCCGACAAACGCTCGTGCGGCGCCGAGCCATCCAATCAGCACGACGGATACCGCGTGGTTCGCCACCGCGATGAGGACATAGAGCGACGCCGCGCCGTGCATCACCGGAATCCACTGCGCAGCCCCACGCCGATCAAGCCCACGCGCTGCCCGACGACTCACCAAAGCAAGGGCCAAGCCGCCCAGAATCGGCCACGCCCACGCGATCAGCGTCGCCCACAGCGGCCCGACGCGCAGCGCATCCACCTCGCCTTCGAAGGCGAGGACCAGAAACGCAGCGATCACCGCAATCTGCGTCATCGAACGTCAGCCGGGCCTGCTGATCACACCGAGGTCGATCACCACCCCATCCGGCTGGTAGTAGTCGACATTGATCTCATCCGACCCGACCGTCGTGAACACGAACGCTGTTCGTCCGCTCGTCTCCGCGTACTGAAGATCACCGCCGCTCGGCCCCGCGAACGGGGTGCTCCACTTCCGCTGCACCTGCATGTGGTAGTGCGCAAGCGCCCGGTCGCTCGCCGCGAGCAGGTCGCTGCTCGCGACAAACCGATTGTCGCTCACCCGATCACGCTGCCGAGGCACGAACAGCACCGGGCGGTAGAAGCCATCGTTCGCGATCGCGACCATGCCGCCGTACTCGGTTGTCGTGTCGTCGCGGTCGCGCTGCACCTGTGCCCAGATCGAGTGGGCGAACGCCTCAGTGTGAACCGCTTCCTCCGCCACCAACGCCGCGATCGCGTCGCCCCAGCTCATGACGTCGCGCCAGTCGGTCAGTCGCTCGCGCGAGCGCCTCCGCGTGACATCAAGCTCCGCCGTCCGCGTGTGGTGCTCGTGACGATCAAGCCGCTTCGCGAGTTCATCGAGCAGCTCGTCCCGAGACGCGCCGAGCCACGCCGTGCGATTCTCGGCGACCCAGCGGATCGGCTCGATGTGCCGCATCGCGAGTCCACGCCGATTCAACGGCGAAACGGTGTCGATCGCCGAAGCCGCGACGCTCCACCACGCCGCGTTCTCGTCGCTCCCGTCGCGTACCGAGCGCAGCCAGTCGAATTCCATGCTCGTCGTCGGCGAGGCCGAGAGCTCGTTCATCGCCGCGCGAACGTCTTCAACCAGCGTCTGCGTCTCGGCGTCGGCCTCCGCGGGCATCGGCCGAGTGAGCATCACGTTCCGTCGCTCGCCGCTCGGGTCGATCCGAGCCAGAACGTTCCACGCCGCAGAACGAACCCGCTCACGCCACCCGATGTTGGGTTCGATCAGGTCAGGCTCATCCGGCGTGAGAAACTGGGCAAACACCGCCTCTTCGAGCGACTTCGTCGGATTGAGATCCATGATCGCAACCGACTCGATCCGCTGGCGAAGCGGCAACTCGGCGTCATCGATCGCCAGCCTGCGCACCAACGCGTCGGTCAGATCGCTCCACCCGTTCTCGCCCGCCTCCTTGGCGAACAGCGCCACGATCGACCGCGACGGCTCCGTCGGAAGCATCAGCCGCATCACCGATCGTGTGTGGGCGAGCGCTTCGGGGCGCCGGTCGTCCAGCATGATCTCCGCCGCCCGGAATCGGGCGCCCGGGTTCACGCCGCGGTCCCAGACGAGGTCGACCGCGAGGCGCCGAGCCTCATCGAGAGAGCCGCGACCGCTCTTCGCTTCCTTCCAGATCGACTCGATCGCGTGAATGCGGGTCGCGGAGTTGTTCGCTCCCGACCGCGCCTTCTCCCAGGTCGATTCCGTCGGGCTATCGGACGCGCATCCGCTCGCCAGCGCGATCGAACCGATGATAGCGGCGAAAACGGCGTGAAACGGTCGGATGGCTGGCATGTTGGAACGGACCTCGGGGTTTTCTAGAATGGATGTGGCTAACGGACCGTGCCGGGTTCGCAAGGAAGTGAATGACCAAGCAAGCGACAACCTCGACCGAACCGCTCGATGAGCGTATTCAGGCCGTCATCGAGCGTATCCGACCGGCGATTCAGGCGGACGGCGGCGATATTGAGTTCATCGAATGCACGCCTGAAGGCGTCGTTCGCGTTCGCCTCCACGGCGCATGCGTCGGTTGCCCGAGCAGCTCGATGACACTCCGCATCGGCATCGAACGGAATCTCAAGGCCAACATCCCCGAGGTCACGGGCGTTGAGGCGGTGGAACACACCTGAACGGGCGCCGCATTTCGGATCAATTGCTCCGTTCCACGGGTTTTTCACAATTCCTCACAACAGGCGTGTTTGAGTCAACGTCCGTTGCTGTATCATGCCACCGGGTGTGCGACGCTCGGGAAGGAGCGTCATCAGGCGGATGGGAGCCGCGGCATGTTGGTCATTACGAGGCGTGAGGGTGAGGAGGTCGTCATCGGCGACCCAAGCAACCCGATCGGCGTGGTTCGAATCGCGTCGATCAAAGGTGAGCGTGTGCGTGTCGCTTTCGACTTCCCGCGCTCCGTCGATATCCATCGCCGCGAGGTCGCCGACCAGATCGTCGACGCCCCGGCCGAAGAGCGCGCAACGGACGTGATCGGAACGATCACGCCCGCCGTCAACGCTCGCTGAACTCGTCAGTCTTTCAACAAGCGGAGGTCCTCGCGGACCGTTCCGCTGTTGTCCCCTCTGCGGGCTCCCCTTACTCGGGCGAGCCGCTGCTCATGTCGTAGACCCAGGCGTCGCCCGGGCGCTCAAAGCTGAGCACTTCGCCATCCTTGAAGAACAGCTTGAGTTCACGCTCGGCGGCCTCGGGGCTGTCGGAGCCGTGGATCAGATTGAAGCTGTTCGAGACGCCGAAGTCGCCGCGGATGGTGCCCGCGTCGGCCTTCGAGCCGAACGTGGCCCCCATCATCGAGCGGCTGATCGCGATCGCGCCAACGCCCTGCACCGCCATGACGACGACCGGGCTCGAGGTCATGAACTTCACGAGGCCCGCGTAGAACGGGCGCTCGCGGTGCGCCTCGTAGTGCGTCGACGCGAGATCCTGCGAGATCTGCATCAGCTTCATGCCGACGATCTTGAGGCCCTTTTCCTCGAAGCGGCTGATGATCCGACCCGAAAGCCCGCGCTGAACGGCGTCCGGCTTCAGAATGATGAGCGTGGTTTCCATCCCTTTTTCTCCTGCGTTTCCTGTATGCGGAATGAGGCCGATGATAGGAGCCGCGCTCCGTTGAACGCGACCTCAGAAGTCGTCGAAGTCGTGTGTGTCGCCCTCAGGACCACAGCCGGCGAAGCGCACGAAAAACCCCTGCGTCCGGGGACGGACGCAGGGGTTGGAGAGCTGTCGCTCTGGATCAGTCGAAATCGCGTGGTCCGCGATCAGGCGCGACGGCGGCGGGCGGCCACGAGGCCGCCGAGGCCGACGAGCGCGATCGACGCCGGGGCGGGAACGCCCGTGACCGCGACGGTGTCAACATAGAAGTTCTCGGTGCTGGCGTTGGTGTCGCCGACGATGCTGATCTGGACGCTCGACAGGCCGTCATAGGCGCCGAGGTCGAGGACGATCGTCTGCCACGAACCGGCGGTACCCTCGAGATCGAGCTCGCCGAGCGTGTAGATGGTCGTGCCGTTCACGACGACGTTGAAGAAGTCGTCCGGCTCGTAGGTCGTGCTGTTGATGAACAGGTCGAAGGTCAGCTCGAGGCCGCTGAAGCCCGACGCGTCGATCGAGGCGAAGTCGAGGCTCAGGGCGCCGTCGACGTCGTTGAACTGGTAGCCCTGGGCGCCGCTGGTGAAGTTGCCCACGTCGCCCGTGAAGCTGGTCACGCCGATGAAGTCGCCCGACTCGGCGCCGTCGACCGGGCCACCCATGCCGGTGCCACGGCTGTCGACCCAGCTCGTGCCGAACCCGAGGCCGGAGCCGTCGGAGAAGTGGCCAACAAGCGTGCCGAGATCGGCGTTATTCGTGATCTGCGGCGCGGTCGAGTTGTCATCGAAGTTCTGCGACGCGAGGGTGCTGACACCCGCGGTGGCGGCGCCGGCGAACGCGGCGACGGTGACGATGGCGATCTTCATACTGGTCTCTCCTAACACACTGAAGGAAACTGGCTTCTCACACTCTCTCACGATGCCCTCCGGACGATCGGACGGCCCCTCAGCCGTCCTGCCGGTACGCAACGGGCCTGCCAAGCGAATCCGCTTTTGCACACCCGTCCTGGGGAGGATCATTGACGAACAAAATCATCAAGGACCACTCGGTTCGCGTCATTTGCGCATTCTTCACAATTACCTGTTTTTACACCTGTTAAGGGTGTTCACGGGAGCACGCGTCCTCATGGGCAGCCGATCTCGAAGTTCCGGAGGAACGACACCACATCGGCGATGTCGAACACCCCCACGGGCGCCGCAAAGTCCGCGATCGGATCCGCCGCTCCGAACGCCCTGAGGAACTCGATGACGTCCGCGATGTCGAACTGACCGAATGGCGCCGCGAGGTCTGCGATCGCGCAAGGCCCGCCCGCGGGCACGAGGACGTCAATCTCGAACTCGCTCTCGCCAAGCGGGATCGGCTTGAAGTACTCGACGCTCGCCACGCCCTCAGCCGGCTCGGCGTCGGTCGTGAACCCGAAGCTGTACAGCGTGCCCCACCGCAGCGCGTTGGTGTTCGGGTCCTCGTCGAATGTCGCGGGGCTCCGGAACACGACCTCACCGACCTCGACCGAGGCGCTCCAGTCGGTGTTGTCGTACGGCTCGCCTGAGTGGTAGTCGACGTCGTTGAAATAGAGGTTGCTCACGTTGGCGCCCGCCGGAATCGGCACGCGAAGGGCCTGGGCGCCGCGGTCGGAGCTGAGATTCTCGATGGCGTAGTAGTAGGTGTATGTGCCGTCGCCGTTGTCGAGAACGTTGGAACCCGCGAAGACCACGCCGTCGGCGGGCAGGTCGTACATGGTCACGCCAACACCCGGGTCGGGCTGGTCGGCGCCGAGACCGTGATCGGCCCACGCGGCGATCGCTGGCGTCCCTCGCTCGGTCTGTCCCGTGACGACGAGGTTCGTCCCCTGGGCGCCGAGCGTCTGCACGCGCTTGTAGCTGGCATTGTTCTGGTCCTTGTCCGCCATCGCGTCCTGCTCGGCGATGTAGACGCCCTCGACGACGTAGACCGCCCCGGGGTTCAAGGCCGGGTCCAGATCGGCGACGGCGACCTGAAGCCGCTTGTAGACCGCATCGCCAAACTGACCCTGGAGGGTGAACGGGTAGGGGAACTCGCCGGTGGAGGCGTTCACCTCGCTCCGGAGGCCGAGGCCGTTCTGAGCGGCGTGAAGGCTCGCGCTGTGGACGTCCGAGCAGCCCGCGCCAAGGGCTGGGGCGCAGGCGCCGTTCACCGGCTCACACGTCCCGCAGAAGTTGGACTGGAGCGCGCAGAACGCGTGGAACACAAACGAGAGACCGATCTGCTCGATCCGCCCGTCCGCGATCCGGTACAGGTTCTGCGTGATCACCGGGTGCTCGTTCGTGTTCGACACGAACGGGAGAGGTGTGTCGCCGACGTTGCAGTGCGTCGAGCCGAACCCGTAGGCGACGACGCCGTTGACTGGACCGTATCGCTGGCCACCGTTCAAATCGCCCGCGACGATGTCGGGGGTCGCGATGGCTCCGCCCGAAGCCATGGCGATGACGGTGGCCGATGTGGCGACGCTGACACGCTGCATGACGGATCCTCTCAGTATCACGCTCTGTGACGGTGGTCTGGAATCAACCGCTCGGTTCCCTCAGCGCCGGGCGCCCCCTCAGACGCCCGGGCACGCTCCAGACGGAGCGCCATCCGATAGCCTACAAGAGCGTGTGGCGTTGCCCAATCCCTCGTTTAGGGAACCGATCGGGCGACGCGATCGCACGCCGGCGGGTTGTGTCGTCGACGCGGAACGAAGAGCGGCCAGAGACACGGAGCGTTCATGGCGAAGAAGGGCTCGAAATCGACGAGGACCGCGACCGCGGAATCGATGGCGACGAAGCAGCGCGAGATCTCGGTATCCGAGTTCTTCGCGAAGAACCGACACCTGCTCGGATTCGACAACCCGCGCAAAGCGCTGCTGACCACCATCAAGGAAGCGGTCGACAACAGCCTCGACGCGTGTGAGGAGGCGGGCATCCTGCCCGACATCGAGGTCAAGCTCGAGGAGATCGTCCCCCCGCCCTCGACGAGCAAGCCGGGCCGATACCGCGTGACGATCACGGACAACGGGCCCGGCATCGTCCGCAAGCAAGCCGAGAACATCTTCGGCAAGCTCCTCTACGGCTCGAAGTTCCACCGCCTGAAGATGAGCCGCGGCCAGCAGGGCATCGGCATCTCGGCGGCGGGCATGTACGGGCTCATGACCACGGGCAGACCCATGGTCATCACCACCCGACCGAACAATCGCAAGCCGGCGCACCACCTCGAGCTGGCGATGGACACGACCAAGAACAAGCCCGAGGTGACGGTCGACATCGAAACCGAAGACTTCCCGGAGACGACGAGCGGCACGGGGACGCGCGTCGCGATCGAACTCGAGGCGAAGTACGTCCGCGGCAAGACGAGCGTCGACGCGTATCTCGAGCAGACCGCGATCGCGAACCCGCACGCGGAGATCACCTTCATTCCTCCGGAGAAGGCGGGCGAGGCGCCCACGCTCGAGAGCGGCTCGAAAGAGGCCAAGACCTACGAGCGGACCACCGAGCTCGAGGATCGGATCATTTTCCCGCGCGCCGTCGACGAGCTCCCGCCCGAGACCGAGGAGATCAAGCCGCATCCGTACGGCGTCGAGCTCGGCAGCTTCCTCCGAATGCTCAAGCAGACGGAGGAGAAGCAGCTCGCCGGGTTCTTCAAGAACGCGTTCTGCCGCGTGCCGCCGTCGGTCGTCAAGGAGGTGACCGACGCCGCGACGACGAAAGAAAAAACGATCACGGGGCAGACCTACGTCAGCACGATCGACAACGCGGCGGCGGAGCGGCTCTACCGCTCGCTCCAGGACGCGAAGCTCCGCAGCCCCCCCACCGACTGCCTCGCGCCGATCGGCGTCCGCACGCTGCTCGCGGGGTTGCTCAAGGGCGTGCGGGCCGAGTTCTACACCGCGTCGACACGGGCGCCCTCCGTCTACCGGGGCAACCCGTTCCAGATCGAGGCGGCGATCGCATTCGGTGGCGACCTGCCGGGCGATGAGACCGCGCGGATCATCCGCTTCGCCAACCGCGTGCCGCTGCTCTACCAGCAGTCGGCCTGCAGCGCGTTCAAGGCGGTGGTCGACACGTCCTGGAAGAACTATGGGCTGAGCCAGCCGCGCGGAGCCGCGCCGGTCGGCCCGCTCGTCGTGATGATCCACATGGCGAGCGTGTGGGTGCCGTTCACCTCCGAGAGCAAGGAAGCGATCGCCGACTACGACGAGATCCGCAAGGAGATGAAGCTCGCGCTGATGGAGTGCGGCCGCAAACTCGGCACGTACGTCCGCAAGCGTCAGAAGATGAAGCGCGAAGGCCAGCGGCGCGACATCTTCGAGCGTTACATCGGCGAGATCGCCAAGGCGTGCAACGCGATCACCGGCGAGGACGCGCAGGCGATCTACGACGCGCTGCAACGCCAAGCGCAGGCAAGGACCGCGCTCGCGGACGTGCAACTCGACGAGGACGGCAACATCGTTCAGGAGGAGGCGCCCTCGAAGAACGGCCGGCTGGACAACGACGACGACGTCATCATCATCGACGACGACCCGACGCCCCCACCGCCGAGGTCACCCGCCAAGGGGCGGGTCGCAAGCGACGCGGGGCAGCCAGGGAAGCCCGAGAAGCAGGCGACCGAGGAAGGCGCGACGGGCGCGGAGGGTGAAGACGCCCCAGGCTTGCGCCAGGGGCTCGTCCAGAGTTCAAATGGCTCGGATGTTGAGGCGAAGCCGCAACAGAAGACCACGAAGAAGACCGCGAAAACGAAGGCCACCGGTTCCGACGAGCCGCCCGGCGCGAAGAAGAAGCGGATGCGTCTCGACCCCGTCGGCGGCGGGCTGTTCGACGCCTGAGCGATCTCCTCCCGATCGCTCAGACGCCGAACGCCCTCGCCCGCGCCCTCAAAGCCGAACGCTCGACGCACGCCAATTACTGCTTCATGAACGTCGCGTCGAAGACCTGTTCCTTCGACCCGTTGGGCATGATCGCGTAGCTCGACATCTTCTCCATGCCCGGCTCGGGGTGGTGGAGCGTCGACATCGTCATGTACATCTCGCCCGTCATCGGGTTGGGCATCTCGCCCCAGAGGTACCAGGTCTTGTCGTCCTCTAGGAAATGCCCCGACGACTCGAGCATCGCGGTCGAGGTGTTCTCGATCCAGACGCTCTTGTACTTCCCGGCATCGGTGTCGTAGCCGAGGATGCTCATGCCCTTGAACGGCATGCCCATGAAGTTGCCCGTGACGTGCTCGAGGAGATACAGCCCGTCCATCGCGAGCTCACGCTCGATCTGACTTTCCACTTCCGTCCAAGGCTGACCGGGCGCGATCCGGATCTTGACCTTGCCCTTCCAAGTCCCCACGAGGTCGGCAAGACGCTCGTGATGCTCGGTCATCAGATTCATCGCCATCCCGCCGCCCATCATCTGATCCTCGGGCTGCAGCGCGGCCGAGGCCTCGGCGGTGGCGGACGGACCCCAGTTGGTCCCGCGACCGACCAGAAACGCCCCCACAATCGTGAGGCTCACGGCGGAAACGATCTTCACATTGATCCGGCGGACATCGGACATGCGCGGTTCTCCTTCTTTCCAGACTCCGGGCGATGCCCACGCCAACCGGGTGGCTGACGAGGAATCGAGGGAATGCACCCTACCAAACTTCCATCAAACAGACAAGGGACAATACCGAAAAATTTCGAGCGATCACCCCTCGGCGTAGAAGCCCTGCCCGGTGTGGCGGAGACGCCCTTCCGCCGCGAGCGCGCGCCAGACCTCAGGCCCGAATTCGGTGGGCGGCTCGATGGCGTCGATCTTGCTCTTCTTGCCACCTGAGGTGTACCGACCACCGAGCTTGCTCTCGTCGTTGAGCCGCGCGAGTTTGAGTCGCTTCTTGAACGCGCGCATCGCAGCGTCGAGCGTGGCCTTGTCGTACGTCGCGCCATCCCCTGTTTCGCCGGGGGTTGCGCCGCTCGACTGCTCATTCTCGGCGGATGAATGCTCCGGCCGTTCCAACCCGAGCACGATGGCGTCGAGTTCGGCGATGTCCTTCATGGCGACCACCTGCTTCAGCCGACGCTGGTCCACTGGAAAGCGGCCGGCGAGCCGCGCGGCGAGGTCCCAGTTCGGCTGGGTCTGGAGTGGGTTTGACCCGGCCTTGATCTCGTCAACAACGGAGCGGAGCTTCTCGAGAGCGTTCATGGGGAAGCTTATGGATCGGGGTGGCGCGGGGGAGGCCCCGCGGAGGGAACGCCGTGAGACAGGAACGCGCGCCGACAGCCATCGATGTCACTCACCTCTTCGCGGGACGGCCCGAACGCCCGCCGGCGACACCTGAACTGGTTGCGTGGGCACAGCGCGAACTCGGCGTCACGCTGCCCGACGCGTACAAGTCGCTCGTGATGGTCCGCAACGGGGGGCGGCTCTACAAGGACACCCTGCTGTCAACGGAACAGCCGCTCTGGTGGAACACGTTCCGCCCCGCGTACACGGTTCAGGACCCGCTCTATGGCGTTGACCGCGACGCGCCAAACTCGATCACCGCGATCGGGCATCGTGGAGAGGCGGACGGGCTCGTCACGATCAGCGGGGGCGGGCGGCGCGGGGTCTGCCTGGACTACCGCGAGGACCGGTCGACGAGCGAGCCACGCGTCATCCACTACGAGAGCGCAGACGATTCGCCCGACGGACAACCCGCGGAGTTCGTCGTGGCGCCGACGTTCGATGCGTTTCTACGCGGCTTGCGTCTCGACTTCCGTGGCGCCCACATGCTCGACGTTACCGCTTTCGGTGACGGCGACGTGGACGAGGCGCTCGCTCGCGCGGGAGCAACGCTCTCACCCAACGCACGCGGCGACGCGATGGTCTGGCGTCTCTCCGGCTATCGAGCGTTCCACAACCCTGACGGATCGCCGGTCACGGAGATCACAGCGATCGGCAACGCGAGCGGGCGGGCGCCCGGCGGCGCGCTCCTCCCGGGGCTCTCCCCGAGCGCAAGGCTGTTGCGGGTGATCGTTTCGTTCGAGGACGCGAGGGCCTGCATTGCGGCGCTGATGACCGCGCTCGGCTCGCGGGCAAAGATCGCCCACGCGCCGATCGACGGGCCTTCGCTCGGCTGATCCCATCGCGTCAATCCGAGCATCTACGGCGTACCGTCCGCGAGGGACTCGGGCAGTTCGAGCGGCTCATAGCCAAGCGCGTTCCGGATGCCGTGATAGGTGAGCACAACACCAACGACCTTTCCACTCACGCCGTGGATGACGGGCGAACCGCTCACGCCTGACAGATCGGCTCCGCGTTCGCTCAGCCTCATCAGGTACTGCCCCTCGTCATTGAGCGACCCGCTGAGCAGGCGGCCACGCAGGTCGCCGTTCAGGTTCGGGACGACGAGCGGATCGAGACGCTCGACGACGAGATCGGGGTCGTATTCGAGCGGTTCGACTTCGTCGAGAACCTCATCAGCTTCAAACGTGAGCACCTGCACATCGCGCTGCTTGTGAACACGGCCCGTGATGTCGATGCGCTCGAGCGAGAGCGTGAGGATCTCCTCGGGCGCGTCTTCGTCGAACTGGTGCAGGCTGCAGCCGATGTACGTCCCTTCGCCGTACCGGAAATGGAAACCCGAACCGATGAACCCTTCGCCCACCAGCTCCTCGTACGCGGGCAGGTCCTCGGCGAACGGCGGGCCCTCTTCCGGCTCAAGGAACACCAACGAGGCGACGAACATCGCCACGATCGCCGTTCCCAACGAGCCGAGAACCGTCCCGGTGATTGCCTGACCGCGCCCTCGACACCTCGGCTCCGAGCCCATGGTCTCCCGTAGGGCGAAGAGACCGAGCCCGAGCGCTACCGGCGCAACGGGGATGAGGCAGATTCCAACGATGCCGACAATCATGCTCGCGGTGGCGAGTCCGGAATTCGCTTTTTGCATGGACAACATCCTACAGACGTTGTCAAGACATTGCCCCCGACTTCCGGGGCTGATGCAGGCGTCGCCATCTGCCCCTATAACCGTGCCACATGGCCAAGAAAACCACCCGCAAGACCCTGACCAAGAAGGTCGCGAAGAAGGCTCTGACAAGAAAGCCCGGCAAGAAGCCGCCCGCGAAGGGCCTCGACCGGACCAAGCGCGACGAGCGGACGAATCAGGCGATCGAAAAGCTTGCCGCCGCCGTGGTCGCCGCGGCGATGGCCGAGCGCGACCCCGAGTTCAACGTGCCTACGCGGGCCGCTTCGAACACGGTCTGGGACGAATCGTCGGGCATCCTGCGGATGGGCGACGCGGCGCAGACACGGCAGCTCTTCAACCTGGGTCAGGCGCGGAAGTTCATGCAGACGCTCATCCACGGGCAGGGCATCCGTGAACTGATCGACGCCGACAAGACGCTCAGCCTTCGAGGCATGTTCTACAAGGGCCTCCACACGATTCAGGGCACGAAGGAGAAGACCTTCGGCGAGCAGACGGAGAGCGACGGCATCCTCGAGGATCTCGAGGTCACGCTCGGCTCGCTCCGTGAAGAGCTCCACGTCTTCGCGGACGTTCGCGGCTCGCTGACGGGCAACATCACGTTCGTCGACACGGGCGACGAGATCGACGCGCGGCGGATGGGCTCGGGCGGGTATTCGATCCCCTCGATCGTCGAGCCGGACGTAATCCAGTTCAAGAAGTGCGAGGCCGACTTCGTGCTGCATGTCGAGAAGGGCACGGTCTGGCGGCGGTTCAACGAGGACCGGTTCTGGGAGAAGCACAACTGCATCCTGACGCACGGCTCGGGCCAGCCGCCGCGCGGGGTGCGCCGTCTTCTCCGTCGGTTCAATGAGGAACTCGGCCTGCCGATCCTCTGCCTGCTCGATTGCGACCCGTGGGGGCACTACATCTACAGCGTCATCAAGCAGGGCTCGATCAGCCTCGCGTTCGAGTCGGAGCGCCTTGCGATCCCGGAGGCGAAGTTCCTCGGCATCCGCGCGATGGACTACGAGCGGTACGACCTGTCAGATGACGTGCAGATCGCGCTCAACGAGCGTGACATCAACCGCGCGAAGCAAATCAAGAGCTACCCGTGGTTCGAGAAGAACAAGCAGTGGCAGCGCGAGATCGACAAGATGCTCAAGAACGGCTTCAAAATGGAAGTCGAGTCGCTGATCACGAAGGACATCAGCTACGTGACGGAGACGTATGTGCCGGAGCGGCTCGCGGAGCAGGATTGGTTGGGGTAAGGGAACGCGACGAAGCGACGAAGCGACGAAGCGACGAAGCGACGAAGCGACGAAGCGACGAAGCGACGAAGCG
>PAKY01000100.1 GCA_002706885.1 Phycisphaerae bacterium
CGACGCTGAGCTGACCGAAGACATGGTTCGCGATATCGAGGACATGAACGCGATCCTCGACCAGTTTCTCGCCTTCGTCCGCGACGGCAGCGACGAGCCAGTGGAAAGCGTCGACCTGGGTGAGCTGGTCCGTGAAGTCGTGGCGCCTTACAACCAGTACGGAGAAAGCGTGCGCTTGTGCGTGGAGCCGATGCCGCCACTGGCGCTGCGGCGGGTATCGATCAAGCGCCTGCTGGTCAACCTGATCGAAAATGCCCTGCGTTATGGCGGCCATGGGGTCGAGGTGGAGGCCTGCGTGTCCGGCGACCGGCGCTCGCCCTATGTGGTGCTCAGCGTGCTGGATCGTGGGCAGGGAATCGATCCGGATGCGCTGGCGAGCATCTTCAATCCCTTCATCCGAGGCGATCACGCCCGTGGTGGGAATGGTGCCGGGTTGGGCCTGGCGATCGTCAAGCGCATCGCCGCGCAGCATGGTGGCAGCGTGGAGCTGCGCAACCGTCAGGGCGGCGGGCTCGAGGCGCGCGTCAGTTTGCCGCTGGGTCTGCTGCTACCGCCAGGCGCGGCGACGGCTGCAGGGGATCGGCAGGCTCGCTGAGCTGTCCCTGGCAACGATTGCTGGCATCGTGCTTGCTTGTTGCAATAAGATCGCCCGCATTCAATTGCGAGGTGCTCTTGTCGTGCGCAAGGCCCGATTACTGTTGATCGACGATCACACGCTGTTCCGTACCGGTCTGAAACTGATGCTTGCCCAGCTCGACTGTGTCGGCGAGATATTCGAGGCCGGTACCGTCTCGGACGCAATTACGCAGCACGGTCAGCGTATGGTCGATGTGATCCTGCTGGACGTCAATTTGCCGGGTATCAATGGGCTCGATGGCATCGCCATGCTGAGGCTGCACCTGCCCGCGGCCAGCTTGCTGGTCATTTCGGGTGAGGCCATGCCGGATGAGTCTCGACTGTCCGGCCTTGATTTGCAGGGCTATATCTGCAAGTCCGCTGAGCCGGCAGAGGTCGAGCGGGCGGTTCTGGCCTGCCTCCCGGATGGTTGCGCAAGCCTGCCCCAGTCGTTGCCGGCATCAGTGGGTTGCAGCGACTCGGGCCTCACCGCGCGACAGGTCGAGGTACTGGGTCTGCTATGCCAAGGCAAGTCGAACAAGGCCATCGCCTACCTGCTCGGGCTGTCCGAGAACACCGTGCGCGTGCATGTCTCGGCAGTGCTTGACCAGCTACAGGTCAGCAGTCGCACCGAGGCAGTGGTCGAGGCCCAGCGGCGGGGCATCGTGCGCCTGTGAGCCGTTACCGCTGGCTGGGGTTTGATGAGCCGCGCATCCTTGCCGCGCAAATGAAGCTGATCGACGACAGTTACGCGGCCGGTGCGGCGGGCTGCTTTGGCGGTGCGTTGCTGATGGCCGCCACGCTCCGGCATGGTGGTGCAGGCGAGGGTGTGCTGGTCTGGGTGGGGCTGATGGGGCTGGTTTGCCTGGTCGGTCCGCTTGGGCGGCATTGGCTGCCGGATCGTCTGGGCGAGTCGGGTGCCCAGCGTTATGCCTTGCTGATGACCCTCATGTTGAGCCTTGCCGGTGGCCTCTGGGGCGCGGTGGCCCCGCTTTGGCTGGATCTCGGCTCGTTGTCGGGAACCGTCGAAGTCCTCGGCATGCTTGCCGGCATGAATGCGGCCGCGTTAGGCCTGTTCTGCCCGTGCCGGCCGGTGGCCACGGCCTTCTCGCTGGCTTCGGTGGCGCCGACCTGGATGGTCTTCGTCTTCGACGGCGATCCGCGCGCCGATGCGATGATCATCGCGGCGCCACTGTTCCTGATCATGATGATGATCTTTATCGCCCGGAACGCCTCGAACATACGCCGCTCCGTGGCCCTGAATTTCGAGAATCTGGATCTGCTGAACCAGGTGCGGCAGCAGATGGAGGAGGTGCTTCGTGCGCAGCAGCAGGCCGAGGAGGCCGATCGCGCAAAGTCGGTGATTCTTGCCTCGGCCAGCCACGACCTGCGCCAACCGCTGCATGCCCTGGGACTGTTTCTTGCGACCCTCGGGCGCACTCCGTTGCAACCGGCGCAGCAGGAACTGCTCGGCCATGCGCAGGCATCGGCGCTGTCTGCGCAGGAAATGCTCGACACCTTGCTGGACTTTTCCCGCCTCGATGCCGGTGCGATCCAGCCCCGCTGTGTCGGGTTCGCGCTGCAACCGCTATTGCGCAAGCTGGAGCGGGAGCTCGCCCCGGAAGCGGAGGGCCGGGGTCTGGTCTACCGCTTGCGAGATACGGCCCTGCAGGTATGGGCCGATCCGGAGCTGGTCGAGCTGATCTTGCGCAACTTCATCAACAACGCGATCCGCTATACCGAGCGCGGCGGCGTTTTGGTAGCAGTGCGCCATAGGCAAGGCAGCGCTGTGCTGGAAGTCTGGGATACCGGCATCGGCATCCCTGCGGCGCAACAACTGCGGGTTTTCGATGCGTTTCATCAGGTGGGCAATCCGGAACGCGACCGCCGCAAGGGATTAGAGCTTGGCTTGGCCATCGTCAACGGGCTTGCCGAGGCGCTTGGCACCGAGGCGACGCTTGCCTCGGTGCCAGGGCGTGGTTCGGTGTTTCGCCTGCGACTGCCTCTGGCTCAAGCTGCGCAGGCGGTTGCGCCGCCGGTCTGTTCGCCTGCCGGGCCGGTGCGCGCCAGTTGGCTGGCCGGGCGTGCCGTACTGGTGCTGGATGATGATCCGGCCAATTGCCTGGCGATGTCGGCGCTGATTCGTAGCTGGCATGCCGAGTGCCGGGCCTGTGAAACCCTCGACGAGGCCCTGCAACGGGTGGCTGAGGGTTATCAGCCTGACATTTTAGTCGTTGACTATCGGCTGCGCGACCACACCACCGGCTACCAGGCCATTGATGCGATAAGCGTGGCGCTGGGGCACCGACCGGGTGCGCTGGTCGTCACGGGTGATACCGCGCCCGAGCGAATACGCGAGGGCCTGGCCAGCGGGGTGGCCTTGCTGCACAAGCCTGTCGGTGAGTCGGCGCTTTGCCAGGCGCTTGAGCTACTCTCGCGAGATAACGAAAGGCTGGCGCCAATCTCCTGACGGACTCCCGTTATCTTGCTGTCATCTGCAGTGATTCAGCCGCTAATAGAGCAAAAAGACTATAGCTGGTGAAGGATTAATCTGGCCCAATAGCAATTGGCCAACGTTGCCTTTTCGATCCCGTATTTTTCCGCTTGCGATCCTGCCGCTGTTTTTCAGGGGCGGGCGCTGAGTGCGCGTGTTCGAGAGGAGTGGCACGTCGTCGAAACATCGAATGACGGGCCTCCTAACGATAAAAAATCCCAGGTAATCACGAGTGAGGCTTGTCATGTCGGGTAAGGAGCACCCTGTGCGTATTCGCGTATCGACGAAAGGCGCCGTTCAGACATTCCAGCCGAACCGGATTACCGTGGCCCTGATGATGGCGATGGGGTCGACCCATGCGTGGGGCGCCAACATTATCGTCAAGGATGGGACAACGAACACTACCGTCACCACCGCGGGCTCGGTGACTGACATTCGCACCACGAGCGTGCGCGGCCAGACCGGCTTCAACTCGTTCAACCATTTCAACGTCGATACGGCCAACACGGTCAACCTGCACCTGCCAGCCGGCACGGCCAATCTTCTCAACCTGGTGCATGACTCACGCATCGTCATCAATGGCGAGCTAAACAGTCTGCTCAGCAGCGGCAAACTGGGCGGCAACGTCATCTTCGCCGACCCGCACGGCATGGTGGTGGGCGCCAGTGGCGTGGTGAACGTCGGCAGCCTCACCGTGACCACACCCAACGCGCAACAAATGGCCCTGCTGCACGAGAAGGCCAAGGGCAACGGGACCTGGAGTGATACCGAATTCCTCGCCGAACTCGATCGTGGCGACTGGAACGGCGCCAGCGGCGGGACCGGCGAAGCAGGTGAGGTCCGTGTTGAAACCGGGGGCAAGATCAACACCTCGGGCTCGATCAACCTGTTTGCCGCCTCGGCTGTGGTCGAGTCGGGTGCGGCGCTCAATGCGGGTGCCGCCATTTTCGGCGCAACGGTAAACACCGAGGGCGTGCTGAACGCCACAGGCGCCGTCCGCCAGGATGGCAGCATTCGTATCGTTGCCGCCGACAGCGTCGAAATCAGCGGCGAGCTGGCGGCGCTGATGGCCGACCAGAGCGGCGGCAGCGTACACGTTGAAGGCGGCAAGACCGTCGCGCTCAAGGGCGACGCGAGCATCGTCACCTCCGGCGCCGCGGGCAAGAACAGCGGCGATGTCACGCTTCGCAGTCGCTCGATTACCCTCGCCGATAATGCAGAAGTGATCACCCGTGCGACGGGTGCCGGCCAGTCCGGCGACATTGAGCTGGCGGCACTCAGCGACATCGGTTTCCAGGCGGGCGACGCCAAGACCCTCGACGACCTGGCTGCCAAGATGGAGGCCGAGCTCAGCGCCGAAGCCAAGCCGGTGCTGGCCACGCACGCCGGCAAGGCCGAGATTATCCTCGGCGCCGGTACCAAGCTCGATGCCGGGCACGCCACCGACAAGACCAAGGCCGGCGATGTCACCCTGGTCGCGGCAGCGTTCGACAAGCAGATCAGCGGCTATGCCGACGCCAAGAGCACCATCGACGTCAAGGGCTCGATCACCGGTGGCTCGATCGACCTGCATGCCACCAGCACCTCGCAAGTCACTGGCTCGCTGCTGGGCAGCCTGTTCTCCAGCGATGAGATGAAGGCCGAGTTCGAAAAGCTCAAGGGCGAGAAGGGCTGGACCGACGCCGAGACCTGGTCGCACATCATCGGCGTACTCGGCGATGCTGCCTCGCAAGGCGTTCGGCCGTCCGACCTGCAAACCGATAGCGCCATCATCACCGCGCTGGGCCTCGACCCGAGCGGCTGGTCGGAACTGGCCGCGCTGCTGCCCTACATCACCGTGGCCATCGCCAATGCCGATGCCGAGGTGAAGATCGACACCACGGCCGTGCTCAATGCCGTCGAAGACATTGACATCCGCGCCGAAGCCACGCGCCTGGTAGACACCAGCACCGGCTCCATTCCGCTGCTCAACAGCAAGCTGCCGTTCAACCTCGGTGCCGCCTACGGACGTATCAGCGGCAAGACGCTGGTGGATGTGAAGGGCGGCGCTCAGCTGACCAGCGGTCGCGACCTGCGCATGGAAGCGCTCAGCGGCAACACCTTGTCCCTGACGTCCAGCGCAACCAACTCCAAGGATGGCAATGGCAGCCAGCTGTCCACCGCCGGTTTTGCCTTCGGCATGGCGCACAGCGACATCGACACCATCGCCCAGGTCGCCAAGGGCGCGGTATTGAACGTCACGCGCGACGTGTCGCTGGCGGCGGTGACCGAGCAGACGCTGTCCAACGAGGTGAGCTTCAAATCGATCGGCGAGGGTGCGGTCGGTGGTCCGGCCATTGCCTTGACGCTGTTCGATAGCGACACCAAGGCGGTGTTCAACGCCAATCTGTCCGGCGCGCGCAACCTCGACGTCACCGCTGTCAATCTGGTGCACGAGCAGAGCAACAGCTCAACCGTGCAGGCCGGCAAGTCGACCACCGATTACATCACCACCTAGGCCATCGCCACGGCCAAGCCGCTGACCGACTACATGTTCAGCAAGGTCAAGGAGTTGTTCGGCAAGGACCCGAATCCCACCGCCACCAAGCCGACCGAGAGCAAGTTCCGCATGGCCTCGGCGCTGGCCATCGGCATCGCCGATCACACCGCCGAGGCGATCATCGGCAGCGACGACACGGCGCCGACCCTGTCGCTGAGCGGTGACCTGAGCGTTCAGGCGCTCCAGCGCCAGAGCGCGCTGCACAACTCCGCCGACAGTACCGTCAATGCCGACGTCGAGATGAACGACGGCACCAAGGTCGCCCTGAGCGTAGCCGCGGTCTACAGCCAGCTCCAGCAACAGACCCGCGCCCTGATCGGCGATGGCGCCAACATCACCGCCAGCCGCATCGGCCTCGGCGCGCAGAATCAGCAGCAGCTGGACCTCAACGGGCTGGACCGCTGGAGCTCGCTCGACCAAGTGTTCGACAACCTCAAGACCCTGACCGTCACCATGCCGGAAGTCCCCGGCATGCTGTCGACCAGCTACGCCAACTCCACCGGTGAAGCCGACAAATTGTCGATGACCGGCACGATCTCGGTGCTGCTCAACGACCAGGACGCCACCGCCTGGGTCGGTGACAATGTCACCTTGAATGCCACCAGTACCAGCAGCGAGCCATGGACGCGCAACCCGCTGGCCAGCCTGGATGTGCTGATGGATGGCGCCGAGGAAGACGAGGCCCGCAAGGACTTGCGCGACATGGCCTGGGAGTGGGATGCCCCACTGAGCGTGCAGGCGGCCAACGAATTCGAGCAGCTCGCCATTACCGGTAACCTCTGGTGGTCGCTGTTCAACAACACCTCAGACGGCGGCGCTGTGGGCGCCGGTGTCAACGTCCAGATCACCGACAATGAGGCCATCGCCGGAATTGGCGCCAACGGTTCGGTCACGGCCAAGCGGTTGAACGTTAACGCCAAACAGAATGAGTTGATCGTCGGTATCAGCCCTTCGGCCGGCAAGGGCGCGACCGTCGCGGCCAGCGGTGCGGTGGTGGTCAGCGTGGTCGACTCCACCGTGCACGCCTCGGTGCACAACAGCACCGCAGTCACCGCTGACCAGGTCAGCGTCACTGCCGATCATGGCATCGGTGTTTGGACCGCTGCCGGCGCGCTGGCTGCGTCGGAAAACGCCGGCATCGGCGCCAGCGTGGCGGTCAACGTGCTGACCACCGATGTGCTCGCCCTGGTCGGCGACAACAGTGCCTGGCGCCCTGTCGAGCAGCTCGGCGCGGGTGGCACCGGGCTGACCAAGGCCCAGTGGCGCGTGGATGAAGTGCTGGTCAATGCAGAGAGCACGGGCCAGGTCGGTGCCTTCTCGGTCGCCGGCGCGGTGGCGCGCACCGCCGAGGAGCAACAGAAGCAGGACGAAGCCAACGCCTCGGAAGGCGGCGCCGACAGCGGGTCGTCTTCGCTGGCAGGTAGCCTCGGGGAAGCGATCACCCAGACGCTGACCAACGGCGTCGACCTCATCGGCTCGGGCCTCACCTCGGTGAAGGACCAGGCTGTGGAGGTAAAGGACACCATCGTCGAAATACCTGACAAGCTCAAAGGTTACTGGGACAAGCTCAAGGGCATGCTCAGTGGCGGTGGCGGCGACGACAGCGGTCAGCAAGAGCCTGGCAGCAAGGTCAGCCTGGCGATTGCCGGCTCGCTGTCGCTCAACGTGTCCGGGCAGAAGACCCGCGCGCATCTGGGCGATATCGTCCTCGATCCGCGAGACCCGCTCAAGGGCAGCAAGGTCACCGTGCTCTCGCTTAACCAGACCAATCAGCTCAGCGGCTCCGGCTCTGGCGCTCTGACCCTGGCTGGCGGCAAGAAGAGTAATTTCAGCTCGGCTATTGCCGGCGCCATCGCTTACAACCACTTGTTCAACGTCACCGAGGCGCTGCTGGACGACGCCAAACTCAATGCCAACGACCTGTTGAAGGTCCAGGCGGCCAGCGGCGGAGATCAGATCGCCATGGGCCTCGGTCTGGCCGTCTCCACCGGCGGCGAGACCAACGTCGGGGTAGCCGTTTCCGCCTCCGGCGCGGTGGTTGGCAACACCACGCGCGCGGCGGTGGAGAACAGTGAAATCACCCAGCGCGAAGCATCGGTCGACGGCATCAGTGTGACTGCCTATGACCGCTCGCGCCTGCTGATCGGTGGCGGCGCCTTTGCCGGCACCAGCGGCAAAGGCGCTGCGGCGGGTGGCTCGGTGGTCGTCGGCGTGGTGACCAACAAGGTCAAGGCCGAGTGGCTCGGCAGCCAGGCGACCGGTTTCGACCGGCTCGATGTCTCCGCCAACAGCGCCTCGCGCGTATTGGCTGGGGCCATTGCCGGTGCGATTGCCGCCGGGTCCGAAGGCGGCGCGGGCGCCGGCTCGATCCTGGCGGTGGTGGTGAAGAACGACGTGGGCGCCCGGGTCGATGCCGGCACCGGGGCTTCCTCGCTCACCGGCGGCGCGGTCAACGTCAACGCGCAGAGCGTCTCCGGCGCTCAGGCGATGGACAGTCTGTTCGACAACGCCGCGCAGACCGCGCTGAGCAATGCCGGACTCGATCTGGACGGCAAGACCACCACCGGGCAGATCGACGGCAAGGTGGAAACCAACGACAACCTGTTCGATGAGGGTGGCGACGCCGGCACCACCAGTTCGCACAATCTGTTCACCGGTGAACTCGCCGGCGAAGCGGTGCTGGGCGTGGCCGGTTCGCTGGCCGCGACTGGCGGAAAGGCTGGCGTCGGCGGCGCCTTCTCGGTGATCTACACCGGCAGCGACTACAGCGCCACGGTGGCCAACACGGCCATCGATCTCACCGGCGACCTGAAGGTCGCCGCCAGCAACAACACCGATGTGCTCGCCGCGGCGATCTCTGCGGCGGGCGGCTCCAATGTGGGCGTGTCCGGCTCGGGCACTGCGGTGATCGCCCGCGGTACGGTGACGGCCAGCGTCGACATGACCGGCCGTACCCTCAAGGCCGACGACCTCAGTGTGACCGCGGTGAAGAGTGGCGGTGCCTATTCCCTGGCCGGCAACATCACCGGCAGCGCCAACAACGCCTCGGTCGGCGGCGCCTTCAGCCTCAGTGACATGCAGCAGACCACCTCCGCGACCGTTGCCAACGGCAGCTACCGCCTCGGCGGCGACGCCACCATCAAGGCCGGGCAGGAGAGCCGCATCATCACCGCAGCGCTGTCCGGCTCGGTATCCGGCAGCGGCGTGGCCGTTGGCGGCGCGCTGACCTACAACCGCGTGGCCGATACCACCAACGCATTGCTGAGCAATGCCAACCTGCAGGCCGACGACCTGACCGTCTCGGCCAGCCAGCCGAATCTCGGGGCAAGCATCTGGTCGCTGGCCTTCAACCTGGCCGCAGCAGGCGGTGCAGCCGGCGTGGGCGCCGGGGTCGCGGTGAACGTGATCGATGCCGATCGCAGCGCCAAGATCACTGGCAGCACAGTCAACCTGACCGGCAATGCGACCCTCGCTTCAGCCCTGGACGGACAGATCTGGGGCGTCGGCGTCGATGCTGGCGGCGGTGCCCAGGCCGGCGTTGGCGGCTCGATCGTGATCAACGTGATCGACGGCGAAGACAAGGTCTCGGTCGAGGACAGCACCCTGACCACCAGCGGCACCGGCAAGGCGCTGCTGCTCGATGCCAGCGGCGGCACCGGGCTGATGATCGCTTCGCTGACGGGTTCGATCAAAGGCAGCGGCACGGCCGCGGTGGGCGGCGCGATCTCGGTCAACCGGATCGGCGCCAACCGCATCGCCCTGGCCAAGAACAGCACGGTCAGCGGTTTCTCCAGCGCCAGCCTGCTCAGCGGCGCTAAGCAGGACATCTACGCCATCGCCATTGCCGGCGGTGGTGCCGGCAACGTTGCGGTGAACGGTTCCTCGACCAGCAACGTACTGCAGGGCGAAGAGCGCGCGACCATCGACGGCGGCAGCTTCCAGGTCGGCTCGCTCACCCTGTCGGCCGCCGAGGGCGATCGCACCATCTGGAGCCTCGCCGGTGCCATCAGCGGTGCCGGTACGGTCGCGGTGGGCGTAGCCAACGCCAACAACATCATTCTGTCCAAGCGCGTCGCCGAAACGCTGAATACCAGTCTGACCCTGACCGGCGCGCTGAAGCTGGAAAGCGGTGGCTCGGCGCACATTCGTTCCGCCGCTGTCGGTGGCGGCGGTGCGGGTAACGCGGCAGCCGGCGCCTCGATCGCCATCAACGTGATCGAAGGCGAGGAAAGCGCCCTCATCAGGGGCTCCACGATCACCGGGGCCAGCAGCGTCACGGTCGAAGTGGTGCGCGGCGATGCCGATATCAAGACCCTGGCCGGCAACGTGCAGGGTGCCGGCAACGGTGCCGGTGCTGGTGCGGTCGCCATCAGTACGGTGAACCAGGCCCGCCAGGCGCGCATCCTCGACAGCCAGTTGAGCATCGGCAGCGCCGCTGCGCGCGTCGAAGCCGCCACCCGGGCAACCATTACCACGCTGGCCCTCAGCGGCGCCGGTGCCGGCAACGCGGCAGTGGTGTTCTCCAACACCAGCAACAACATCGCCGCACGCACCCTGGCCAGCGTCGAAAACAGCGGCGGTGCGGCAGGCAATCTCTCCGTCTTGGCCGCGGACACCTCGAGCATCTATTCCGGTGCTGGCGGTGTGGCAGGCGCGGCCAACGCGGCGGTCGGCGGTGCCACGGCGATCAACCGCGTGGACAGCCAGATCGAAGCGCGACTGCTGGATACCAAGAACACCGGCTGGGCGCTGAACAACCTGCGGGTCGATGCGCACTCGGCGGCGGACATCATCTCCGCCGCGGTCGCCGGCGGCGGTTCGGCCAACGCCACGGTGATGGCGGTGGCTGCCACCAACATCATCCAGACCCAGGCGCTGGCCCATGTCGGCAGCGGCGCGCAGGTCGTGGCGCAGAACAATGTCGGGATCAGCGCGCGCAACGTCGACAGCATCCTCGGCACCGCCGCGGTCGTGGCCGGCAGCGGTAACGCGGCGGTCTCCGGCATCGGCACGGTCAACGTGGTGGAAACCCGCACCCGCGCCTACATCGATGGCGCCACTACCGCGGTCAGCGCGCTGGCGAAGAATGCCGCCGATACCTTGCTCATCGACAGTGGCAACTTGGTCAACGCGCCGGGTAGCGACCACCAGTGGATCAGCGGCGATCAGTTCAACCCGCGACCGGACCTGGCCATTGCGCAGCACAGCGTCACCGGCCTGGCCGTACAGGCCAGCTCCGTGCAGCAGGTCGGTCAGTTGGCCATCTCCGCCAGTATCGCGGTGATTCCGCTCTACAGCGGCGCGGTCTCGGGGGTTCTCAACACCACGGTACTGGCCGGCGACACCCTCGGCTACATCGACGCAGCCCGGATCAACGGGGCGAGCGGCGCGGGCACCGGCCAGAACGTGCGGGTCGGCGCCGACAGCTACAGCTATACCGCCGGCTACCTGGCTGCCATCGCGGGCGGTCCGAGTGCCGCTGCGGTGTCCGGTGCGCTGGACAGCACCGTCATCACTCGCACCACCCGCGCCTACCTGCGCGGCACCACCCTCAACAGTCGTGGGGCCACGCGGGTCGAGGCCGGCTCGCAGGCCTATGGCTCGACCCTGGTCGCCAGCTTCTCTGGCGCCATCGTCGGCGTCGGCGGTACCTCCCGCGTGCTCGTGCTCAAAGGTGAAACCGAGGCGCTGGTCGATGGGGGCAGCAGCCTGCAGGTCGGTTCGCTGGCGGTCGATGCCAGCGCCAGCCAGCACCTGTCACCCAATGCCGCCACGGCCGCAGCCGGTGGCGTCGCTGTCGGCGGCTCGCTGGTTACCCTCTACAACCAGAGCGTCACGCGCGCCTGGGTCGGCACCAGCCTGGATGCGGCGGCCGTGGCCAGCGGGGCGCGGACCTCGGTGCGCGGCGGGGCCGTCACCATCAATGCCAGCAACCGCACCGGTGTGCTGCTCAACGTGGCCAGCGCGGGCGGTGGCCCGGTAGCGGTCGGCGGCTCGGTGGCAATCAGTGTCATCGAAACCACCACCGAGGCCGGCGCCAGCCAGGCCGACTTCGGCACCGCGGGCGGCAAGCTCGGCAGCCTGAGCGTCCAGGCCTTCGATCGTCTCGATGTCCTGAACAACGCCGGCTCCATCCAGGTGGGTGGGATTAGTGTGGGCGGCACCGCCAACGTACTGGTGGTCAACAGCGCCAACCGCGCCCTGTTCGACCGCAGCACCCTGCAGACCAGTGGCGCGTTCAGCCTCAAGGCCCTGCGCGAAGGCGACATCTACCTCAATACCCTGACGGGTGCCGCCGGTGGCATGGGCGCGGTCAGCGGCAGCCTCGGCTTGCTGCTGCTCGGCCCGGGCGCGGTGAGCGTCAGCGCCGAAGGCCAGACGGTCAATCCGCTCGATGAGCTGGACAAGAACGGCAATGGTTCGCTGTCGCAAAGCAACCGCGACGGCCAGGCCGACAAGGTCAAGACCATCGGCTACCAGGATTACGTACTCAACGAAACCACCGGCGAGTACGAACTCAAGGACCTGAGCGACAGCGCGACAGCCAGCGAGGTCAACGACAACAGCCGTGTGAGCATGGGCGACCGGCTCAGCGCCGGTGCGGTCAGCAAGCACCAGACCGTGGCGCGCGTGAGCAGCAGCACTGTGCAGACCGGCGGCAGCACGACGCTGCTGGCGCAGGACAAGCTGCACAGCAGCAACCTGGCCGGCAACGCGGTAATCGGCGCCGGCACCGCGGTAGGCGGCGCCTTTGCGCTGACCCTGTCCAACGCGCGGGTTGCAGCGGACATCCTCGGCGGCAGCCTGACTGCCGCCAGCCTGAACGTGAAGGCTGAAGCCGCCGACCTTGGCGCTGGCCCCGCCGTGCAGGTTTATGCCGTCAGCGGCGCAGGCGATCTGATTGCCGCGCTGGGTGCCGGCATCGGTGTGGCGATTCTCGACAACGAAGTCTCCAGCACCCTCGGCGGTACGCTGCAGACCAGCGGCAACATGAGTGTCGCCGCCGAAGACCGGCAGAACCTCGATGTTCAGGCACTGGGTGCCTCCTTCGCTGGCACCGTGGGTGCCGGCCTGGTGCTCGGCGTGGCAGCGCACGACAGTGCGGTCAAGGTGTCGGTGCTCGACTCAGCCCGCCTGACGGCAGCCAATCTGAGCATAACCAGCCTGTCCCAGTCGGCGGTCACCCTGACCGGGCGTGGCGCAGCGGCCGGTCTGCAGGGCGGCGTCAACGCGGTCATCCTGGTCGCCAGCGACCACAGCAGCGCCGAGCTGAAGGTTGGCAACAACGCCGAGTTGTCGGCGAGCGAAAACCTGAGCCTCATTGCCGAGGCCAACCCCTATGTGAAGACCGAGAGCCTCGGGGTCGCCCTCGGCGGCTCGCTGGCTGCCGGCGGTACCGTGGGCATTGCCCTGGCCGATGCGCTGGCCAGCCTGGATATCGGCAGCCAGGCGCTGCTGCAGGCGAAGAACGCAACCCTGGCGAGCCGTATCGGTCGTCAGTCGGGCCTCGACAGCGTCACCGTCAAGGGGCTCGGCGTCAGCGGCGGCTTCGGCGTATCGGCCAACGCCGTGGTCGCCACCGCGCACAACGAAAGCCGCAGCCTGCTGCAGACAGCCGACTCGGCCCGCTTCGTCGGCCTGTCCGGTGGCGACTGGACCTTCGCCGCCTCCACCGATGTTCGCCAGCGCACCAAGACCGAAGGCTATGCCGCCGGCCTGCTTACGCTGGGCGCCAACATATCGGTCGCCACGGCTGAAACGAGCACCGAAGCGCTGATCAGCGGACGTTTCAGCGGTGATATCGGTGATCTGAAGGTCGCCTCCAGTGCCACGGTCGACAACGAGGCACGTTCCGAAGCCGGCCAGGGCGGCCTGGTGAGCGGTGCCGCCTCGGTGGTACGGACCAGCGACACCAGCACTACTCGTGCCGTGCTCTACGCCCGCGGCGCCACCGACAGCGTCGATGCGGTGTTCGATACCGTCGAGCTCTCGGCGTATCACCAGTCGCGCTTCAACGGATTCGCTAACAGCATCAACGCCTCGCTGGTTGGCGCCAGCGGCGCGCATGTCAGCAACAGTCTGAATGTCACCACGCTCAGCGAGCTGGCCTCGGCCTCGCGCGTGCTGACCGGCGCCTACGATCAGAGTGCCTACACCGATGTCGTGAAGTCGTCCGGTGACTACAACGTGCAGTCGGGCTCCGGCGGCGTGGTCGATGCCGCCGCGGTGCGCAGCGCCACGACCATTGCGCTCAACACCCAGGCCAACATCGGTGCCAATGCACGGCTGCGGCTGGATGGCGACTGGCGCAATCCCGAACACCTGCGCGTGCAGGCGTTCAACAACGTCTATGCACGTGACAAGGTCAAACTCGACAGTGGCGGCGCGATTTCCATCGCCCTGGCGCAGTCGCTGATCGACGTTACCCAGGCCAAGGCCAGGGTCACCGTTGGCAGCGGCGCGGATATCTACAGCGTCGGCGATTTGATTCTCTCGGCCAGCGGCTTCTACGACATCGACGCGCGCGTCAACGCCAAGACCTGGGGCGCGGCCGGCGCCGCGCAGGGGCTCAGCCGTGCCCAGGTCAATGCCGACTACGCCGTGACCGTTGGCACCAATGCCAACCTGTTCAGCTATGGCGACGCCAAGTTCTACGCCGGTTACAACGTTTCCGGGCAGATGAACAAGGCGGTGCTCACCGCCCGCACCGACTTGTGGAACAACACCGCCTTCCCGGTGGTAACCGACCCCGAAGCCGACGCCATCTACGTGCGCAACAGCAACCTGCTGCTCAACGGCGGTAGCCATGTGCGCAGCGTGGGGGACATCTACGCCTATGCGGGCAAGGGCTACAGCATCCTCACCGGTGAAGGCATCGGCAAGGACCTGTACCGCGAAGTCGCCTCGGCAATCCTCGGCGCGATCGTCGGTGAGGTGTCGCTGGATATCACCGGCGGCAGCACCCAGAACGGTGGCAGCGCCAAGGTTACCGCCAACGGCACGCTGGATGCGGGCGTCTACAGCCAGCAAAAGCTGCACGTCAGCGGGCTGAAGTACCTGCTCAACGGCGTCGAGGTGGATCCCGCCTCGCTCAACGAAAACACCACCGGCACCCTCAGCATCGTGCCGGTGATCAGCGAGATCAGCGACGGCATTACCTACCGCGTGAAGAGCGGCGAATACTCGCAGCTGATCAGCGACCGGATCGTCCAGCTGAAAAAGCAACTCGCCGACTACGGCCTGTCGCCGTTCGAGAAGACTGCCTTCCAGGCCGAGCTCAACCTGCTTGAGCAGACCCTGGCGCGCATCTACACGCAGATGGGCGGCGACGCCGCCACCGGTACCCTGCCGGGCCAGTTGCAGGTGTGGATGCTGGAGGTCGATCCGATTCTCGCGCGGCCGGGCAACATCTTTGTCACCGGCGACGCGCTGGTAGGCAGCGGCAAGCTCAATGCACCGGGCGATGCGAAGATCGAAGTGATCAACAGCAGCTCGCTGTTCCTGGACATCAAGGGCCTGGAGATTCCAGACCGCGACGGCGGCCAGCTGCTGTTCAACGGCGCCAAGATGCTCAGCAACGCCAACATCCAGGCCGCCAACGTGGCGGGTCTGGGCAGTGCCGGCTTCACCGTGCAGGTGGCCGAGAACTCGCCGGCGCCGCAGGTGATCGTCAAGAACACCTACAACCCGGCCACCGGTTTCACCGATGCTGCCGGGCTGAAGGCACCGGCGCCGGACATCTACATCAACGGTGTCATCGCCAACAAGCGTGGCAACGTATCCATTACCGCCAGCTACGGCAGTATCTATGCCAATGCCGATATCCGTGGCCAGAGCCTGACCATCAGTGCCGGCCAGAACTTCGTGCTCAACAACCCCGATGCCTTCACCCACATCGGCGGCGACCCGGCGCATAACAATTCCGGCGGCGTGCTCACTGGGCCGCGGGCCGGCTCCGGTGTGGTCGCCGGCAATAACGTGGTGATCAGCGCGCTGTACCTGAACATCAACGGGCTCGTACAAAGCGGGGTCGCCGACTGGGCAGTCACCATCAACGAGAGCGCCTTCGGCAGCCTCGACAGCCTGCGCACTGCCTGGCGCAACGGCGGCGCCGCCGTGGTCCAGCTGGTCCAGACTGACGCGCGCACCGGCACCATCGGCTTCAGCTACGACTTCCGTACCGAGAGCATCCTGCTCGACCAGGTTGATGTCGGCGGCGGCTACATGGAGCTGACCGGCCATATCCTCAGCACCGGCAACGGCCAGCTGAAGGTGCTCGACGGCTACAGCCAGGTGAAGGTAGTCAACAACACCACCCGCCAGCTGAACATCGCCGGCATCGACCTGGGCAACGGGGTCGAGGGCACGCTGCGGATTAACGACGTCGGCCGCAAGGGTGGCGACGGCGTCTGGTCGACCATCTACACCAACGTTGGCGACCAGGTGCAGCGCTACGAAGGCTGGAGCAACCAGATCCAGACCACCGGCGCCTTCTACCAAGGCGCCTCTGCCGGCAGCAGCACCAGCTACGGCACCACCACCGGCCGCAGCTACGTGTGGCTGCAGGGTCGCGACACCACCGACACCACTACCAAGGTGGAGTACTGGGACAAGTTCTGGGGTTTCGTGCCAACTGGCGACGGCACGCTGCTCGGTCCACCGGTGACAGTCAAGGGCGCCAGCACGCCGATCGAAGGCGCCGAGTACATGGGCTATATCGGCACCGATGCGCTAGGCGCAGGTAGCGTGCTGTCGCAGCTTTCCGAGCGTTATGAAACCGGCGGTGACGTGGAAATTGGCAAGTGGATGGGGGGCTACTGCAAGACCCATTTCATCTGGTGCCAGGTGTACCGCACCACGCGTACCACGGTTACCCAGCAGGGCTTCAAGGAGATCGACCGCTACACGGTGCGCGCCGACGTGCCGATTTCGGTGAGCTTCATCGGCTATGAGGCCGGCGGCATCGACCTAACCTCGGCCGGCAACGTGACCCTGCTCGGCTCGCTGTACAACCTGGGCGGCAACACCAACATCAAGGTGACCAACGGGGCGCTGACACAGGGCTCCGATAGCGTGGTGATCGGCGCCAACAGCCTGACCGTCGAGGCGCGCAACGGGCTGGGGGATCTGTCCCAGGCGCTGCGCCTGCAGATCGGCAACAGCCTGTCGGCGTACAGCGCCCTGGGCAACATCAACCTGCAGGCGGTCAATGGCGGCGTCAACCTGGCGCGCCTGGAGGCGGCACAAGGCAACATCGCGCTCAGCGCACAGGGCAACATCACCGGCAACGCCGGGACCGTCGTCACCGGCCGCTCCATCGACCTGCGTTCCACCCACGGCAGCATCGGCACCAGCGGCCAGTGGCTGAACCTCAACACCGGCAGCCATAGCCTAACCAGCACCGCGCTGTTCAACGCCGAAGCCGTGGGCAACATCTATGTCGAGGAAACCAGCGGCAACCTGGTGATCGATCAGGTCAAGGCCGGCGGTGACATCGGCATCAAGGTACGCAGCGGCGACCTGCTCGACGGCAACTCCGAAGTGTCCTATGACGAGCGCTCGCTGGCCGACCTCCAAGCCCTCTGGGCCGAGATGGGCCTGACCGGAGCGCAATCTGAGGCCGCGCTGGCGCAGCAGAAGCAGACCCTGGTCGAGGCCGGTCAGCAGAGCTATGCCCGCTACTGGCAGCTACGCAACCTCAGCCAGGCCGGGGATGGCTCCTGGCAGGCCGATGCGTTCGACGCCGACCAGGCACGTCTGGGCAGCGCCCAGGTCGACCAGCTCAAGAGCCTTGGCTGGACCGACGCGCAGATCAATGCCGAGCAGGTGCGTCGCGTGGCGGACTACCAGGCCCTGGATGCGCAGTTCGGCGGGCAGGCCTACGATTCTGCCTATACCTATCAGCTGTCCGCCGAGCAGACGGCGCAGCTCGATACCACCGCCAGCTGGACAGAAGACCAGCTGCGCTACTCCATCGCCTCCTCGCTGCTCAACCGCGGGAGCGGCGGCTCGGGCTCTACCGAGGCGATGAACATCGAGGGGCGCAACGTCACCCTGATCGCCAACCGTATCGGCAAGTTGCTGGCCGACGACGTCTCGATCGACCTCAGCAACGGCGCCGGTTCGCTGACCACTGCCCAGCGCGTGGCCCTCGCCAGCGCCGAGCAGGACGACGTCTACTTCGACGAAAACAATCCGCTGCGCTTCAGCATCGTCCAGCGTGACGACGTCAACGTCACCGCCACAGGCACGCTCAGCGTCACCGCACAGGGCGACGTGTTCCTCGGTGGCGAGCAGGACCTGAACATCTACAACGTCCAGGGCGACTCGATCCGCATCAAGACCAGTGGCAGCATCGAAAGCGCCAATGGCTCGAACGTGGTGATCAATGGGCATGACGTGGTGCTCGAGGCCGCAGGCGGCTCCATTGGCGCCAAGGCCGGCGGGTTGAACCTGCAGGCGACCGGCGACCTCACCGCGCGCGCCAACTACCTCAACCTGATCCAGCATGGCGACCTGAGCGTTCAGCGCCTGACCGGTCTCGACGCGCTGCACCTGAAGGTGCTCGGCAACCTGACCTCGGCCAGCCAGCTTGGCGAGAGCCTGCTGGGTGGCTCGGTCAACCTGACGGTGACCGGCAATGTCGGCAGCAGCACCGACCGGGTGCAGATCGGCACCGGCGGTGTGGATGACCGGATCGCGGTAAATATCGGCGGCAACGCTTGGCTCGGCGGCCTTCAGGGCGTCGCGAGCCAGCCGGGCGTGCTGCGCTTCGCCGGTGCGACCGTCGGCGGCACGCTGGACATTGGCCAGACCTATAGCCTGACGCAGTACGGTGACTGGGAGCTCGGCGGGCTGGTGCTCGACCTGAACAACCAGTGGACCATGACCAGCGGTACCACGCTGACCACCAGCGGCGGCCTGTTCGCCGAGGTCGATGGCGCCGCCACGCTGGCGAACGTCAGTGCGACCGGAACCGGTGCCGACATCAATATCCGTGGGTACAGCCTCTCCGTCGCGGCCGATGGCAACCAGTGGCGTGCCAACGACCGGCTGGCCCTGAGCACCTACGGAGACATCGGCGGTGCAAGCCGTCATGCGACGCTCGGTGCCCAGCAGCTGGCAGTGGCCAGCACCACCGGTGCGCTGTTCCTCGATCTGCTCGGCGGGATTGGCCAGGGCAGCCTCGTCAGCGCCGGCGCACAGATGCTCAAGACGCTCGGCAATCTGACGCTTACCGAGGTCCACAGCACCGCTGCAGGCGTGACGCTGCAAGGCACCGGCGACGTACGCGTCGATACCATGGCGGCCCGCGACGACCTGACCCTGGCGGGCGACAGCCTTGCCCTCGGCTCGGCGTCTAGCAGCCACGGCGACCTCAGCGCCACGTTGGTCAACCGCTTCTCAGCCGACACGCTCAACGCGCTGGGTGACTGGACGCTCACTGCGGCCAGTGCTGACGTGGGCCTGGCGACCATCGGTGGCAACGTTCAGCAGACCCTCACCGGTACGCTGGACATGACCGATCTCGTCGCCGGCGGCAACTGGTCCCTGAACGGCGCCCAGTCGACCATCGGCACCACCGATATCGGTGGCGCGGTCAGCATGACCCAGAGCGGCCTGCTGACCCTCGGTACCCTGACCGGCGACAGCAGCTGGACCCTGAACGGCACCAGCGCCAAGGTC
>PAKY01000101.1 GCA_002706885.1 Phycisphaerae bacterium
CGCGGCGATTGCGGTGCCGACTAGTCCGCCGATCTGGGAGCTAAGTCCCGTGGCGATCGACATGCCAAGAGTCCCGTGCGCGATGCGCGCACCGATGGGCGAGTTGGAGGCATAGACCTCATCGGTATGCATCGGGTTCACGTCACCCGAAATCCAAGAATACGCCACCACTTCAGTCTCCGTGACAGTCCGCCCCGGGCTTATGTCGACACTGCCCTCCACCCAGTCCTCAATGAATTTTCCAGGCATGTTTCCTCCTCAGGCGGTTCTGGTAGTTACTGCGTGATGCCATTCGGGCCGAAGGCGCCGGCCGCTTCGAGACCGGCGATCTGATCGGGGTCATAGCCCATGTTCCCGAGTATCTCTGTCGTGTGCTGCCCGACCGTGGGTGCCGCCACGGGGTCGACCATGGGCGTATCCGAAAGGCGAATAGGCAGGGCGATGTTCGGAACGAAACCGGCGGTCGGATGGGGAATCTTAGTGACAAGCCCGGCCGCGCGGGTCTCCTTCGAGTGCAAGGCATCCGCGAGCGAGCGTATTTCCCCGGCTGGAACCCCGGCTTCGCGCAGTTTCGGCTCCCAATACTCCCAAGGCTTTTGTCCGAACGCTGCGTTGAGGGTGTCGCGCAGTTCATCATGGCGGGCTAGTCGCTCAATCCGGTCCTGCAACTCTGGGTCATCGGCGATGTCATCGCGGCCGATTACACGAAACACCCGCTGGAAGACGGTCGTGCTTGAGGAAGAAAGGAAGAAGGAGGCGTCACTTGCCCTGAACGCGCCAGTGGGGGCTGTGTCGCTGCTGGAATTGCCCAACCGTTTTGGCTCGACTCCATTCATTAGGTACTGCATCGCACCATAGCCGACCATAGTCATGCCGGTATCATAGAGCGAGACATCGACACGCTGACCAATGCCATCGCGAGCGCGGCGCAATAGCGCAGCGAGAATGCCGTTGGCGGCCATCAGCGCTGTCGAAGTATCCATGATAACTGGCAGCACCCTCACGCCTTCGCGGTCGGGGTAGCCATTGAATGACATAAATCCGCTTTCGGCCTGAATCACGGTGTCAAATCCGAGTCGATCGGCATAAGGACCCATGCGTCCATAAGCGGAAACAGACGTATAGATCAGCTTCGGGTGGGTCTCACGCAGGCCTTCATAGCCGAGGCCGAAGCGCTCCATGACGCCAGTGGAGTAGTTCTCGACCAGGACATCCGCACTTGCGACAAGCTTCTTTGCGATCTCCAGGCCGGCTTTGGACTTCAGGTTGAGGGCAATGCTCTTTTTGTTCCGGTTGGCCCAGAGAAACGGCGATCCTTGTCCATCCAGAGCGGGATCCGCCGGCGGGAACTGCCGAAAATCTTCGCCCCGCGGCGGCTCGACCTTGATCACTTCAGCCCCGAGATCGGCGAGGATCATCGCGGAAAACGGCCCGGCGACAAAATGAGTGAAGTCGATCACGCGCATCCCGGCAAGGGGGCCCGGCGCCTCCCTTTGCGGGCTGATATGCTCGGGGAAGTCATGAAGCGGTCGATCGGCTTTCCCCGTCTTTTCTATGGGAGCCCGGGAACTGTCCACGGTTTCTTGCGGGTCTTTGAGCATCGAAAGGTCCATCTCACGTCACGTTTTTCATTATTCGCATATTGCGGGATTTTTAAACATATTTTTGATTTACGCAAGCCATAAACACCTGTCACTCGAGAAGGGCCGAAGCTTCTTGAAGCTCGACAAGATTCTCACTATTCGATATTTAAATGGAATCGTGAACTCGGCATCTTCAAGAAAGACTATTCGATGACTCACCCGGCAAGCGCCCCACAGGAGAGCAGGAAAAGCAGGCGTACGAGTTCGGAAAAGGTTTTAAACGTTCTCAACCTTTTCACAGAAGAGCAGCCGGCATGGTCGGTCGAGATGATGATGGAGAAACTCGGATCGACCCGGGCCACGACCTATCGCTACGTGAAAGCTTTAGACGAGGCCGGCCTCTTGGCACCCGGGGCAGGTGGTAGCTACGTTCTCGGCCCCCGGATCATCCAGCTTGAACGCCAGATCCAGCGCTCCGATCCGTTGCTGCAACTTGCCGTTCCGCTTATGGCGAGCGATCAGTCACCCTTGATCGGCGCCAAGATCATCAGCAGTTTCTACGGCAACCAGGTTCTCGCGATACACGTTGAGAAGTTTGATCCGGATATCGAACTTACAATGGGTCGTGGACAGGTTTTTCCGCTACTGTACGGCACCCCGTCAAAGATCATTCTTGCCTACCTGTCGCCATACCAGATGAAGACCTTCTATGCCGCCAATTCTGAAGAGGTGCAGAAGGCGGGCCTCGGTGACACGTGGAAGGACTTTCGAACCAATCTCCGCCTAATGCGGCGAAAGGGGTATTGTTCAGGAAGCCACTCAAACCCCAAGGTGATCGGTTTTTCGGCACCGATCTTTCACGACAAGTCCTCGGTGTCGGCGAGTTTGTCCTACATCTGCCGAATCGGCGTGCTCTCGGAAGAGCAAAAGCGGGAGGTGGCCGCCCGCGTGGTGGCAGCGGCGGAGCAAATTTCCGAGCGACTTATTAAATATCGTCCGGAAAACGGCCAGGTTGAGCCGGTGTTCACCACTCCTCGTGTTTCAAGCTGACGAAGTCAGTCGTACGGTGTACCGCTTCGCTGCATAAAGCGGGCCGTCGATGTAGGACAGGACGACCAGCTCAACCCGATCGCCAATGTTTACGTCGCCGATGATCCGCGCAGCAATCCGAAGGCCCTCGTCGAGGTCAATGATGCCGACAGAATACGGAAGATCACGGACGAAAGCGGCCGGCCCTGCGTGGACAGTTGTTTTCGAATAGAGTGTTCCAGCGCCTTCTAGTTCGATCCAGGATACCTGATCCGTCCAGCAATGCGGACAAATCGGCTTCGGTGGAAAACTAGGGCGATTACAGCTGTCGCAACGTGTTGTGGTAAAGATACCCCGCGTCAAGTTATCCCAAAAAGGTTTGGTAAAATCAGACTGTCGGGGCGGGTAGGCCCGCTCCTGCTCTAGGTCGATAAGATCGAGTGTCATGCAACTGCTTCCATGATGTGCACCATTGCCGCGTTGTAGTTGCCCAGTTCAGTGCAGGCTAACCCGAGCTCGGCATTCTTGACCTGACGCGGACCACCGCGACCTCTGAGTTGCTCGAGTAATTCGAAATAGCTGTAAAGCGCCGTTACATATGCCGGATGCCCGCGCGACAGGAGGCCACCCGAGGTGCAAATTGGAATTCTCCCTCCAATCGCGGTTTCGCCTTCAGTGGCCTGTTTAGCACCCTGGCCGCGCGGACAGAACCCAAGCGCCTCGGACACCAAAACCTCGACTATGGTGCAGGGAGCGTAGATTTCGGCCAGGTCGATGTCATCCGGGTTGATACCGGCCGCTTTGAAGGCCCTGGCCCCTGCAATGCGCGCAGCCTCGAAGGCGATCATGTCGTTGGGCACTTCGCTGATCTGGTGCGCTCCCTCGTGAAAGAAGCCTTCGCCGCGGAAGCGCGTATAGGGCCTTCCGGTCGACTTCGCGATATCCTCGCGAGCAATGACGAGGCAGACTGCCCCGTCGCCGCGCCCAGGCACCTCAAAAAGCCCAAGAGGATCGACTATCGGCCGCTGCGCCAGAACATCATCAAGGGTCATCGGCTTGCGGAACTGCGCAATCGGGTTTTCGATGGCATGATGTCGGTTCTTGACCGCAATCGATGCAAGATCTTCCCGTGAACTGCCGAATTCATGAATGTAGCGCATTGCGTCCATCGCGTACCACGAGATCGGTGTGAAGCCGAACGGCGCATGAAAATCTACATCGCCAGTGGCGCGCATAGATGACATCATGTGCTCGGGCGCGGGCGTTCCGGTTTCAAAGTTCACGCCAAGCGCGAGGGCGACCTTCGTGCGGCCAAGCCGCACTTGGTCGACTGCCGCCTGAAGCGCCAGCGCCGGTGTCATTCCATTGCCCATCACCTCCATCACCAAGCCGTCGCACGGCAGCCGGAGGTAATTCGCCATGAAGGTCGCGAAGTATTTTTGCTGGGTGTATGGTCGCGGCAAGGTAAACACCATCGAGCCAACATCCGTCTTGTCGAGCCCCGCATCGTGCAAGGCATCGACAACCAACCGCGCAAGGACCTCGTGTTCAAGCTGCTGCGTGCCGACTTCGCTCACGCCCTGAAGCTTACCGACCGGCAGAGCGGCGCCGCCAAGAATGGTGACTGCCTCGTGTTGCATGGTTCCTCCGATCTTCAAATCCGGGCGCGGCATCCGACGACGCAACGACCAGAAGAGACTCCCCACTACAATAATGATAATTTTCCTTCAATATGCGAATATTGAAATTTTTGGATTGGATTGTATGCGGGCATTTTCCTCTGGCGTACTTGCCTTCGTGCAAGGTACACCCTTGATTTTCGGCGGCACCGGATTGGTCGGTCACCTCTTACTTTGGCTCATGCTACTTCAGGGAGCGAGCGCATGGTTGCATCTCGCGTATTTGCAGTCGGCCTCCGCGCTCATAATGATCCTGATCGTACCGTATCTCGCGCTGCGCGGGGGGAGGGTCGGGCGCGTCTTTATCGCCTTGTCGGTTCTGTTTAGCGTCTTGGCATTAATACGTCTCGATACACCTGTCGCGACCCTGAGCACAGCGTTGGCGCGTGCAGCCTTCTTCCAGGCCTTCTTGACGGCCGTATTCATGCTTCAGGATGCCGCCATGCGGTCCTACAGCATGAACCAGATCGGGCTGTTTCTGATTTCCCAGCCCATCCTAAAGCAGTCCATACTGACTTTGCTCGGCACCAATTTGATGGCGCTGATGATGAACCTTGGCTCGCTAGTCATGATCGGTACACTCGCCCGCAATCGGGAAAGCGGATCTCCATTATCATCCTTAAAGAACAGTCCTCGTGTGTGGATAACGGCGGTTTCGGCGTTGCGGGGCTTTGCCGCTTCTGTCACCTGGTCGCCTCTTGCCCTGCCGCCGGTTTTCCTCACTTCCCTTTATCCAACCGTGGGGCTTGGAACCACGATGCTGGTAGGGGCGGCTTTCTCAGTTGTCATATTGATAATCAGCCTGCTCTTCACATTGGTTCAGGCAGCACTCTCTTACCGAAAAGACGGTATCCCTGATGTTCAGCCGCGTAAGCTGCCCAGAAGGCCTATTACCAATCTGGCGGGCCTACTTGTCATCATCTTCCTAGCTATCTTCGTGGCCTCAGGAACTCTTGATATTTCGACATCTTCGGCGGTGACGGTGATCATCCCGGTCGCAGCAATGCTCTGGATGATTAAAGCCCACAAGGGTGGTGTTCACACCCTTTTGCGTGACCGGTTTCCTTCTATCGTGCACGTCCAGCTCCCAAATCAGGCGGCGCAAACTAGCGTGATCGTATCCGCGGCTTTCCTTAGTCCCGTTCTTGTTGAGTTTTTCCCGATTGATCTTGTTTCGAAGGCGTTGGCGGCAGCTCAGATCAGCGCTCCGGTCTTGTTGTCTTCCATATTCCTCTCGGTGATCCTGTTGGGGATGGTCGGAATCAATCCAGTCCTCTCGACTAGCCTTGCCGCCGCGATCTTTCCCGATCCGGTACGTTACGGCGCGACTCCCTTGTCAATGATCGTGATCCTCGCGATTGGATGGGCCCTTGCTGCAGAATTCTCGCCCTATACCGGGACAACCACAATCATCAGCCGGATGCTTGGGATTTCCGCTGAAAGGCTTGTTTTCGAGAAGAACGGCCTTTTTCTCTTCATGAGCTTGGCCATTACCGTCGGATCAATCTTCTTGGTGGTTTCCTGAGTGCTGGAGTCTCACAGTCGCGGTGAGGAGTGATCCAGCCGTTAATTCGCTGGTATGCCGAGGATTGACTCCCTTCCCTTTATATAATTATCCTATATTGTAGGATTTTTCGTGTTTAGAGGTTTTGCAATGAAGGTTCTGGTGCCGGTCAAGCGGGTGATCGATTACAACGTGAAGGTCCGCGTGAAGGCGGACGGATCGGGCGTCGAGCTCGCGAACGTGAAGATGAGCATGAACCCGTTCGACGAGATCGCGGTCGAAGAGGCGATCCGGCTGAAGGAAGCGGGCACGGTGACCGAGATCGTTGCGGTCTCGATCGGCCCGGCGCAGGCGCAGGAGACGATCCGCACAGCGCTGGCCATGGGCGCCGACCGCGGCATCCTGGTCAAGACCGACGACGTGACCGAGCCTCTGGCGGTGGCGAAGATCCTGAAGGGGATCGTCGACGAGGAACAGCCGGGCCTGGTGATCCTCGGCAAGCAGGCGATCGACGACGACGCCAACCAGACCGGCCAGATGCTGGCGGCGCTGCTCGGCTGGAGCCAGGGCACGTTTGCCTCGAAGGTCGAGATCGCCGGCGACACCGCCAAGGTGACGCGCGAGATCGACGGCGGGCTGCAGACGGTGGACCTGAAGATGCCGGCCATCGTGACGACGGACCTGCGCCTCAACCAGCCGCGCTACGCGTCGCTGCCGAACATCATGAAGGCCAAGAAGAAGCCGCTCGACGAGAAGGCGCCCGGCGATTACGGCGTCGACACGGCGCCGCGGCTGAAGGTCTTGAAGACCGAGGAGCCGGAAGGCCGCAAGGCGGGCGTCAAGGTCGCCGATGTCAATGAGCTCGTCTCGAAGCTCAAGAACGAAGCCGGCGTGCTCTAGGGCCAGGGAAGGGAGACAGACAATGACAATCCTCTTGATTGCCGAACACGACAACGCAACCCTTTCCGACCAGACGGCCAAGGCGCTGACGGCGGCGAAGGAGATCGGCGGAGACATCCACGTGCTGGTCGCCGGCAAGGACGCGAAGCCGGCCGCCGATGAAGCGGCGAAGCTCGACGGCGTGTCGAAGGTGCTGCTCGCCGACGACGCCTCGCTCGACCAGCAGCTGGCAGAGCCGATGGCGGCGCTGATCGTCTCGCTTGCCGGCGACTACGATGCCTTCGTCGCGCCGGCGACGACCAACGGCAAGAACATCATGCCGCGCGTCGCGGCGCTGCTCGACGTGATGCAAGTTTCCGACATCATCGCGGTCGAAAGCGCCGACACGTTCAAGCGGCCGATCTATGCGGGCAATGCCATTCAGACGGTGCAGGCAACCGACGCCAAGAAGGTGATCACCGTGCGCACGGCGTCGTTTGCTGCGGCGGGCGAGGGTGGCTCGGCGGCGATCGAGGATGTGTCTGCGCCGGCCGATCCGGGACTGTCCTCCTTCGTCTCGACCGAACTGTCGGGCGGCGACCGTCCGGAGCTGACCTCGGCGAAGATCATCATCTCGGGCGGCCGGGCTCTGGGCAGCAGTGAGAAGTTCGAGGAAGTGATCCTGCCGGTGGCCGACAAGCTCGGCGCCGCGGTCGGCGCGAGCCGCGCCGCGGTCGATGCGGGCTACGCCCCGAACGACTGGCAGGTCGGCCAGACCGGCAAGGTGGTCGCCCCCGACCTCTACATCGCCTGCGGCATCTCGGGCGCGATCCAGCACCTGGCCGGCATGAAGGACTCCAAGGTCATCGTCGCCATCAACAAGGACGAGGAAGCGCCGATCTTCCAGGTCGCCGACTACGGCCTCGTCGCAGACCTCTTCGACGTCCTGCCCGAACTCGAAAAGGCGCTGTAGGCGTAGAGTTCTGCCGCCTCCCAAGGCAGACTGGCCCGGCAGTGAGGTTTACCACTGTCGGGCTCCTTTGCTTCCAACGACCGCGCCGAATACCTGAACGCGCGATTACACGCCATCGAGTCTCATGTGAACCTAATGTCCAATCTGGGGCCGTATGCGGTCAGTCCGGTTAAGGTAAGTTTGGCGGTAATCCTCCGCTCGGCTTTCGACCTCATTTCGGTCGATTACAGCAAGAAAGGCCGCACGTGAAAGGTCGTTGTCGAGTATGTCTCTTGAGACCTCCTACTCCTCGTCGCTCGACGCGGGACTGGCCGACACGAATGTCAAGCGCCAACGGTTAAGCCCGGGCATAGGCTCCGCGCCTTCTCTTCGGTTCAAAACTGCTTGGACGTCGTCGGGTATGCGTTCCGACACCTCGGGAACATCGGGTAGAGCGCCGCCGGATTGTTCGGCTAGATTAGCGCTTTCCGATAATGCCGCTTCCCTGAGATCAAGTACTCGGGCACGAACGCTAGCCGGAGTGGGCGGCATCGCGATGCCCAAGACACGGCGGCCTGCGGATACGCCGAAATACATGGGTGATGAAGCCGCTCCGGGTGCAAGCGCGAAAGGTGACACGGGCGCGATCGTAGCCGGACAGAACAGAGTCGATAGCGGTGCCAGCTTCGGTGCGATGACCCGCAAGCTCTTATTGCTCGTGCGGAGGGTGCGCGTGGTTGCAGCCTTAACAAGCTTCTCGATCACGAAACCGTCAGCAATGTTGATGCCGGCGATCAAAGTATTGCCCGAACGCCGTGCCATCTCACAGGTATGGGCAGCATGATAGAAAATGTAGAGCGGGTACGTCGCGGACCTTGGCAGGCGCGCGGTATCGCACAACGCCTCCGCTTGGAACTTACCCCCAGAGCCGGACGTGTGCAGCAGTTCCCGGTAGCAGTGTCGCGTCCATATCGACCCGTCGCCATACGCCTGCTTCGCCTGCAACATGAGACGGAAGAAGGTTGAGGTGCGTATGTCTACGAAGTTCCACTCCATATCGGCGCCTGTGACCGGCTCGTCTGGAAACTCAACAATCAGACGTCCACCTCCCGCCGTGATGAGTCCACCCATCAGAACGTCGGTAACGGTCTCTTCCCGGAAACGACGGCGCAACATGCGTCCTTGGTCGAGGAACCGTTCAACGAACGGGGGGAAGTAATGTGAGAAGGCACAAAGCATCGTTTCGCAATACAGCCTCAGAAAAGAAAAGCCCGCAACTTCTCTAAACCTCTAGCACTCCTCTCGACTAGCGCTGATTGGCGAAGCATCCTGTGAGACAGATGCGCCCGAAAGCAAAGGCGCCCCGGCGGCCTGGCAGTGACTACGATCAGCGTAGGCTGGATGACACCCGACAAGGTGGTTGATTTGCTTCTAAGAGGTCCCGGCTTCTGGGCCGAGCAGGCGAAGCTGATTGCCAGATCGGCAAAGGGGGCCGAGGCGCCGCTCAGAGCGCTTGCCTGCGTGCAAAAGGCCGCTGAGGCTCCTTTCGACTCGGCGATGGCCTACGAGCGCGCCACGTTTCTCGAATTGCGCGGTTCCGAACAGGCGGCCGCGCTGCGCGCCGTGTTCTTTGCCGAGCGCGCCGCGCCGCGCCCTGCCGCGCTGCAGGACGTAACGCCTCTGCCGCTGCCTCACGTCGGCGTGATCGGTGGCGGCACGATGGGGGCGGGCATTGCTGCCGCATTGCGGGACGCGGGCCTGCCCGTCACGCTGATCGAGCGCGACGCCGAGGCCGTCGCCCGCGGCATGGCCAATCTTTCCGCGATCTTCGACGGTGCGGTGACGCGCGGCAAGCTCACCGAGGCGCAGGCCGAGGCGCGCCTTGCCGGGGTCACCGGCAGTAGCGACTACACTGCGCTCGCCGAGGCCGATCTGGTCATCGAGGCGGTGTTCGAGGAGATTTCGGTCAAGCGCGCCGTTTTCGAGCAGCTCGACCGGATTTGTCGCGCGGATGCGGTGCTGGCGACGAACACCTCCTACCTCGATCCGCGGGCCATCACCGAGGGGCTGTCGAACCCCGCCCGCTTCTTGGAACTGCATTTCTTCAGCCCTGCCAATGTGATGAAACTGCTCGAGATAGTGCCGGTCCCAGAGACCGCGCCGCAGACGCTCGCAACCGGTTTTGCGCTTGCGCGGAGGCTCGGCAAGATCCCGGTGCAGGCGGGCATCTGCGAAGGCTTCATCGGCAACCGGATCCTAAAACGCTACCGCGAGGCCGCGGAAAGGCTGGTGCGGCAGGGGGGGTCTATTGCCGCCATCGACGCGGCGATGCGGCGCTACGGCTTTGCGATGGGGCCCTTCGAGGCACAGGATCTGGGGGGGCTCGACATCGCCTTCCTACAACGCGAAGGCGTGCGTGCGGCGGGGCGGGCGGTGGCGGAAACGCTGGGGGACATTCTGGTGCGTGCCGGACGCAAGGGGCAAAAGAGCGGCGGTGGCTGGTATGACTATGCGCCGGGCGACCGCAAACCGCGGCCTTCCGCGACGACCGCCGGGCTTTTGGCTAATCAGATCACCCCCGGTCCGGAGATCGCGTGCGATGAGATCGCCGACCACCTCGTGGGGGAGATGGTTCTCGAAGGCAAGGCCATCCTCGCCGAGGGGATCGCGCAACGGCCGCAAGATATCGATCTGGTCGAAGTCCACGGCTACGGGTTTCCGCGGTGGCGGGGCGGGCCGATGTTCGCCACGCGCGACAGGGTGTAGCCGCCGGATTTAAGCTTGCCATGCGGCAAACCGGTTGGTTATGGACCCATTCAGAACGCGAGAGAACGGAGCAAAATGCGACAACAGTGCTTCGCTCGTGCTGTAGGTCGCCCAAGGCACATCGTGAAACTGGATACCGCATCGCACCCCCTCGCGCCCTGGCGTATGTCTTGCGCACCCATGATGGATTGGACGGACTGGCATCGGCCACTTGGCTGAACGGATCATCCGCGGAGCGTTCCTGAGATGTATTTTCGCGCCGCTTCATCGACCTCCTCGGCGAGGGCCTTTTGCTGTTTGGTGATCGATGGCAGTGCGGCGATATCGGCCTCGACCGGGGCATTAAGGTCGGCTTTGAATATGCCGATATCGATGTCTTCGGAGAACCGTTTGATAAGCCCATAAGCCTTGCTCAGGCTAGTGCCGACCTTGAAGGAGAGGTGGACCGGATCGTCCTTGCGTCGGTTGAACAGGAAATCGAGAGCCCAGCAGACATAAAGGTCCTTCTCGACATTTTCGGCGCGCGTTTCCAGTTTGGCCGCGACCGCCGAATAAAGGGCCTGGCGTTCATCGGTACTTGAGCCAAGGATTTCAGCGAAGGCTTTTTGCATGTGCCCTCGTCGTATCTGATGGCTGCGATGCGTCGTCCGAACCTTCGTCGGCCGACAGTGCTCGCGTGATTTTTTCGATTACCGGATACATCCAGGCGGGAACAGCTTGGATATTCTGGTTTAGGTCTTGGACAATTGCTTCGCGCTCCGGAGCGCTTGAGAGCCGTCGGACAATCCCGTTGACGGCCGCATCCAGGCTCGCGCGATCGTCGCGAAACCATGACAGAGCCTGGACGACGCGCATGGCTGGCCGGCCGGCCCAAGACGCTGTCTTGGCGGAGATCCGCTTGAAGTCGAGCTTGTAGATGACAGGTTCTTTGGCGTTCGGATCGCCGGTGTTAGCGACAATCTCGATCGTCCTTGGATAGGTGTCGGCGTAAATCGTACTACGGGCTGGGACTGCCGTCGTCAGCCCCAGATCATTGGCCGCCGTCATTCCGTCAACGAGCACCCGCAGCTTGTCGCGCCGCGCGATTGCATCGACAAATGATGCGGTCGGAGGGAACGCCATCTTGCCGGTCAGTTTGCTTGTGGTCGGCTTGTCATAGAGGCCACGGCATGGGCGCCGGATATCTCCACTTTTGGCCAACCTTTGCAGGGCTTTCTCGACTCCGTTGGGGCTTGCAATGTCGAGGAAGTCTGCTCGCGACCACACGCCAGCGGGAGCACCCGCTGCGATACGCGCGTGAACGCGATTAAGTGTGTCAGACGTGGGGTCAGGCATTGGATTCCCTCATTGTGTGACCGAAGATTATATACAAATATTGGTCAGTAGCAATGTTGATGGTGATCGGAGACCAAAGTTTCTATATAAATATTGGTCAGTATATGGATGCGGGAAGCTGAACGTAGATATCCAACTGCTACCGATACCGCACGGCGCTGCGGCCAGGTTGTGAATGATTCCTGGCCTAATGCCGGCAGATCGACCAGAAAAAAAAGACATACTACTGGAGACGATATTGCAGCGACAATTACCAAAGAGGATCCACAAATACCGTGCTTTCAGCAGCCGGGTCCTCGATATGCGGGTTGCTGATCAACTCTATTTTTCCGACCCAGCGGACTTCAACGATCCCCTCGACAGCCGGCCCAATGTCGAGGGCGATTTTGCCGATCATGAGTTGGAACACATCCTCAGCCGACTCGTCGAGTAGCGCATCAAGGCGGAAATGACGACGGCGGCGAAGTCGCTCAAATATCGCGGCCCCAAGACCATCGATCATATCGCGCGCCACAGCCGCAAACACGCGGACAGCCTGCTCAACGAAATCCGCTACAACGCCGGCAATCCTGCCTACGAAATGGACGACCCAGAGCATTTCCTCCTGACCCAATATCTCGAGGAAGAGCTTCTGAGGCGCTATGACAGAGGCATCGTATCCTTCGGCGCCCGCGCCACCTGTCCCTTGATGTGGAGCCATTACGGCGACCAGCACCGCGGCATCTGCGCCGGCTATTCGGTTCCCGAAGACGCCTCCGACAATCTGAACAAGATCGAGTACGGCGGCAGCCGAAACGTCAAGGCAAGCGATGTTGCCATCATGGAACATGACCCAGCCGCCCGGCGGCGGGTCGATGACGCAGTCCTGCTCCGCAAGGCCAGCTCATGGCGCTATGAGCAGGAATGGCGGCTGATCGGCACCCGCGGCGTGCAGAATTCTCCGCTGGGACTCGAGGAGGTGACTTCGGGATCAGATGCGACTCAGCCTTGAAATACACGATATTCAAAGCGCTCGAAGATCGCCGCCGGCCCCTCAAGTTTTTTGAAATGCGGGAACAGCACGGGACCTTCCGGCTCCGCAAGTGCCGGCTCGACTTCGGGGAACTGAGCGCGTTTTTTCCGCGCCGCGCGCGCGACTATCTCGACGATTTCGCCGATATCGACATCGAAGAGCCTCGGCAAGACGGATCTCATTGTGTCGCTTGGCACTTAATTGTAAGAATGCGCCGGTTTCGTCTGGATTTGGCATTTTATTGTGAGAATCGTGGTGGCCGGATTCTCAAATTAACTGCATCTGAGAAGAGGCATTCGACCTGCGAGCTCGGGCTATCATGTTCTCGGTGGCGTCAGTGAATCTCACCCTGTTGTCACCCATCATGTGCCCACGCAGCATCCGGAACATCTCCGGTCCGGCACGCTCGACTATGGCAACGCCGGCGAGCAGAGCCGGCCGCAGGTGGAGCGGCAGGATCGGCTTTGCAGGTGTGGGCAGGTTCTCCTGTCGCTCGGCGATGACATCGTCGAGATCGGGGATGACTGCGCCGAGCACCCGGAAGCGCCAGAGGTCGTGCTCGCGGGGTACAGGCGTTGGAACGCGTCGCATCAGGAGAAGCCGGGCAATGTCGGCTGGCGATGTCTAGGTTCCGATACCCCGTTCGGCTTCATCGTCGAGCAGCCTTTCGCCATGAACGGCCGCAATGCTATGTTGCCGGAAAGGGGAGGCGAGTTCGCGACCGCCGGCATCCCGGAGTTGGTTTCCACACAAAGCGCACGTAATGCGCCACCCCAGAAGCTGGACACCCGCAACAACCGGATGACTTGGACGATCGATACCGCGACTGCCGCTCGAAGCGCGTGTTTTTCGACACCCTGATCTCGGATCGAGGCCAGTCCGGCGTGCTGCCAGCCGTTCTCGGACAGACTCATCCTGTGGCTATGCGACGTTCGTGGAAGATCAGGCGGTCCATGTTGTAGGCGATGTTGGCCAGTGTCAGTTTCGCCTCCGCGCGTGCGATGCCAATGGTGCGGATGAAGAGGCCGAAACGGACCTTCTGATGCGCGAAGACATGCTCGACGGCGGCGCGAATAGAAGATTTCCTCGCGTTCGCGCGAGCGGTCGCCTCAGGCATCGGCTTGCCCGCGGGCTTGCGCCGGTGGATGCGGCTGGTCAGCATCCGGTCCGACAGCCACTTCTCGTTCTTCTGACTGCGATAGGCGCTGTCTGCCCAGACCTCCGAGCCAGTGTTGTCCCGGCTCACCAGGCGCTTGAGTTGACGCCCATCGGGTGCCGATGCCGACGTCACCGCCGCCTCGCGTATGAAGCCGAAGCGCCGGTCGATGCTGATGTGGCTCTTGTAGCCGAAGACCGGCGTCGCGATCATCGGCAGCGGCGTCCCGTCCGGGCGATACCGCACCTTGCCGCCGATCTTCAGGGTCCAGCGGGCATCGACGTCCTTCTGGGCGGCCTTCGCCGGCTAGTTGGGCCAGATCTCGCGAGCGGACTTGCCCTCCTTGATCGCCTCCTTCTCGCCTTCGGTATTCCGTTGCTTCGGCGCCGGCACCAGTGACGCGTCAACGATCTGGCCCGACATGGGGATGTAGCCCTTCTTGTGGAGCTGCCGGTCGAAGGCCTTCATCACCCGCTTCAGCGTCCCCGTCTCGGTCAGCCTGTTGCGAAAGTGCCGGATGGTGTTTTCGTCGGGCGTCGGTGCGCCGAGATCGAAGTCGAGGAACCGCATCCAGGAGAGCCGGTCGCGGATCATGAATTCCATGCGCGCGTCGCTGAGATTGTGCTGCGCCTGCAGGATCAGCGCCTTGAACATCGAAACTGGGTCGAACGGCGGCCGACCGCCCTTGGAACCATCGTCGTAGCCGAGCCCCTCGACCAGCCAGCCGCGGAAATACTCGAAATCCACCGTCGCCTCGAGCGTTTCCAGCGGATCGCCAGTCTTGCTCAGACACTCCAGGTGCTCGGAGAGACCAAAGAGAGACCGCTGTTCCATTGCCCTGCCTCCAAATCACGACAGGGCAAGTGAATCACGAAATCCGAGAGAGCGCGAGGTTGTTGCGGGTGTCCAGCTGGCTTCGCAGGATCGGCGCCGGTTCCATGTATGCCGGGCTGCAGCTCGTGCAGACCTGCGTTGGCCGCGTGGCGATGAGCCGACGCGATGATTGCGCGACATTTGTGAAGGCCATTCGACGAACCACGGCCGGTTGGGTGGCAAACATGTTGGCCAGGCGGATTTCCTGATCACTGCTCAGTTGGAGATCGGTCGCGCGCAACGCGGAGGCCTCCGGCAGGCAATGCCTGAGCATGACAAGCGGAGGGACCGCGTAGAAGGCGGCATGGCGACTGATCCAGGAGGACAGTAGTTCATCAGAATGGGGCGGCAAGCACACCGGCAATTGCCGTGGCGGCGTATTGCGCAGAATCGACGCTACCAGGGTTTCGAACTGTTCGTTCGCAGCCCACCGGCTCAAGGTGAACTGCTCGAACCGTCGCGCAAGCTGGACGTCGCCGCTGATCGCCTCCCGTGCCTCGTTGACGCCGAAGCAGACCAGGGAGATCTGCAGACGATTGCTGAGGAAGCGGAGCGTATTCAGGACGATGCGTTGCTCGCGGTAGGATCCGGCGAGGATGTTGTGCACCTCGTCGATGACCAGCACCTGCACGCCGATCGCTTCCATGATACGCAACGCCGCCTGTTCCATCTGGGCAATGTCGGCGCGAGGCCGCTGCGGCGCGCCGAGAAGGGTAAGCAGTTCAGAGTAGAACCGTCGCTCGCCGGGACGGCTAGTCATTTCCATGGCCAGGACCGGCGTCTTCAACGTACCCGTCAGAGGATTGAAGCTCGACGGGTGCTCGTCTCGAAAGCGCTTCATGATCATGGTCTTTCCCATGCCGCTATCGCCGTAGATCGCGACCGAGTGCATGCGCGTGCCGCGCGGGTGGTCGAGGAGCGCGCTCAGCCGGTCGAGCGCCTGCTTGGCGCGTGGATAAAGCACCCAGCGGCGTGATCGTATCGCGCGAATGCGTCGCTCGTCCATTTCGGCGCGCCACCGCCGTCTTTTTGGTCGCCGCGTCGACCAGTTCTCGCTGCACCATCGCGGTGCGGACGATGGCGCGGGTGTCGACTTCACGGCGGCCTTTCGCCAGCAGTGTGCGTCGCGCGGTCACCGCCTCGTGCAGGGTGATCGAAGGCAACGTCACGTCGGCATAGCGGGCGTCCACGAAGTTTCCTGAAGGCCGTCGAACGAAGATGCGGGACATGTCGCGTGGATCGTATTTGACAAGCAGGCGCCGGTCAGAACGCCCGACGTCGGCGCTGAGCGCCACCGACCAATAGCGCAGGCCGAACAGATGAATGCCGGTCGGCCGCAAGGTGCGCTCCTGCTTGGGCAGGAAGGTTAGCCAGAAGCGGAGCCGATCCTGTGGCAGTCGAAGCGGGATATCGCCCTCGTGCTCCCGCCAGACCGCAATCGGCGGGCGGCCCAGGGTGCCGTGGATCGACTGATGATAGGAGCCGACGATATCGAGTGCAATATAACGCTCGAGTTCACGCAGTGTCAGTGCCGCGTGCCGCTTTGAGTCGTACTTTCCCAGCTCCTGTTCGTTGCTGAATGTTGTCCCGGGCAGCAGGTGCAGCTTTCCCATCTGCGTGCCGATCAGACGCTCGATGTGACCGCCGAAGCGCGGCTCGCCCGGTGGCCGCCATTCGATTGCCATACCGGCATCCTCACAACCTCTCTTGAATGCACGGCTGCGGAAGTCGGCGCCGTTGTCGACGTGAACAGTGTCCGGCAGCCCAGCGACGGGCCACGGCTCCGTGACCTCCCGTTCTCTCAACCATGCCGACTTGTCGAAGACGGAATGCAAGAGGCACAGACTGGTGGACAGCCGGGACGGGGCATCCATCGTAAGATAGAACCCGGTCACCATGCGGCTGCAGACGTCCATCGCCAGTGTCAGCCACGGTCGACCGAGGGGCTGCCGGGTTTCCTCGTCGACGACGAAGACGTCGGCCTTCGTATGATCCATCTGGACGACTTCGAGGGGTCGGGACGCACCGAACACCCCGGGAACAGGCGTCGTCGCCTTGACGATCTTCTGTTCGCCGCGGCGCTGGGCACGCTTCTGCAGGTCGATGTCATCGAGGCGGGTCACTATCGTCCGGCGATGCGGTGGCTTGAGCCCGGCCGACATGCAGTTCGCGTGCACGTCCCGGACCAACTGCGAGACCGTCGGTCTGGTCCGCTTGAGGTAGGACGCGTTGATGATCGCCCGAATGATTTCCTCCCGCTTCTCATCAAGGGTGCGATGACCCTCCGGCCGCCCGCGTTTGCGATCCACCAGAGACAGAACGCTCCCGCCTGCGCGGAACAGCTTGATCATGCGGTACGCTGTCGCCTGGCTGACACCCATCTCGGCGGCGAGTTTGCCAACCTCTGCGGTTGTCGCGCTGCTGGCTTGTCGCTTCAGAAATTCACGGATCGCCTCCGCCCGTCGGCAAGCTTCGTCCCAAAGCGTCTCGTCAATCTCGTAGGGAAATGGATCGGTCATGGAGGCTCACGAAGAGAAAACATCGAGAACCTGATTCTCACATTAAGTGCTAAAATCCAAGCCAGATTATCAAATTAAGTGCCGACGCAAGCGATTGAAATCGTTAGTGCGGGATTCGGATAATTAAATGGAAAGTGACAGCATTCTCTAAGGGCAGATTTCCCATTGTCGCGAGGAACGGCAAGGGCGACGAGTGTCCAAAGATTGCGACATGCTTCGGACAACCAATGATGCATGATCCTATATTAAAGATCCCTACTGATCACTATCCTATATCGAAGGATTGACATTTTGAGCGTGGAGCACTAGATACATCATCCTGATCACACATCATTTCTGATCCAGGATTATGTATCGTGTCTTACCAGAGCGAAAGCCTAACCGCGCAGGCACGCGAAGTTCGCGAGGCCTCTGGCGTGAGTCAGCGCGCGCTTAGCGAGCGGGCTGGGTTGACTCAGAGCCATATCTCACAAATCGAAAGCGGGAAGATGGAACCGGGGTTGTCGAGTTTCATCGACATGACCCGCGCGCTCGATCTCGAGCTCATGCTCGTGCCGAAAAAACTCGTTCCCGCGGTGCTGAGCTTCGTCAGGGCGCAAGCAACGCCCGACATGCATGTCCATGCCGGTCAGCCAAATGACAAGCGCTTCGCTCGCGCCGAACGGCTCGTCAAGAAATTGAAGCACCTCTACGGGAGCTCAGCCGATCTCGATCGCATCGAAGAGACACTGCGTTTTCTGCGCCGCGTGGATCTCAGCGACCAGGAGATGCAGTTGGTACGTGACCTGATCGCGCGCCTCGATCGATATCAGGCGAGCGAGCAGGCAGCGCCGATCGTGCGTGACATCGCGCAGAACCTGCAGCGATTGCGCAATTCTGTCGCCCATGCGGCTCCGTCCGGGCCTCGCCCTGCCTATTCGCTGGACGATGGAGGCGATAATGCCTGACATCTCGGTTCTCGACGTGCGGCTCTACGGCGATCCGATCGGCACGCTGACCCATTTGCAGGGGGAGCGAACAATTTTCGTCTTCAACGAAGACTACGTCGAGAACCAGGATCGACCGACCCTCAGCCTGTCGTTCAAGGACGACCTAGGTGGCCTCATCACCAATATACGCCCGACACGACGGGTCGTACCGCCGTTCTTTTCGAACCTGCTGCCGGAGGGCGGCCTGCGCCGCTATCTTGCGAAGCGGGCAGGGGTCAACCAGCAACGGGAATTCTTCCTGCTCTGGGTGCTGGGCCTCGACTTGCCAGGAGCACTGTCGATTCAACCGGCGGCAGGGGGCGCCCTTCCGCCTGCCGCCGACGGTGATTTGCCGGACAACGCCAAACCCAATGCGCTGCGCTTTTCACTCGCCGGTGTGCAGCTCAAATTTTCCGCGTTCGCGAACGCAGGGAAGGGCGGGGGCCTGACCATTCCCGCCGAAGGCGTCGGCGGCTCCTGGATCGTGAAGCTCCCGTCCCAGCAGTTCGGCGCCGTTCCCGAAAACGAGTTCTCGATGATGACTCTCGCAGGGATGATAGGCATGGACGTACCGATCATCAACTTGGTCGATCTCGATGCCATCGCCGGCATTCCGGAAGGCATCGGCGAGCTGAAGGGACAGGCGCTTGCTGTCAGTCGCTTTGACCGAACCACCGATGGTCCCGTCCACACCGAAGATTTCGCGCAGGTCTTCGGGGTCTTCCCTGACGACAAATACAAGCGCGCGAGCTACGCCAATATTGCGCGGGTCATCGGCACCGAGGCGGGGGACGTCGGCGCCGCCGAGTTCATTCGCCGGATCGTGTACAGCGCGCTGATCGGAAATGGCGACATGCATCTCAAGAACTGGTCGCTAATCTATCCGGATCGGCGATCGGCAGCGTTGTCGCCGGCATACGATCTCGTGTCGACCATTCCCTATATCGAGGGTGAGGACACGGCTGCGCTCAATTTCTCCAGGACCAAGAAGATGGCCGAGTTCGATGTCGACGAGCTTCGGCACCTGGCGGCC
>PAKY01000102.1 GCA_002706885.1 Phycisphaerae bacterium
AAAAACAAAGCCGGCCCTTCGGCCGGCTGTGGCGAGCGTTGAATTTGCGCCCCGTCGGGGGCGACGCTTCCGGCTCGGCGGAAGCGTGCCGGCGACGGTCAGAGCCTGGTCGCGAGTCGGCGAGCCTTCTTGGCGGCCGGCTTGCGGGTGGCCTTCTTTGCAGTCTTCTTGGCGGCCTTCTTGCGGGTGGCCTTCTTCGCGGTCTTCTTGGCGGCCTTCTTGCGAGTGGTCTTCTTCGCGGTCTTCTTGGCCGTCTTCTTGCGGGTGGTCTTCTTCTTGGCGGTCTTCTTCGCGGCCTTCTTGCGGGTCGTCTTCTTCTTGGCGACCTTCTTGCGCGCGGTCTTCTTGGCGACCTTCTTGCGGGTGGTTTTCTTCTTCGCGGTCTTCTTGGCCGCTTTCTTCGCTGCCTTCTTCGCCATGGGTATGACTCCTCGTTGTTGGGTCGTGTCGGCGAAGGGCTGAACGCCAAGAAAGTGCCCGTGCGCGCCGACGTATCAACGGCGTTATCGGAAACGTACAGAAGACGCCTTGAGCAATGGGTCGCTTTCTTGAAGATGCGCGCATTTTTTTTCATGACGATGCGCGCGCATCGGCGCGTCGACGCAGCGCGCAGGAGCGTCGCAGTCGACGCGTTCGCGTGAGATCGTGGCGACATCGCGGGAGAACGTGGCGCGTTCGCGCGCCTCGGAGCGCGATACGATCACGCATCACACGATGGAGCGCACATGAACGACATTCACACGTCAACACTCGATTGCGGCGCAACGCTCGCCGTTGAACCGATCGACGGCGTTCGTTCCGCAGCGATCAGTCTTCTCCTCGCGAGCGGCAACGCGTACGACCCATCGAACGCGATCGGTCGCGCGGCGTTGTGGAGCGAGATCCTTCTTCGCGGCGCCGGCGCGCACGATGCGCGTGCGCAGGCCGACCTGTTCGACCGTCTCGGCGCGAGCCGATCGAGCGACGCGGGTCGTGTCATGTTCCGCATCGGCGCGTCGATGCTCGGTGAACGGCTCGCCGACGCGATCAAGCCCATGGCGGAGATGGTGCTCGAGCCGCGTTTCGACGCCGAAGCGGTCGAAAACGCGCGTGAGCTTTCGTATCAGGCGATCGAGTCGTTGCGCGACGATCCGCAGCACCGCGCAGTGCTCTCGGCGCGGGAAAGGCACTTTGCCGTCCCGTACAACCGTTCCGGTTACGGTCTGACCGACCATATCCGTGCGATGTCGCGTGACGATCTCCGCGATGGTTGGATGCGATCCGCGTCGCCACGCGGCGCGGTGATCGGTGTCGCTGGAGCGGTCGATCACGAGCGCGTGCGTGCCCAGCTCAACGACGCGCTGGGGTCCTGGTTGGCGGATGGGGAGCGGATCGTCCCGGGCGACGCGCCTCCGCGCGGGTATGCGCATGAGGATGACGACTCGAACCAGGCGCAGATCATCATCGTGCACGATGCGCCGTACGACGGACACGACGATCGTGTTCTCGAGCGGCTCCTGACGAGCGTGCTCTCTGGCGGGATGTCGAGCCGTCTGTTTACCGAGGTGCGCGAGAAGCGGGGGCTGTGCTACTCGGTCAGCGCGTCGTACACAGCGGAAAAGGCGTTCGGTTCGGTGTCGGCGTATGTCGGGACGACACCCGAGCGTGCGCAGGAGTCGCTCGACGTGCTGCACGCCGAGCTCGTTCGCATCGGAACGGCGGAGGGCGCGGTGACGGCGGAAGAGTTCGAGCGGGCGCGAACCGGGCTGAAGAGCCGGCTCGTGTTTGCGGGCGAGTCGACCTCGGCGCGGGCGGCGGCCATCGCGGGTGACATCGCCCGTATTGGGCGGGCGAGGTCGCTCGGTGAGTTCGCTGACGAGCTCGATCGGGTCACGCTCGATCGACTGAACGAGTACGCGCAGCGTCGAGAGCTTGGTCGTCTGACGGTGCAGACGCTCGGGCCGGCGGCGCTGCGCCCACCAGCGGGGGTCGCGGAGGCGTAAGAACGGATGGCGGAGGCGTCGCGAGCCAATCAGGTGATCGCGGTGACGATGGGCGACCCGGGCGGGATCGGACCGGAGATCGTCGTGTCGTCACTCGCGCCGCCTGCAAGCACGGAGCGGTGGCCGGGCGCGCGGTTCGTTGTATACGGATCGTCGCGCGCGATGCACGACGCCGCGGAACTGCTGGGCATTGACCCGTTCTGGTGGCGCGTGGAGCGGGGCACGTCACTGATGGCGTCGACCGCGACGCACGACGTCGTCCTCGTTGATTCTGACGGCGACGACAACGAGGCGGCGTTGGATGAGGGTCGCCTCCCGTTCGAGCGTCGTCCTTCGAAGTCCGGAGGGCGGCTGAGCTATCAGTGGGTGGAGGACGCGATCGCCGCGGCGAAGGCAGGAGACGTCGGCGCGGTCGCAACGGCGCCGATCAGCAAGACCTCTTGGCACATGGCGGGGCATCGCCGCTTCCCGGGTCACACGGAGCTGTTCGCGTCGCGGTTTAATGTGAAGCGCGCGGTGATGATGTTCGAGGGGCCGCGGCTGAGGGTGAGTTTGGCAACGGTGCACGTGCCGCTCATGGATGTCCGCGACGTGCTCACGATCGGGAAGGTGTACGACGCGATCGATCTCGGCGCGGAGGGGTGCCGACGCCTGGGCGTTGATCGGCCGCGGCTCGGCGTGTGTGGTCTGAATCCCCACGCGGGTGAGTCGGGGCTGATGGGCGACGAGGAGTCGCGACTGATCGAGCCGGCGATCCAGGTCGCGCTCGACCAGGGGCTCGACGTGCGGGGGCCGTTCCCCGCTGACACGATCTTCACGCGCGCGATCGGGGGCGAGTTCGATCTCGTCGTCGCGATGTACCACGATCAGGGGCTGATCCCGGTGAAGCTTCTGGACCGGGATCGGTCCGTCAACGTCACCGTGGGCCTTCCTATCGTTCGGACGAGCCCGGATCACGGGACGGCGTTCGACATCGCCGGGCGAGGGGTTGCTTCGGCGGAGAGCATGGCGAGCGCGATCGACGCGGCGTGGAGGATGCTCGGTCATCGGGCGTCTTGAGGTGATCGATGTCAGTGGACGAGCGAGAGCACGCCCGGCATGAGGCGGGCGCGGAAGTCGGTGTCGGCGCCGGGGCCGATACCTCGGCGCCTGAGCCCAAGATCAGGGACATCGAGGACCGTCCGCTGCACGAGATCATCTCGATCGCGGCGCCGACGGTCGTGACGATGACGAGCTACACGCTCATGCAGTTCATCGATGCGCTGATGGTCAGCCGGATCGGCCCGGAGCCGGTGTATGTGGCGGCGCAGGGGAACGGCGGCGTGGTGGCGTGGTTCCCGATGGCGGGCATCCTGGGCCTGACTGGCGTGGTGAACACGTTCGTTTCGCAGCACCTCGGGGCGGGGCGTCCCGAGGCGGGCGCGGCGTACGCCTGGAACGCGCTCTGGCTAAGCGTCGCGGCATGGATCCTGGTGATGGTTCCGATCGCGATCTTCTCACCCGACATCTTCAGCGGGATGGCCTGGGTCATCGAGACCGCGGGCGGCGGAGCGGTCGAGAGCGCGAACGCGGAACTGCAGATGCCGCTTCAGGTCTCTTATGCGCGGATCATCCTGCTCGGAGGGGTGTTCACGATCTGCGGACGCGCGGTCGGGCACTACTTCTACGGGATACACAGGCCGCTCGTGGTGATGATCGCCGCGCTGGCGGGGAACATCGGCAACGTGCTCGCGAACACCGTTCTCATCTTTGGTGAAGCGGGCTGGCCCGCCGACGCCGAGACGCAGCCGGTGCTCGGGGCTTTGTCGAGCGCGGCGTCGTCGGTCGCGGCGTTCTTGAACGTGCCGGCGATGGGCGTGGCTGGCGCGGGGTGGGGAACGGTCGCGGGCTCGGCGATCGAGTTCGTCATACCGATGGCGGTGTTTCTCAGCCCGGCGTTCGTGCGGAAGTTCGGGACGCTGAAGCGGGTGCGACCGTCGATGGGGCCTCTCCGCGACCTGATGCGGGTTGGCTGGCCAGCGGGCGCGATGTTCGCGAACGAGGTGCTGTGCTGGATGTACCTCCTCACCGTGCTCATCCCCGCGGCGGGCGTGCGAGCGGGGGATGACCAGGCGGTGCATAACACCGCGGGGTGGGTCGGGCTCCGCTACATGCATCTGAGCTTCATGCCCGCGGTCGGCGTCTCGATCGCGATGACCGCGATCGTGGGCAAGTGCATGGGGATGCGTCGCGCGGATCTCGCCGCGAGCCGGACTTGGCTCGGGTTGCGCATCGCCCTGGCCTACATGGGGACCTGTGCGCTGGTGTTCTTCTTCTTCCGCGCGGATCTTGTCGGATTCCTCGCGCCCGAGACCATGACCGATGCGGAGCGGGCGCGGCTGATCGCGGTCGGCTCGTCGGTGATGATCGCGGCCGCGGTGTTCCAGGTCTTCGACGCGCTCGCGATCGTCCTGAGCGGGGCGCTTCGGGGGGCCGGCGACACGGTCTGGCCCGGGGTGGCCACGATCGTCCTGAGCTGGACATGCATCGTCGGGGGCGGGCACGCGCTGATCGCGTTCGCGCCGGATCTGGGATCGGTGGGGCCGTGGATCGGGGCGTCTTCCTTTATTACGTTGCTCGGCTTGTCACTCCTCTGGCGGTTCGTCGCGGGAGGGTGGCGATCGATCGAGCTTGTGCGGAGTGAGGATCAGGAAGGCGTTCGGTCGGGGGTGGATGAACCGGGCTCTGACGCTGCATAGAGTTGTCGGCTTGTCGGAGCGCCCTTAGGGGGTCGGGCCGCGGGCGTGCATCAGTTGAACAAGGAGCTTCGGGCTTATGGCGATCGACCCGCTTGACATGGTGATCGGCACGGATGACAGCGTGCAGCGTGACACGGAGGCGGCCTCGCGGCACTACAGCGCCGCTGAGAACCTCGAGCGGTCGGGCGATCGCGAGGGCGCGATCGAAGAGCTGCGCAAGGCGGTTTCGGCCGATCCGACGGACGGCGAGACCATCTTCCGCCTCGGCTACCTGCTCGACCTTGTCGGGGAGGAAGAAGAGGCGGTCGCGATGTACGAGCGGTGCTGCGACCAGTCGCCGCCGCCGGTGAACGCCCTGATGAACCTCGCCGTCCTCTATGAGGATCGGGCGGATTACGTCCGTGCGGAGCGTTGCCTGCGGCAGGTGCTCGACACGAACCCGACGCACGCCCGCGCCGCGCTGTTCATGAAGGACGTGCAGGCGAGCCGCGAGATGGTCGTCGAGGAGGAGTCAGAGCGGGACGTCATGAAGCGCAAGGCGCTCATGGAGACGCCCGTGACGGACTTCGAGCTCTCGGTCCGTGCGCGTACCTGCCTGAAGAAGATGAGCATCCGCACGCTCGGCGATCTGCTCCGGATCACCGAGGCCGAGCTGATGAGCTACAAGAACTTCGGCGAAAGCTCGCTCGAAGAGATCAAGAAGATGCTCGCCCAGAAGGGGTTGCGTCTGGGTCAGGGCCTCGAGGACGCCCACCGCGCGGCCCGCCGCCAGATCATGGAGCGTCTGAAGGGGACCGGCAAGGAAGCGCTGCTCGCCAAGTCGGTCAGCGACCTTCAGCTCTCCGTCCGTGCTCGTAAGGCATTGCAGTTGCTGAGCATCCAGACGCTCGGTGATCTCGTGAGCCACACCGAGGCGGAGCTGATGGGCGTGAAGAACTTCGGCGCTACTTCGCTCGTCGAGGTGCGTGAGAAGTTGACCGAGCTTGGGCTGTCGCTCCGTACCCTCGAAGAGGGTGAGGCGCCTCCGCCGCCGCTCCAGATCTGACCGGTCGCTACCCGACCGTCCTATTCGCTTGCCGGCGGTTCTTCGCCCGGTCGCTCGCCGGTCCGGCGGTACTGCGCGCGCTGTTCGATGTACTGCTGTGGGCTGACGTTTAGGTCAGGTGTCTCGCCGGTCTTGTGCTGCGCGTGCAAGTGCTTGAGGAACGGAACGCACCACTGGCAGCCCGTGCCCGCGGAGAGGCACTCGCTGATCAGGCTCGCGACGGGCGGGTCCTCTCGCTTCAGGTAGCCGCGGATCTTCCGGAGGCTGACGTGGAAGCAGAGGCAGACGTGATCGTCGGGGTCCATCGATCCTGATGGTACGTGGGCCGCCCGGTCAGCCGACGAGGCGCCCGAGGATGTCGAGGACGCCCGCCACCTCGTCCTCCTTGCTGACGAAGTCCGCGTGCGGCTTCAACTCATTTTGGGCGTTGGCCGGACACGCGAAGTGGGCGACATGCTCTCGGATCGCCCGATCGCCGATCGTGTCGCCGATCCCTGCGAGTCGGTCGCGGGTGAACCCGCGGGCCTCCATGACCCGCTCGATGCCGCTCGCCTTGCTCACGTGCGTGAGTTCGATGTTGATCCACAGCCAGGTCGCGGCGACGCGAAGCGGCCACCCGCGGCGATCGAACTCCTCGCGAAGCCGGGCGTCGAGGCTCTTGAGATAATCGGTGTCCGCGTGGTAGAGGGAGATCGACGCGACCTTGCCCGGCTGTTGCACGACCCCCTTGCCGCCAAATGTCGACTCGATCCACTCGCTCGCTTCGTGGATCACGTGCATGTCCGCTGTGGAGATGGCGGGGTCCCGGTCGTAGCGGTTGTCCTCTGGCCACCAGAGCCAGACGCCCATCTCACAGACCATCGGGAGCCGATTATCGATCAGGCGTGAGATCGCCTCGGCGAAGGGCTGCGGCCTGCCTGTGCAGAGGGTGACTTCCGGGCGATCAAGTCGTTCGCGGGCGAGGCGGTTGTAGCGGGCGACCTCGAGGAGTCGCTCGGCGTCGAGGGGATCAGATGCCCGTTCGGGGCCGAGGCATCCGTCAATGTCGCAGATGACGGCGTCGAAGCGGCGGGTGGTTGTCGATGGCGGCATGGCGAGGTTCTCCAGACGGAGAATAGCGCCGGAGATAGATCGCCGCGACTGATGATAAGTATTGAGGTCGATTGCTGTTGCGTACGTATCGGCTGGGTAGCGAGAAACCGTTTTCTGTTTTTGCGGCGATCGCGCTTGCGAGATGCATGTTGTGTCGGTAAGTTTTCGAAATGAGAAACGCCACAATCAGTGGTGGTTGAACGGGTGTCTTTCGCTCGTTTCGCGGGTTGTTTAAAGAAGAAATCAGGAGTCATCATGATGAAGGCAAAGCTTGCCGTGGCGATGTTATGCGCTCTCGGGGCAGGGGGTGCGGTGTCGGCCCAGTTGGCCGATCCGGCGTCGGTGTCAACGGACGGAATCGGTGGCGTGGACCTCCCGTCGTCAAGTGTCGCGTACGTCGAATTTGAGGTCGGGGAGTGGCTCTTTGCTCCGGCAATTTCGTCAGAAAGTCAGACGATTGAAGGATTTGTCGGTTACTACACCGGTGATGACGTCACGGAGGCGTCGATCACCGCCCTCTGGTTCGAGCAGGGCGTCGATGGTTGGGAAATCTATTCCTTCGAGGACGGCGATCCGGGCGTCGCCGCGGCGCACGCGATGCTGGCGCGCGACGACGACAAGCTGTTCGATGAACATCCGTGGCTCGGCGCCCTTGGTCACCACCGTTTGGCGGAGGGGTCGATCGAGTTCCCGCGTCCGATGTCGGTTGCCGCGCCGCTCGATTCGAAGTGGCAGGCCACGTTGCAGTCCTCCGTCGATCCGAAGGGCGTGCTCTCGACGATGGTTGCTGTCGGAGCAGAAGTTGCGCCGGAACTTCCCGAGATCGGGTCGCGGGTATGGGAGCGTCTCGGCAACACGCTTCCCGCGCCCGTCAACTCCTCGACCGCCACGTCGGTAACGCCCGGTGGCGGGGTGATCGTGGGCGGCGGCGGCTCCACTCGGCCCGTCGATCCGCGACCGATCACGTGCGAGGTGCGGGCGAGAGCCAATCAGACGGTCGATCTCGCCGCGTCGGCGGCGGGGCTCGACGCGCTGCTTGACGAACTGAGCTTTGCGGCGTCCGCGCAGCTCTTTAATGCTGGCGTGCCGGCGACTGCTCCGCTCGGGAACTTCTGCCTCTGGGGCTGCACGATCACGCGCGACCCGTGCAGCGGGACCGGTGCGTGGACGCTGAAGTCCAACGTGCCGGACAACGACGGGTTCCGTTGCAACTACAGCCGAAGCGGCACGCGCAATTGGACCAAGTCGGGTTTGACGTTCTGGTGCTGCAACACCTGCACCGGGTCGGGCACAGAAAACTGCACAGAAATCGACGCGTGTATCCTGGTCGGTCAGATTGGCTGCCCACCTGGTGGCTGCCCCTGACCCCAGTTTGAGGTAGCGATTCTCTTCCGTGTTCAAACGCCGGCCCGATTACCTCACTAGGGGTAGTTGGGCCGGCGGTTTGGTTGCGCGTTGTCGCAAAGTTTCTGCGCTGGTGAGGTAAGTATCGACCGAATATGTACTTGGAGAGTGTCAGATTCTTATTTGTCGCTCGAAGCATGCATATGAATTTTCTTTAAGGCGTGAATCTTCGGAAAGTGTAACCGAGATGCTTGTATCGTTGTATCCGCATTGGTAACTTCGCCCGATCTGCACGGTCCTGTGCGGGAAGAGCCGTTGGCGTTGTAGTCAGCGGGAAGAGGTCTCGACAATTTATAACAGGGGATGCATGATGCATGCGAAGTTGATCGGATGCTCGCTCGCGGGCATGGTGGCGGCGTGCGCGTTCGGAAGTGGAACCGTCTTTGACAAGGCGGAGCCTGCGTCCGAGCCCGTGCCCGGTGTCGCGAGCGAGGCGTCGTACGTCACCTATCAGATCGGCGGTTGGACTTTCTCACCCGCCGTTTCTGCAAAGCGCCAGGTGGTAGAGGGCTGGGTGGGTTCGTACCGCGGCTCGGAAGCCAACCCCGCGAGCATCACCACGGTGTGGTTCGAGCGCGAGGCCGATGGCTGGCGAGGGTTTGCGTTCTATGACAACGACCCGACGGTCGCGACGGCGCACGCGGTTCTGGAACTGGACGATCCGTCGCTGTTCAGCGAGAACCCCGATCTGAACGTTGCGACGATGGGTCGCGTCTTTGCGGGCGATCTGGAGCCTGCCGTTCCAATGTCATTCGGTGTGCGCGCCGATAGCCCCTGGCGGCCGATGCTCGAGGTGTTCCCGAACGAGTTCGAGCTTCTGAACGTCCTCGCGGACCTCGGCGAACCGACCGCTCCGGAGTTGGCGGAAATCGCCGCCCGCGTGATGTTCGGCGACGCGGTCGTTCGGACGGCGGGCGACGAACTCGACAACGAGTCCACGACCGACACCGATGAACGTGTTGGCGGGACCGTCGTCGGGACGAACCCGGTCCAGCCAGTGGACCCGGTCGAGCGGTGCCCGATCGTTGTCGCGGGAGAATCGCCCGACGTCTCGACCGAGTCCGATCGTGAAGGCCTGAGCACGCTCTTCGAGCGTCTGACGGTCAACGCCGAATCGCACCTCTTCGGACGGCTGGATGATCTCGAGGACGCCGCCGGCATTCTCTGCAGAGGCTGCACGACCACCTATGGCCCGTGCGTTCTGGCCGGCCCGGGTATCGCGACGCGCTCGCAGCCGAGCACCGGCGGACAGTTGCACTGCTACTACCGCCAGGCGGGCACGAAGATGAAGACTGTGACCGGGAAGACGTTCTGGTGCTGCGATCCTTGCACCGGAACCGGCCCGGTGCCGTGTCAGGGACCGGAGTACTGGGGGACGACCGTCATCGCTCCGGCCCTCTGCCCCGCGACCTGGCCCTGAATCACCTGTAAACGTTGACTAGTCTGAGCGGATGGACGCCAAGCAACCATCGCCGCTCTTCAGAGTCATCTCGGTGTTCTGCGGACTGATAGCCGCGGCGCTGATCGCCTCACTCCTGTGGGGCCATCACGCCGCGGCTTTCTTTTCGCGTCTCGCGCTCGATCTCGGCGACTGGATGCCGTCCGACGTCCCAATGTCGTACGGCTGGTTCCGGCCTTCGTTTGTCGAGTTCCCGCTGCCAAGGCGTGACATCGGTGGGCTCATCTGGTTCGGTCTTGCGGCCGCGTCGCTCATGTTCGCGTTCGTGGTCATCGGCGGGTTGCTGTCCCGCCTCATCGCTCGCGCGGGGGTGCGGCCGCCGGAGGCTCGGCGGGCATTCATCGTCGAATCGATGGCTCCAGTCGCCTGGTTTGCGATCGCGGCGTTTGTCTGGCGGTTCTATAGCGCGCTCACGCTCGATCGACCGATCGCGGGCGACGAGCCGGTCCATATCGATCATGGCGTCGGCGCGATCGCGGCGATGTGGATCGGTGGATGGCTTGGTATGACCTGCTCGACCCGCGTCGCTTACGTCCGACGAGCACTCGTTCTCGTTCGCCGACGAGGCCTCTGTAGGCGCTGCGGGTACGACCTTGAGAGCGGTTCGTCGACGAGCTGCCCTGAGTGCGGCGCTGCGCGATCGAGCGCTGCAGGGGTAGGGTCGGTCGTGCGAGGATCCGTTCTGGTCTTCGCGTTCGTATTCGCCTTTGCCCTGCTCGCCGCGCCCTATGCATGGCCGCACGTCATGGCGATGATCCCGCACGACGTCCACGCGTCGCTCGCGAGGCTCTTCCAATAGGTTCGTTCGCGGACGCCCGGTGGTTCTGCTCGCTCGCGGCATCCGCGGGTCGCGATTGTCCGTAACGTAGCCACGGCTGCATGACGGACCATCGCGCGACACCTCGGCGTCTCGGAGTGACCTCGCTGGTCTTTGTGCTCGCGTCGTTCGTCTCCGCGGCGCTGCTCTTCGTCGTTCAGCCCATGGCCGCGAAGCGTCTGCTCCCTCTGCTCGGTGGCAGCCCGGCGGTCTGGACGACATGCATGCTGTTCTTCCAGGTCTCGTTGCTCGCGGGGTATAGCCTCGCGCACGCGATCGGGGGACGGCGGAGGCGCCGCTGGCTTGTCGTCTACATCGTCGCTCTGCTTGTCGGCGCGACGGTCTCACTCGCGTTTCTGACGGGAAGCGGCATACCGAGAGCGGGTGTCGGGCCGATCGTCTGGCTCCTCGCGGACCTCTTTGCGACGATCGGCGTGGCGTTCGTTTCCCTTGCAGCCGCAGGGCCGCTTATCCAGCGATGGTTCGACCGCGCGGGAGGCGGCAATCCCTACTTCCTCTTCGCTGCCGGTAACGCGGGAAGCCTGATCGGTCTGCTCGGGTACCCCGCCCTGGTCGAGCCTGCGGTGATCCTCGGCTCCCAACGGCTCGGTTGGATCGTCGGGCTCATTCTCGCGACCGTTCTGCTCGCGATCTGCGGCGTCGCCGCGGCGCGAGGCGTCGAGCCCGGGCCGGACGAACCGGATCGCGATGAACCGTCAGTAGCCACCGCTGCCGCATGGCAAGAGCGGGCCGGCTGGATCGGGTTCGCGTTCGTCCCGTCTTCGCTCATGCTGGGAGCGACGTCGTTCATCACGACCGACGTCGCGGCGTTCCCGCTGCTCTGGGTCGTGCCGCTCTCGATCTACCTTGTAACGTTCATCCTCGTGTTCAGCGGCTCGGCGCCGAGCATTGCGCTGACCTCGCGTGTGACGGCGGTGCTGCTGATCGGAGCGGTAGCCACGATCGTGCTTCAGGCCAAGCACCCGCTCGGACTCATCCTCGCGATCCATCTCGCCACGCTCTTCGCCGCCGCGATGCTCTGCCACGGTCGACTCGCGGACTCCAAGCCACCGCCAGCGCGGCTCACTGAGTTCTACCTGTGCCTGTCGATCGGTGGAGCGCTCGGCGGCGTCTTCAACGCGATCGTTGCCCCCGCGGTGTTCGACGCGATCTCGGAGTACCCGATCGCGTTGGCGGCGGTCGGGCTCGCGGTCGCTCGGACGGGCAAGGCTCGCGGGCGTTGCTGGTGGGGATGGCCATTGGGCCTGTTCGTAGCCATCGTGATCCTCGGGCGGATCGATCTCGGCGACTGGAGGAGCGTGCTGCTCGTCGCCGCGCCGCTTGTGGTGACGTTCGCCGCCTCACGTCACCCCATCGCCTTCGCGGCGTGCCTCGCGGTCACGCTGTTCACGACGCCGCGCGTTGAGGGTTCCGCGACGCTTCTCCACGCCGAGCGCACGTTCTTTGGCATTCACCGCGTCGAGCGGGTGGACCGGCCGGGCGTGACACCTCACCTTCGCCTGATGCACGGCTCAACGGTTCACGGCGTCTCGCTCATCGATCGACCGGGCCATCCGACGAGCTACTACCACCCGATGGGCCCGATCGGCGATGTCTTTGAGGGCATGACGGCCGGTCTCGCATCGGCTCGCGTCTGCGTCGTTGGGCTTGGGGTTGGTTCTCTCGCGTACTACGCCCGTCAGACGGACGCGCACACCTATGTCGAGATCGACCCCGAGGTCGTTCGCATCGCGCGGACGTCGGAGTGGTTCCCGTTTCTCGCGACCGCCAAAGGCGACGTGAACGTCGTCGTCGGTGATGGTCGTCTCGTGCTCGACCAGGCGCCGCCGGAATCGTTCGATCTGATCGTCATTGACGCGTTCAGTTCCGACGCGATCCCCGTTCACCTGATCACCAAGGAGGCGATCGAGCTCTACCTCGAACGGCTCGCCCCGGGCGGGGTGCTCGCGATGCACCTCTCCAACCAGCACCTCGACCTGCCGCCCGTCGTTGGCTCGATTGCAGGGGAGGTCGGAGCGTCCGCGTGGATCCGCTACGACGATGAACAACCGGAACTCGCCTCGGGCGATCTGCGGATCGGGTCGGTGTGGGCGGTTCTGACGCGACCGGAAGACGGCGGCTCGAAGCCCGCCGGCCTTGCGAGTTGGAGCCGCCTCGACGCGGGCGGGGCCGATCGCGCATGGACGGACGACCGATCGGACGTGCTCGGGGTGATGAAGTGGGGGCGGCCATAGGTACGCTCCGATCCATGGAACGAGATGAACTGCTCGCAAACTTCCTCCGCGATCACGACGCGGTTTGCCCGGTCTGTCGCTACAACGTTCGGGGGCTGACCGACCCAGTCTGCCCGGAATGCGGTGTGCCGCTGTCCCTGACGGTCGGTACTTCCGAGCCACGGCTGGGCCTGTGGTTGACCACGCTCGTCGTCGTCGCGTCGGCGGGGGGGTTTCTGATGATCGCCGGCGGGGCTCTCGTCGTCTCCGCGGTGATGTACAACGACTGGCCGCCGTTCGATGAGGCCTGGTCGCTCTACATGGGCGCGCTCCTCAGCCCGCTGGTCCTCTGGGGATGGCTCCGGTATCGCCCGCGCATTCGAGCCTCCACGGCGGCGGCCAGACGATGGCTGAGCCTGGCGGCCATGGCGTTCGTCGTCCTGCCGTTGCTCGCCTTCTTCTGGCTCATCGTGTAACGGCGTCGACTCCCGGCAGCGGCCAGAATCGCGCCTCTCTGCGACCCTGTGGCCCCCAGAGGCCGTGATACCGGTCGGCTTCACATTGCCGTCGCCCCTCACTCCCGCTGCGATGTTCGCGCCGCTGCCATGCGCTCGGCGCCGCTCTAAACTCCCGCCATGCCAGCTTTCCAGCCACGTCTCGATTACCAGACCGCCGGCGAGAGCCACGGGCCCGCGCTGATCACCACGATCACGGGGCTGCCCGCAGGCCTCGAGCTCGACCTCGACCTGATCAACGGCGAACTCCGCCGTCGCCAGGGCGGATACGGTCGGGGCGGACGCCAGAAACTCGAGACCGACGTCGTCGAGTTCCTCTGCGGCGTGCGACTCGGCAAGACGATCGGCGCGCCGCTCGTCGTCAAGATCGCCAACCGCGACAGCCGCCTCGACGACCTCGAACGCACGCCTCCAGTCCACCGCCCGCGGCCCGGTCACGCCGACCTGGCGGGCAGCGTGAAGTGGCTCACGACTGACTGCCGCGAGACGCTCGAGCGGGCCAGCGCCCGTGAGACCGCGAGCCGAACGGCGGCGGGCGCGATCGCTCGCTGCCTCCTGCGCGACCTCTTCGGCGTCGAGGTCTTCGGCTTCGTCCGCCAGATCCTCGACGCGAGGACCGATGTCAGCGTGACGCCCGAGAACTGGCGAAGCCTGATCGAGGCCCGCGACGGGAGCGACACCTACACGCTCGACGAGCAGACCACCGAGAAGCAGCGAGCGATCATCCGGCAGGCGAAGACCGACAAGGACACGGTGGGCGGCCACGTCGAATGCCACGTCTTCGGCTGCCCGCCCGGCATCGGCTCGAGCATGGACTGGACGACCAAGCTCGACGCGCGGATCGCCTACGCGGTCATGGGCATCCAGGCCTTCAAGGCCGTGCAGATCGGCGCGGGCGTGCGCGCGGGCGAGACGCACGGCAGCGAACTGCACGACCCGATCTTCTACGACGCGAAGCAGATGGACGAGCCGACCCTCGGCTTCACCCGCCCGACCAACAACGCAGGCGGCACCGAGGGCGGCATGACCAACGGCATGCCGGTCGTGGTGACGGGCACCATGAAGCCCATCGCAACGCTCCTGCGCGGCCTCCCGAGCGTGAACCTCAACTCGAAGAAGTCGGAGGAGAGCCAGTACGAACGGAGCGACGTCGCGGCCGTCAGCGCCGCGAGCGTCGTGATGGAGAACGCCGTCGCCTTTGAGGTCGCCCGCCTGTTCTTGGACAAGTTCGGCGGCGACAGCGTGATCGAGACCGAGACGAACTTCCGCAGCTACATGGAGTACGCCCGATCGCTGCCGCTGGGGGACAGCGAGATGACGATCGCGTGAAACCCCGTCCGGAGAAACGCGAATCGTTCCGCGTGGCGATCCGCATCGTGACATCGAAGAGGCACGGCGGCGTTCTGCTTCTTGCCGTGACCGCCGTGCTCGCCAGTTGGTGGATTGGGTACCAGAGCGAGCCGTTCCGAAGGGTGTTAGCCCGCTGGAAGAACGGCGCCGTGACATGCGACTGCGGCGATTGTTGGAGCTACTACGGCGTAGGACGCGCGCCGACCCGGTCATCGGGATTCTGCGGCACGCCATCCGCTCGGCGACACGCGATCGACGATTCCCGCCTGCGGTCTTCGCTCATCTTCGCGACCGGAGTGTGGGCGACGCCATGGGGTGTGGGGTGGTTGAGGCGCCGAAGTCAGATTGTCGAGAATGGTCGTTGCCCGGAGCGCCGCTACGACCTCACCGGCGTCACGCTCGACCGCTGCCCCGAGTGCGGCGCCTCACGCGAGGCGTAGCTCCAGCCTCGCCTTCGCCGTCGCCCACTCGGCCTCGGTGATCGAATACATCGCCGTCTGCCGGAAATGTCCGTCCGGCATGATGACCTGGTTGCGCAGGATCCCCTCGAACCGCGCCCCCAGCTTCTCTATCGCCGCGCGGCTCTGGGCATTGCGTTCGTCGGTCTTGATCTGCACCCGTATCGCGTTCGCAGCCGACCCGTCAGCCGAGTCAAACGGCCCCTCCTCGAACGCGTGACGGAGCAGCAGGTACTTGCACGCAGGGTTGATGCTCGTGCCACGGGCCGAAAGTGCGTACCACGTCCACCCGATCTCAACGCCACGGGCGCCGTCGCGGATGTCGCAGTAGCTCGTCATCCCGACAAGCTCGCCCGAACTCGTGTCCCGCACGGCGAACGGGACCGTCGTCGGGTGCTCGATGAGGAACCGTCCGTACGAAGCGAAGCCATCGGCGTCGAACGGCGTGGGGATCTTGGTGAAGTAGCGGAAGGTTTCGATCGTCCCCGCTGCGATCGCCAGCTCTGGAGCGTGGGCGTCCGTGAGTGGTTCGAGGGCGACGCCGTGGCTGGTGAGCTTGCTTGGGTCGACACGCATGCCCCGAGCGTACCGCCTGGCCGCGAGCGGCTCTCCCGGTACGCTGGCGTCCAGAAAGGGGTCCCCGATGCTTGAATGGGCCTGTGCTCTGCTGATCGGCCTGCTCGTCGTCCAGCCCGCGGATCCCGCGCCTGAGCCCCAAGCGCCAGATCGGAGCGCGGCGGTTAAGCAGGCGGTCGAGGCCGCTGGGAAGAAGGGCTTCTCGGGCGTCGTCCTGGCGGCGGTCGATGGCGAGCCGATCGCCGTGGTCGCGGTGGGTCGAAACGCGAACGGCGCTCCACCCAAGCCCGACACACTCTTCGAGATCGCGTCGGTGACGAAGACCATGACGGCCGCCGCGGTTGTTCGGCTCGCCGACATGGGCAAGCTCAGCCTCGACGACCCGATCTCCAAGCATCTGCCGGGCGTGCCCGCAAACTGCCGGGCCATCACGATCCGCCATCTGCTCCAGCACACCTCAGGCATCCCGGGAACCAATTCCGAAGGCGGCGGCGACGATCTCCGCGCTGTCCTACCCGTCTTTCTCAAGGGTGGACCTCGCCACAAGCCCGGCACGCACTTCGAATACTGGAACCAGGGGTATGCCCTGCTCAGCGAGATCATCGCTCGTGCCGCGGGCGAGCCGTACACCAGCGCTATGCGCCGCCTCGTCTTCGAGCCCGCTGGGATGAAGTCGACCGTGTTCACGGGCGACCGCGCCCCGACCGGCGCCTCGGTCGCGCAAGGCCGGTCACGGATGGGCCCTCCGCGCTCAGCGCTCGAGCACCCGTATGGAGCGTACGGCTTCCAGTACCGCGGCATGGGCGGCGTCGTGACCAACGTCCGCGACATGCTCCGCTTCGACCGCGCGCTCGCCGATGAGGACCTCTTCGGTGGTCCCAACGCTGATGTCATGTTCGAGCCCGGGCAGAGCGGGTACGCCCTCGGTTGGCTCGTGCGGCGGGGCCCGTACGGCGAAGTCCACGAGCACACCGGCCTCGTTCGCGGCTTTACGGCCGTCTCGCGTCGCTACGCCGATCGCGACGGTTTCATCGTCGTGTTATGCAACGACGACGCACAGGACTTCCGTCTCCTCGTCGACGCGATCGAGGCAGCCCTCTACGCGGGAACGGAAGATCGAGTTGAGGGCGGCAAGGGCGTCGTACCGCTCGTTGGCCTCTACACCGGCGAACGCGGCTCGCTGCTTGTCATAGAGGCCGTCGCCCCGGACGCCGCGGCCGCGCGGATCGTCTGGAGTGAGGATGGGCCCGTGACGCGCGGCCTCATCAAGATGGGCGCCGACGGGCGTTTCACCTTCGATGACGGATCGAGCAAGCTCGTGCTGACGGCGATCGAAGCGGAGGGTCGGGTCATGGGCGTGCGCATCGACGCGGGAGATCGTTCGATGACCTACACCCGCGAGTGAGCCTCAGTCGCGGGCGATCAGCGCCCCCGCCGGAACGCAAACGCCCCCGCGGCGCCCAGCAGCATCACGGTGCCGGGCGTCGGGATCAGCGTGGCCCGATCGGCGCCCGTCGCGGCGAAGAGCGGCGAAGCGGACCGGAAGTCCTCGTATGGGATCGCAAGGTCGCTGGTGAGCCGCTCGTCGAGCGGCGAATACAGGGCCGATGCCGCGGTCGACTGGTCCGACGCGCCCGGCGTCGCTTGGCCGATGGTCGGCAGCACGGCGGCGCAGATACCCCACAGAATCCCCACCATGATCTCGTCCTCGCGTCTGCGTTGAACTTCTGACTCGCTCCGAGCAGACAGTACTACGCGACCGAGAACCGTCAACAAATCCGCAGATAGGAAAGGCTTTTCACTTGACAAAAAGTCTCGGCGCGTCGATCACGCCATCAGCGGCGTCAATGCAGAGCGCGGAAAACCTCGTTCTCGTCGGTCTGGCCGAGCTCGACCTTCCGCATCGCGTCCTCGCGCATCGGCGCGAACCCCTCCTCGATCGCCGCGTGTCGGATGGTCACGCCGTCCGCGTTCTGGGCCGTGAGTTCGCGGATCCGATCGGTGACCGTCAGGAGCTCATGAACCGCCAGTCGCCCGCGGTACCCGGTATCGCTCGACGGATCGCTCCTCCGGAGAAGCCTCTGTGCCAACACACCGAGCAGTGAGCTGGTGACGAGGTAGTGCTCGACGCCGATATCGATGAGGCGAGGGATCGCCGACGGCGCGTCGTTCGTGTGGAGCGTCGCGAGCACGAAGTGGCCCGTGAGCGACGCCTGGATCGCGAGCTGAGCCGTCTCGTGGTCACGGATCTCGCCCACCAGGATCACGTCCGGGTCCTGGCGGAGCAGCGCCCGGAGCCCCGTCGCGAACGTCACGTTCCGCTTCGGGTTGACCTGCATCTGGCTGATGCCCTCGAGCCGATACTCGACCGGATCCTCGATCGTCATCACGTTCCGCGTGTCGCGATCGATCCTACCGAGCGCCGCGTAGAGCGTGGTCGTCTTGCCAGAACCTGTCGGACCCGTCACCAGCACCATGCCGTTCGGCCGATCGATCAGGTCCATCAGTTCGGACTGGATGATCGGCGACATGCCGAGATCGTCGAGGTCGAGCCTCGTCTGCGACTGGTCGAGCAGACGGAGCACGATCCGCTCGCCGTAGATCGTCGGGATCACGCTGAGGCGGATGTCGACCTTCTTCGAGCCGATCCGCACCGTCGTCTGCCCGTCCTGCGGGCTGTAGCGGTTCGCGATGTCGAGGTCGGTCATGACCTTCAGGCGGCTGGAGATCGCGGGCGCCAGGCTCAGCGGTGGGCTAAACGCGTCGACGAGCATGCCGTCAACACGCAGTCGGATGACCAGTTTCGACTCCATCGGGTGCACGTGGACGTCGCTCGCCCGCCGACGCAACGCCTCGAACAGGATCATGTTCACAAGGCGGATCACCGGCGTCTGCCGCGCGAGGGCGAGCAGGTCGGTCTGCTTGCCGATCGCGCCCGCGGCCGACTCGATCGCCGATGGATCGAGCGGCATCTCGTCGACGATCTCCTCGACGAGGTCGCCGCGCTGCTCGTAGCCGCGGTTGATCAGGCTCGCGACCGCCGCCCGCGGGCTCAGCACGATCACGATCGGCATGTCGAGCAGGTCCTCGAGCATGCTGAACGCGCTCGGCTGCATCGGCTGGCCCGTCGCGACGGTCATCACGTGCCCGTCCGAACTGATCCCGCCGATCATGAGCGAGCGAGCGAGGTCCGCGGGCACCAACTCATAGAACCGCGCCGCCGATTCCTCGAGCCGCGGCTCGACCTCGAACGGCAGCCCGCACCGATCGGCGAACCGCTCCAGCGCGGTCTGCTCGTCGGTCGCCATGAGCTGGATCATGGTGTCCCACGGCGCCTCGTCGCTGCCCTCGGCCGCGGCGAACTGGCGGAGCTTGTCCGCCGAGACGCCGAGGTCCTTGTAGAGCGCGCCGACGCGGTCCCATCGACGCGTCACGATCGCCGTCGTCGGGGCGCCTTCGCCGTTGGCCTTGCCGTTGCCCGCCGCCGCCATCTCAGCCGTCCCTCGAGCCGAGCGCGATCTCGTCCCGCTCTTCCCGCGCTGGCGCCGCGCCGAGGTTGATCGGCGCCCCGTCCGCCTCGTCGCGGAGCCGGTCGACCTCGTCGGGATCGAGCGGGAACTTTGCGGGCTCCGGGACCCGTCGCGTCGGACGGATAAGCTCGATCGCCTCGGGGTGCATCTCGGGCAGCAGCGGATCGACCTCGACCGCGGCCTGAGGGCCCTTGGTGAACAGCTTGAGGTCGCGGAAGCTCGGGTCCACCATCACCCGCGGCGTGATGAACACGTAAAGCTTCGTCCGAGCCGTATTCTTGTTCGTGTCGCTGAACAACAGGCCGAGCAGCGGAATGTCGCCGATGATCGGCAGCTTCGCGATCGTCTCCTGTTTGCTGTCGACCGTGATGCCACCGATGACGATCGTCGCGTCAGAGGGCACCGTCGCGCTGCCCGTCACGCGCTGCGTCTGACGCGGCGCGGGAACGTTGCCGGAGCCAGCGCCGATGAAGCTCGAGAGCTCGATGTCGTACTGAAGCCGCAGGAACCCCGCGTCCGAGATGGTCGGCGTCACGGTCAGGTTGGTACCCGCCTCCTGGAACCCCTCGAAGCTCGTGATCGTCGACCCGTCGCCCTGGCTCACGCTCGTCGTCGGCTGCTCCTCGAGGCTGACGATCGCGGCTTCCTCGTTGTCGTTCACCAGGACCTGCGGCGTCGAGATCACGCGGGAGTCCGTGTCGGTCTGGATCGCATTGATCACCAGCGGCAGGTAGTTCGACTGGATGACGGCGGTCGTCAGGCCCTGCAGGCCGGTCGGCGCGATCCGCGGGTCCCGGATGTCGCCGCTCGGGTTCGCGCTCGAAAGGCCGAAGAGGTTCTGGAACGCGTACTCGGCGCCCGCGATCTGCGTCTCGACCGTCAGGTTGAAGTCCGAGTTGTCCGCGACCGAGACGATCTGCGCCTCGAGATACACCTGCTTGCGCCGGAGGTCGAGCTGCAGGATGAGCCGCTCCAGATCCGCTTGCGAGCGTACCGGCGCCCGAACGACGATCTGGTTGTTGGGCACGTCCGCCGTGACGAACACCTCGTTCGGATCGAACGAGCCGTTGATGTCCCCGCCGCCCGCGCCGCCCGCGGCTCCGACGCGCGGGACCTGGCGGTTCACGTTCCCCGCGCCGCCGCCCGACGGCAGCAGCGGGTTGTCCGTGTTCAGGGTCTGGCCCGTGATGATGCTCTCGAGGATCGCCGCGACGTCCTCGGCGGTCGAGTTGTTCAGCTTGTACGTCCGGATGACGATCCGGTCGGCGTCGGTCTCGAGCTCGGTGATCAGCCGCTCCATCGCGACCTGCTGCTCTTCGGTGCCGTAGTAGAGAATGGAGCCCGTCTCCTCGTAGACGACCATCAGCGGTCCGCCGACCGCCCCCGCGTCCTGATCGTCCTGGAAGCCGAACTGGTTGTTCTGGATGCCGCCAACGTTGTTCCGCTGGAACTGGCCGACGCCGTTGGTCCGGGAGGGAGACTCGATGAAGATCACCTCGCCGAGCCCGCGCTTCCGCGCGATCTCCGCGACCTGCTGCGCCGTCTCGCCCGCGTAGTACTCCTTGGGCTCGAGCGTGTCGATCTCGTCGATGAGCTGCACGAGCTCGTCGATCTCCTCGAACTCCTCGAACGTGCCGTTGAAGATGAGCGAGTTGCCCGTCGGGCTGATCGCGAGCCGTTCGGCGAGGTTGTCGAGCGAGGTCGAGGTCACCGCCGCCAGACCGTCCGCGTTGTCCGCGCCGCCCGCCTGCTGCGCGCGGAGCTGCTGGATCCGGTTCGTCACGTTCCGGTTCGCCTGGTTGCCCGGGGTCGTCGTCGCCCCTCCGCCACCACCCGCGAGCGCGAGCGCTCGCTCACGAGCGACGGACGCCGCAATGTTCTCGAGCGGGATGATGTACCGCTGATAGGTGTCGCGCTCAGCGAGGATCCGCTCGACGATGTCCTCGATCCGGTTGAGCGCCCGCTGCGGCGCCCTGGCGATCAGCACGCCGATCTCGTCGAGGTACGCGATGTTCGCGTCCCCCGCGACGATCTCGATCGCCGTCTGGAGCGTCGAGGGACGCACGAAGGGCGTCCGGATCACCCGAGTCGTCGCCAGATCGCCCTCGAACGAGACGGGCGCCTCGCCGACCTGCTCGACGATGTAGCTCCGGGCCGTCGAGTCATAAGTGATCGTGAAGTTGAACCGCTCGAGCAGCGCGTCGAGCAGCGGGAGCAACTCGCTCTTCTTGAACGAGTGCGTCCGATTGAACACCACCTGACCGCTCAGGCTCGGATCGACCGAGATGTTGATCTCGAGCAGCGACGCGACGAGATTGATCAGTTCCGTGATCTGAAGCGGCTCGCTGAAGTCACCGAACGTGACCTCCTCGTCCTCGCCCAACCCCGCGGGCCGAGTCCGCTCTGGCGTCGGTGTCGCGCTGTCGTTCATCGTTTCACCCGCTCCGTCCGCCGGCTCGATCGCCTCCTCGACAGCGATCACCTCGGGTTCCTCGAGCGCCGGCTGAACGCGTCGCGTCGTGCGCGGCTGTGCCCGCCCCGTTCGACCCTGGAGCGAGTCCTGGTCAAGCCGCTCCTGCCCCTGGTCGCGTCCACCGGGCCGCTGCTGGGCCGAAGCCTCGGGCGTCGCGGCCGCGATCACGCCGAGCGCGACCAACGCCGTCGGGAACCACGCGGCCAGGCTGACGTTGCGACACGATCCACGCACAATCCGCATGGGAAGGTCTCCCGAGTCTTCAAACGCTCTGGACGATCAGGGCGGCGACCGATGGCCTCCCCTTACGCCTCTTCTACCATCAGGCTATCGCGCGGATGCCGTTCCGCGCTCTCTACGCGCCGATACCGCGGAATCCATTCAATGCGTGTCGTCTCACTCGTTCCTTCGGCAACAGAGATTCTCTGCGAGATCGGCGCCACCGATCTGCTCGTCGGGCGGAGCCACGAGTGTGATCACCCCCCAGGCCTCCAGGACCTCCCCGTCCTGACGGCCCAGCGGACCGCCTACCAGCCCGAATCGGGCGTCGGGGCGGCCGAGATCGACACCGCCGTCCGCTCACAACTCGAGGGCGGCGGCTCGCTCTACACGCTCGACACGGGCCTCCTCGCCGATCTCCGCCCCGATCTGATCCTGACCCAGGACACCTGCGCAGTTTGTTCCATCGACGCGCGGAGTGTGCGCGTCGTGGCCGAGCACATGCTGCACGCCTTCGGCCGCCGTCCAGAGGTGCTGAGCCTGAACCCCGAGACGCTCGAAGGCGTCCTCGACGACCACCTCCGCGTCGGCGACGCCGTCAAACGCCCCGAAGCGGCCCGCGAAGCCGTTGCATCGCTCCGCGAACGCCTCTTCGAAGCCGAGTCCTTCGTCAACCCTTACACGGACGGCCCCGTCGTCGGGTTCATGGAGTGGACGGACCCCGTCTTCGTCGCGGGGCATTGGACCGTCGAGATGATCGAACGAGCCGGCGGGCGCCACCCCCTCAACGAAACCGTCGTCCGCCGCCCCGAGGATGGCTCAGCGCTCGGCCCCCAGCGCGGCGCCCGCGTCGCCGGAAAGTCGATCAGCGTCCCGTCCGAGGTTTTCGCCGCCTCACGCCCCGACCGCCTCGTCATCGCCCCCTGCGGGCTAACGCTCGATCAGGCCGAAGCGGAGGCCCGCCGCCTCGCCGATCAACCGTGGTTCGCCGAGCTCCGCGCCGTCCGCTCAGGCGCCGTCGCGGTGATCGACGGCTCCGCGATGTTCAACCGCCCGGGCCCGCGACTCGTCGACGCGTTCTCGTTCCTCGTCGGCTGGCTCAACGACCGCCCGGAACGCATCCCCAACGACTTCCCCTGGCGACCGTTCCCCGAGTAAGCGCTCAGCCCCCGTCGCCCGAAGCGCTCGGGGCGGCTGTCGCGGTCGGGGAGACGCCCGTCTCCATCCAATCGCGCCACCGCTCGCGATATTCGGCCGCCCGCTCCGGCCCGACGACCTCGAGCGGCGCCATCACCGTCTTCGAGATCGGCGCCTGGTTCCCGTGCACCCGGTCGAAGACCATCCGCACCGACTCATATCCCCAGTCAAAGTACGGCTGTCCAACCAGCGCCTTCACACGCCCCGACTCGAGATGATCGAGCGTCTGAGGCAAGAGGTCGATCGACACGATCGGCGTCTGCGACGGCACCGCGTCGAGCCCGCCTTCGGTGTACATCGGCCACCCGCCCACGAACGCCCACGCGTCGATCGGCCCATAGTTCGCCTCAGCCGCCGCCAACGCCTCCGCCGCGCCCTCCGGCGTCTCGTCGTGCGAGAACGCGCCGACGAGCGAGACGTTGTCCATCGTCGAAATCCCGTCCACCACGCCCCGCACGCGATCGACCATATTCGCCGCCGTCCGCGTCCCCGTGAGGATCGCGACCGTCGACGGCCCCTCGCGGTCGTTCTCGCCGAAGTGCTTGCTCAACTCGTCGATCACCAGTCGCCCCGCCGCGCGATCATCGATGCCGACGTACGCGATCCGTGCGCTGTTTGGCGCGTCGGCGTCGAATGTCACCACCGTCGCCCCAGCGGTCGCGGCGCGGTTGATCTCGGGCGTCAACGTGTCCGGGTCCGAACAACTGATCGCGATGCCGTCCACGCCCGCCGCCGCGAGACTCCGAACGATCTCGATCTGCCGCGCCGCATCGTCCCTCGCGGGCGCCCACCACAGCAGTTCTATCGATACACCGTTCTTGGCCCCAAGCTCCCGCGCCGCCGCCTCCGCGCCGGACCGCGCGGCGATGAACACCGGGTTCGACCCGCTCTTCGGCACCATCGCGATGACGTACCGATCAGACTGAGCCGCCGCGTCCGACGACACAGCCCCGACTACCAGAGTCGCAAGCGCAAGCCAGAGCGAGGAAACAAACCCCCCGAAGATCGAACGAGCACGCATGACCGGCCTCCCTTCGTTGTGCAGCCGCCGTCAGGCAGACGTTCAGCATACCACGAACTGGGTTGGCACAGCCATGCCGAGCGAGATCGAGGTCAGTCGATATCGCGACGCGTGAGCTCGAACCGCTCCTCGTCCGCACCGCTGACGCCGCCATCGAACACGACGAGCTCATCGGAAGTTACGATCAACCGTCGCCGAGAGCCCGCATCGAGACCCTCCGCGCCCTCCCCAAGCGTGAGCCCGACCCAGCCACCTGCTCGGGGGGAATAGTCGAGCGTGATCGCCTCGTCATCGACGAGGTCGAGATCCGTCGGCGACAGACCATCATCGAACCGCCCCGGCGTCCGCCACCACCCCGCGAACGTGTGCGGGCTCGGCAGCAGATACGCGTGTCGTCGGACCGATCCGCCGCCAAGGCTCTCAAACCGGTACACCCGCTGCCTGAACGGCATCTCCGCCGCCGTCACCTCGCTCTGCTCGGCGTACAGCCACGGCCCGCTGAGATCACCCTCCCAGATCCGAGCCGCGTGCAACTCGATCTCGGGCCGCGTGTCATCTCCCTCCGCTTCGGAGCGATTGGTGAACGAGCCGCGGAGCAGCAACGCCACCTTCGGCGCCGCGGGGTCGGCGCATCCGAACACGCCGCCTGCGAACAGGGCGAGGCCGGCGAGCCAAAGCCGCGCCGCACACCGGACCCCGCCGGTCCCCCGACGCGATTGCAGATTGGTCGCTCTCACTGCCTCTTCCCCTTCCCCTTCCGATCCGCCCGATAGTCCTTCTTCCCCTTGTCTCGCCGCTTGCTCTTGGCCGATCGCCGCTGCCCGCCGGGCGCCTTCTTGAACCCCGCGCCCTTGCCGCCCTCGAGCCCGCCGCCGCCCGACCCCGTGTCGAGCTTCAGCCCGCCCGTCTGCTTGATCTTGCCCGCCGCGCGACCCTCCGGATCCGCAATCTGCAGCTCGAGCTGACGCTTCGGCAGGTCCACCGCCGCGATGATCACCCGCACCATGTCGCCCATGTTGAACGAGCGACCGCTGTTCGCGTCGACCAGCGCCCCCGTGCGTCCGTCCATGACCCACCGAGGCGGCTTCGCGTCCCGCGAGACGTCCCCGGGCAGGTCCTCCTTCTTGATCATCCCGTCCGCGAGGAAACGGTCGATCTGCACGAACACCCCGCGCGGCGTCACGCCCGTGACCACGCCACCGAACTCGTCCCCGATGTGCTTCTCGCTCAGGAGCTGGAGCACCAGGAACTGACGCAGCTCCCGCTCCGCGCTCTCCGCGTTCTGCTCCGTCGCCGTGCAGTGACGCCCGAACTCGACGAGCGTCTCCTCCGCCGGGCAGTCCTTCCGCTCGAGAAGCTGCTTCCCGAGGTTCGCCTTCGCCTCGTCCCCCTTCGGCGCCTGCGTCCCGTTCTTCGTCGCGCGCAGGTACTCCGCGATCGATCGGTGCACCGTCAGGTCCGGGTACCGCCGGATCGGGCTCGTGAAGTGCGCGTACGCCGACGACGCCAGCGCGAAGTGACCGATCAGCGCGGGCGAGTACTCTGCCATCGCAAGCGTCCGCAACACCGCCAGCGAGACCGACCGCGACGCCGGCGACCCCTTCGTCGCCTCGAGCAAGCCCTGCATCTCCTCCCGGCTCGGGCTCTTCGGGATCTTGAACCCCGCGACGTTCGCCGCCTTCTGAAGGTGGTCAACGTCGTTCGGCATCGGCTCCGGGTGGATCCGTCGGATCAGCGGCACCCCGAGATCCTCGAACAGCCGCGCGACCACCTCGTTCGCCTCGACCATGAACATCTCGATGAGCTTGTGCGTGTACGCGTCGTCCTCGGGCTGCCCGTCGACGACCTTCCCGTCCTCGTCGAAGATCAGCTCGACGTCCGGAAGATCAAGGCTGATCATGCCCTGCTCCTTCCGCCGCCGCTCGATCGTCTTCGCGAGCGTGTTCATCTCGCGAACGGTCGCGATCAGCTCCTCCGAATAGTTCGGCTCCGTCTTCGCGTGCTTCTTCGCCTCCTCGAGGTCGCCGTCGATCAGCGCCTGCGCCTCGAGGTACGTCATCCGCTTCCGGCTCTCGATCAGCGTCTGCTGCACGCCCTGCGCCCGCACCTTGCCACGCTTGTCGTATCGGATCCACGCCGTCTTCGCGAACCGCGGCACGCCCTCCTGCAGCGAGCAGATCCCGTTCGAAAGGATCTCAGGAAGCATCGGGATCACCAGTCGAGGCAGGTACACGCTGTTCCCGCGCTCGTACGCCTCCTCGTCCAGCGCGCTCCCGCTCGGGATGAAGTGCGCCACATCCGCGATGTGGACGCCAAGCTCCCACCCGTCGTACTCCGCCTCGCCCTTCTCGAGCCGCCGGATGCTG
>PAKY01000103.1 GCA_002706885.1 Phycisphaerae bacterium
CTCGGCGGGTTGTGCCCGCACCGCGCGAACTCGAGCGCGCCGACCTCGGGGTCGTAGACCGCGAAGAAGGCCGTGATGAACGTTCCGGGCAGGTTCGTCTCGAGCAGCTTCTCGTTGGCGTACTCCATCACCCGCGATGGCGAGAAGTCTTCCTGCTCGTAGCAATGCAGAATGCCGCGGAGCATCGCCATGACCGTCGCCGCCGCGGCGCCGTGGCCCGCGACGTCGGCGATGAGAATGCCCCACCGACCGCCCGGCGCCTCGAAGAAGTCGTAGTAGTCGCCGCCCGCCTCGTTGCTCGTCAGGTAGCTCGTCGCCAGCTCGAGCCCCGGGATCTTCGGGAGGCGCTGCGGCAGCAGCGCCCGCTGGATGCCCGCGATCCGCTCGAACTGCGCCGTCAGCTCGCCGTTCAGGCGTTCCGCCTCGCGGCGCGAGACGAGGTTCCGCGTCGCCATGCCGAGCATGTTGATGTCGAGCATCGCCGACTCGGCAAACTCCTGGTCACGCGGCATCTCGTCGCGGAAGAAGCTGATCGCCCAGTTCAGCGCTTTGCCCCCGTCGAACGTCGGGATCGCGATCGCCGTGCGCATCCCCGCGAGATCGTCGCCGAGGATCGGGTCGTCGGACGCGTCGAGCGCGGAGAGCACCTGGAGCTCCTCGCGCGAGAGCAGCTCGCCGATGAGCCCGCCGCTGTGTGTATCGAGGCGGTTCCAGTCGCGCCACGGGTTCGGCGGGTCGCCCGACCGCGTCGCGGGGCCGCCGATGATCCGGCGCGTGATCTTGAACTCGCCGTCGCGCAATCCACGCTTCGAGACCGAAACGAAGAAGTCCGCCTGGCGACGACGCCCGAACCACTTGGCGAAGTGCGAGAGCATCGCGACGGGGTCGTCGATGACGCTCCCCGTCCGGAACAGCTCGGTGAGGTCGCTCATGCGGCCCGCGTTGCTCAGCTCGATCCGTTCGAAACGCATGACATGAGGGTAGCAGAGGCGTGGCTACCGCCGGCACTCGGATTCGACGATCTCGCGCAGTCTGCGCACATCGGCGAGGATGCGCTCATTTTCTTTCCGGATCGCCGCTCGCTCCCCGTCCGAAGGCGCTGATTCGAGGTTGACCTCGACGTTCCACGCCGCGGCCACGGCCGCGGCCTCGCCCACCGCCGCGGCGATCGCGAGGTCGCTCGCGAGCATGCGGTTCGAACGTCCTGCGATCCGTTTACAGACCTCGAGCACCAACAGGCACGCCGTGAGCGTCTCGCGCGGAACGTTGAGGCACCGGAGCGCGGCGATCGGTTGCTGCGTCGCCCGCTCCGGGTCGTCCTCGGGCATCGCAAGCACCTGGCGCAGCGCGGCGTACGCCTCGGCATCCTCGTCCGCGAGTTCGAGGAGACTGGACCGAGTTGTCTCCAACTCCGTTGCCGCCGCCTGGAGTAACTCCTCGTGCTCGGCGTACGTCTTCTTCCCGAGCGAGTAGGCGACGACCATGGACGCCATCGCCGCCGCGGTTGCGCCCGTCACGCCCGCGACCGCTCCACCCCCTGGCGCGGGGGTCTTTGCCGCGAGACGTCCGAGAAAATCGTCCACCGTCTGCTGTCGGATGCTCACGTGGTCTTCCAGTTCAGCGAATGGCCGCCGATCGACCTCGCTCCGCCCCGATTCGGGAGGATTGCGCGACCGGCATGATCGTTACAAAACGCGCGAGCGCTGCGCTCGGCTCAGGGGTTCTCCTGTTGTGTCCGGAGGATACCGGCGGCCCCGCGCGGTCGCCGACTCGGAAGGAGTCCGACCTTGCGCTTCCCCTGCTGTGCGCGCGTTTTCTCCGCGCCGTCGTTCGCGATCCTGCTCGCGATCCCCGCTTCCGCAGGGCCACTTGCATCCGATGCCCACCGCGACGCTACACCGTCAGATATCCGCGATCCGAACGTCATCTACGGCGACGACGATCGGGTCGAGGCGTGGGAGGTTGACGACGTTTCTCTGGCGCCGCTCCTTGGCGCTGCGTGCGTGGTCGTTGATCAGAGCGAACTGACCTACAGCGCCATCAACGACGCGTACCAGCTCGCCACGCGCCCGTGGACGCACGTCAACGGTCTTCCGATCTGTTCGAACGAACGCTTCTTTGGTCAGCCGACCGTCGGCGATTGCTCCGCGTTCCTTGTCGCGCGCGATCTGGTGGTGACGGCGGGTCATTGCATCGCGCCGTTCGAGCCGAGGGCGTTCGTCTTCGGGTTCGCGGTCGATGGTTCGTCGGGCGCTGCGCCCGCGCAGGCGTCGTTTGACGATGTCTATTTCGCCGAGGAGGTCATCGCCCGATCGACGGGCGAGGTCGACTACGCCGTGGTCCGGCTCGACCGACCGGTTGTCGGCCGCGCTCCGGCGCCGATTCGCAGGACGGGAGCGCCAGCGGTGGGGGATCCGATCGCGATCATCGGGCACCCCGCCGCGCTCCCGCTCAAGTACGCGGGCGGCGCCGCCGTCACGTCCGCTTCGCCCGGCGCCCCGACATTCGAGGCGGACGTCGACGCGTACGCGGGAAACTCCGGATCGATGATCGTCAACGGCGCGACTGGTCGCGTGGAGGGCGTCCTCGTCCGCGGCCACGCGGACTTCGCGTTCAACGGCGCGTGCTTCCGGTCGAACCAGCTCGAGGGTGACGCGATCAACGCGGAGGACTGCGTGAGCGTGGCGTCGTTCGCTCATCTTATTCCGATGCCGACGCTCGGCGTGACCGCCCAAGCCGCGCGCCGCCACGACGGACCCGCGGGTGGCCCGTTCACGCCGGGCGACATGGCCTACACCCTTTCCAACCCGAGCGAGCATCCGATCCGGTGGCGAGCGAAGATCGAGGGCGCGAGCGTGCTGAGCATCACGACGCCGCCGAGTGGGACGCTTCTGCCGGGTGAGATGACAACGCTCAGCGCGAGCGTGAACGGTGTGGCGTCCACACTGGGCGCCGGGTTCGCCGAGTCATCCGTCGTGATTTCGGACATCACCAACGACACGGGGCCTTCGTTTCACCACACCATCGAGATCGGGCGCTTCGGCGTCGAACGAGCGACCCCGATGGCGATCCCCGACCCCGGCGCCACGTCCATCTACCTGAGCGTGCCGACCGAGGCGACCATCGCCGATCTCGACGTCGATCTCCGGGTCGAGCACACCTGGATCGGCGATCTGAGCGTCCGACTGACGAGCCCCGCCGGGACGTCGGTGGTCCTCCACAACCGCTCGGGCGGAAGTCGGGACGACATCGACGCCCGCTACGACGACGCGTCGAATCCGCCCGCGGGCGGACTGCTCGCGTCGTTCAATGGCGAGCAGGCAAAGGGGCTGTGGCGCGTCGATGTCACCGATCATGCGCGCCGTGACACTGGTCGTTTGCTCCGCGTCGCGCTCCGCGTGCTCGATGAGCGCGAGACGCCGATCGTCGCCGATCTCGCGGCGCCGCGCGGCGTCGTCGATGTCGCGGATGTTTCAACGTTTCTCGCGCTGTTCGGCACGGGCGACATGCGGGCCGACTACGCCTCGCCGTACGGAACGCTCGATATCGCCGACATCGTCGCGTACCTGGGTTACTTCGGCGCGGGCTTGTAGGCGCCGCGCCGTCGGCGCAGGTTGTACTTGGCGATGCACCGAAGGGCCGCCACGCCGTCGCGCCAACCGATCTTCTTGCCCTCTGCGTAGGTCCTCCCCGCGTACGACACGGGGACCTCGTAGATCCGGATCGGTCGCGGCTCGGTCGACGAGCGGTCCGCGGGCGGGAGGCGGAGTTTCGCGAGCTTGGCGACCATCTCGGGCTCGACGCCGAACCGCGACTCCTCGATCGTCATTTCGCGCGCGACGCGGGCGGTGAACGCCTTCGTGCCGCACTCGATGTCGGTCAGGTTCAGGTTGCTGAGCATGTTGCTGAGCGTGGTGATCACGCGGTTCGCCACGCTGTGCCAGTAGTAGAGCACGCGGTGCGTCTGCCCGATGAAGCGGCTCCCGATGACGGCGTCGGCGTCGCCCCGGAGGATCGGCGCGAGCGCGGGCGCGTGGTCGGCCGGGTCGTACTCGAGGTCGGCGTCCTGCACGAGGATGACGTCGGCCCCCGCCTGGAGCGCCGCCGCGAACCCGCGAGCGAGGGCCGTGCCCTTTCCGCCGTTTTGCTTGGCGTAAAGCACGAGCGCGTCCTCGCGCCCGTCGAGATGCTCGGCCATCCAGTCGGCCGTGCCGTCGGTCGAACCGTCATCGACGACGACGCACAGACGCGTCGCCTGGATTCCGCCCGGCGTGACGGGTCTCGGCGTCGCGTCGAGACGCTCGATAAGCCGCGGCAGCAGTTCGATCTCGTTGTAGACCGGGATGACGACGGCGACGATCATGGCGTGAGGGTACGGGTTTGTAGGGATGCCGGGTTCGATCGCTCAGACCCCATCCACCGCCATCCCGAGCACGCGCCGTTGTGCTGACCCCATCGCGAGAGCGTCGAGTTCATGAACCGCGACCCACCGTCGCCCTTCCGTCGAGTCGATTGCCTTGCCTCGGAACACCTCGAACCGGACCGTTCGATGCGTGGTCTCGTGCGTGAACGTCCCGACGGCGGACAGGTCGCAGACGTTGAGCGCGTCGGTGATCTCGTCGGTCGACGGCACGTCGGTCGGGCTCTCGAGCGTCGGCGCCTGCCAGAGCCCTCGCCAGAGGCCACGTTCGGGACGGCGTTCGAGCAGCAGCCGGCCGTTCTCGTCGATCACGACGACAGTCGCCGCGTGCAGCGTCTTCTTCGGCGCCTTGGGCGTCGGGCGCGGCAATCGATCCTGATCACCGGTCTTGTTCGCCACGCACGCCGCCTTCCACGGGCACGCGGCGCAGTCGGGTGAGCGCGGCGTGCAGACGGTGGCGCCGAGTTCCATCAGGGCCTCGTTGAACGCGCCGGGGCGTTTCGCGCCGTCGAGCAGCCCGCGGACACGGAGCGTGACCCGACGCTCGAGCGAGCGTCGGTCGGGATCGTCGAGGCCGTCCAGACGCGCGACGACGCGGATGACGTTGCCGTCCACCGCGGGCTCGGCGGCGCCGAAGGCGAGCGACGCGATGGCGCCGGCGGTGTATGGCCCGATCCCGGGGAGCGAGCGCAGCTCATCGGCCTCGCGCGGGAACGACCCGCCCGTTTCGGCGATGGCGATGGCCGCTCCTTGCAGGCGGCGGGCGCGCTGGTAGTAGCCCAGGCCCGACCACTCGGCGAGCACATCGTGCTCGTCCGCCGATGCGAGCGCCTCGACGGTCGGGAAGCGAGAGAGGAAACGTGAGAACCGCTCCGCGACACGGCTCACCTGCGTCTGTTGCAGCATGAGTTCGCTGACGAGGACGTGGTACGGATCCCGCTTGCCTGCCGGCCCACTGTCGCGCCACGGGAGTGTCCGGGCCGCCTTGTCGAACCACGCGAGGAGCTTTTTGCGGAGCTCGGAGGGGTTCACGCGAGACCGCCGTCGTGGTTGACGAGTGCCGTCTCGACCGCGCGGCGGATGGGGGGCCATTTCGCGCCGGGCGTGCGCACGACGGTGACGAACGCGGGGCGGATGAGGACGCTCGACACCCCCTCGACCGCCATCAGCGCCCCGCCGAGGTCGTCGCCTGCCTCGCGAGCGTCGTCGATCGAGCGGTAGGAGCGGGGGCGGCCCGTCAGGAGGGCGGGATTGGCGGGTGGCGAGAGCGGCTGGGCGAGGACGCACTTGAGGGCGTCGGGATTCGGCGTAGGCTCAAAGGAAGCGATCTTTTTGGGCACGCCCGGGTGTCTCGCGAGGGTGAAGGCGGGATCCGGTCCGAGCGTAGTCTGCGGACCCGCCGCCCGGCGAGCCGAAGTAGGGATTGGACAGCGACCTCGCCCGGGAGGGCGTGCGCGGTCTGCGTGGTTCGGGGCGGGTTGGTTACGGGAAGAAGAAGCCTTGGAGTTCATCGATCGCATCCAGAACCTGCTCGAGCGGCTCGGGAGCTATCCGCTCCCCGTGGTCGCGATCGAGCTGATCCTGATCTGGATCGTGGTCTACGCGGTCGTCCGGTTCCTGTCGGGCACGCGGGCGGCCGGCGCTCTCAAGGCGATCCTCCTCGTCGTCCTGGTCCTGACGCTCGCGTTCCGGATCCTGGGCGGCGGCGAGGCGTTCTCACGTCTCCAGTACCTTTACGACCGGCTGCTGGCGCTGATCGCCATCGCGCTGGTCGTGATCTTCCAACCCGAGCTTCGGCGCGGCCTCATCCGCATCGGCGAGGCCAAGCTGTTTCGAAGCGGCCCGCTCGCGGGCGCCGAGACCGTCGAGCCGATCGTCAAGGCCGTTGGCTATCTCGCCAAGCAGCGGATGGGCGCGATCATGGCGATCGAGGGCGAGGTCGGGCTCAAGGGCCTGGTCGAGGGCGGCGTCGAGCTCGACGCGAAGCTCACGGCGCCGCTCCTCCAGAGCATCTTTTTCCCGGGCTCGGCCCTCCACGACCTCGCGGTGGTGATCCGCGGCGCGCAGGTGAAAGCAGCGGCCGTGCAGTTCCCCCTCGCTGACCCGAGCGAGATGCCCGATCCCGCTCTCGGCAGCCGCCACCGCGCCGCGGTCGGCCTGACCAAGGACTGCGATGCGCTCGTCGTTGTTGTCAGCGAGGAGACGGGCAACGTCCGCATCGCGCAGCGCGGTCGCCTGTCCCGCCCGTACGACGAGGAAGAGCTCCGCGCGCAGCTACGACGCCGACTCGGGGTGCAGGACGGCAAGAAGAAGGCCACGCCACAGGCCCCTGACGACGACGACGCCTCGGTCAGTCTGTCCGGTCGGCCGCCGAAGGAAGCCCTCGAGACGGAAGAGTCGCGGTCGAGATCGAGCAAGTCATCGCGACCCGCGGGCAAGACCGGGGAGGTGAAGGCGTGATGGAGCGAGTGGCCACGCTGGGCATCGTCACGGTCATCGCGCTGTTCGTCTGGGCGCTCGCCGAGTCGCAGACGCTCCAGACCGAGGAGCTCTCGTTCGAGGTCCTGATCGACCCGGGCGGCTCCGGCCGTGCGCTCCGCCGCGCTCCGGGCGAACAGTGGGATACCCGACTCCGCGTCGAGGTCGACGGTCCGAACGCCGCGATCGATTCCATCCGCGAGCGGACGCTCGATGAGCCCGTACGTCTCCGGCTTGGCGAAGAAATCCCGGTGGCGGAGGGCGAGGTCGTTGTCGAGATGCGCGAGGCCGTTTCCGCCGCGACCATGTTCGCGGGCCGCGGCGTCCGCATCCGTCGCGCCGACCCGCCACGCGTCAGCATCGAGGTCGAGCCGCTCGCGCGGCGGATGCTCCCGGTCACCGTCGTGCTCGATGCGGGCGAGGCCGATCGCCCGCCCACGCCCGAGCCCGCCGAGGTCGAGGTCACCCTCCCCGTCGCGTGGCTCGATCAGCTCCCCGATTCGGTGCTCGCGACCGTCTCCGCGGCGTCGCTCGCCTCGCTCCGCCCGGGTGAGCCGAGCGTCGTGCCGGGTGTGCCCGTGAGCGTGCAGGAGATGCCCCAGGGCGCCTGGGGCATGACGTTCAACCCGCCGCAGATCTCGGCCACGGTGACCCTCCGTCGGCGCACGCAGGAAGCGATCATCCCCGAGGTCCCGATCGAGATCGCGATGCCGCCCGATCTGGTCGGGTCGTGGCGGGTACGGATCCCCGACGATCGGCGCTCGCTGTTCAATGTCCGCGTCCGCGGCACGTCGGCCTCGGTCGCGCGTGTGATCGGGGGCCAGGTGCGGGTGCGGGCGATCATCGAACTGACCCGCGAGGACCTCGTGGCGGGCGCCACGACCCATCCCGCGAAGCTCATCGGGCTCCCTCAGGGGGTCGGAACCGTCGATCCGGAGTTCAACATCCCCCTCCAGATCTCGCCGATCGAGCCCACGCCGTCGGAATGACGCGCAAAGGGCCGGACGGCGGCGGTTCTGCAAGCTATTCTTCCGGCCCGACAGCACGCGTCGCCGCCGTGGTGGAATTCCCGCGCGGGGCGAGCCGTCGAACGCCGTTGACAGACACCGCAGAGAGCCCCGCCAAGGAGCCCGACGTGAAGATCAGGACCGACGAGATCGCCAGCGTCATCAAGCAGGAAATCGAGCAGTTCGCGACCGAGCTGGAGGTCTCCGAGGTCGGCCGGGTGGTCGAGGTCGGCGACGGCATCGCGCGTATCTACGGCCTCTCCAACGCCTTGGCCGGCGAGCTCCTCGAGTTCCAAACCTCCGAGGGCTCGGTCATGGGCCAGGTGATGAACCTGGAGATCGACACCGTCGGCGCCGTCATCTACGGCAACTACCTCTCCGTGAAGGAGGGCGATCTCGTCAAGAGCACGGGCCGCCTCCTTGAGGTCCCCGTGGGCGAGGCGCTCCTCGGCCGCGTGGTCGACCCCCTTGGTCGCGCCCTCGACGACGGCCCTGCGATCCACGCCGACCAGACCCGCAAGATGGACATCATCGCCCCGGGCATCGCCGACCGTCAGCCCGTCCACGAGCCCCTCCAGACCGGCATCAAGGCCATCGACGCCATGATCCCGATCGGCCGCGGCCAGCGTGAGCTCATCATCGGCGACCGCAAGACGGGCAAGACCGCGGTCGCGATCGATGCGATCATCAACCAGAAGCAGTACTGGGGCACCGAGGAAGCGGTCGTCTGCGTTTACGTCGCCGTTGGCCAGAAGGAATCGACCGTGGCGGGCGTTGTCCAGACGCTCAAGAAGAACGGCGCGATGGACTACACCATCGTCGTCAACGCCGCGAGTTCCGATCCGGCCCCGATGCAGTACGTCGCTCCGTACGCCGGCTGCTCGATGGGCGAGCACTTCATGTGGAGCGGCAAGGAGCCGGGCAAGAAGCTCGCGAACGGCAAGCCCTACCCCAAGCACGCCCTCCTCGTCTACGACGACCTTTCCAAGCAGGCCGTCGCCTACCGCCAGCTCTCGCTCCTCCTCCGCCGCCCCCCGGGCCGCGAGGCGTTCCCGGGCGACGTGTTCTACCTCCACAGCCGCCTCCTCGAGCGCGCCACCAAGCTCAGCGACGAGAACGGCGCCGGTTCGCTGACCGCGCTGCCCGTCATCGAGACGCAGGAAGGCGACGTCTCGGCGTACATCCCGACCAACGTGATCTCGATCACCGACGGCCAGATCTACCTCGAGCCCGACCTGTTCTACAAGGGCGTCCGCCCCGCCATCAACGTGGGCATCTCGGTGTCCCGCGTGGGTGGCGCCGCCCAGGTCAAGGCGATGAAGAAGATCGCGGGCTCGCTCCGACTCGACCTCGCCGCCTTCCGCGAGCTCGAGGCGTTCGCCCAGCTCGGCACCGAGCTCGACCCCGCGACGCAGAAGCAGCTCGACCGCGGCGCCCGAATGGTCGAACTGCTCAAGCAGCCGCAGTACCAGCCGTTCGACGTCGTCGATCAGATCCTCTCGATCTTCGCGGGCGCCAAGGGCTACCTCGACAAGGTCCAGCTCAAGGACGTCCCCGAGTTCGAGCAGGGTCTGCTCAACTACTTCCAGACGACCGCCAAGAGCGTCCGCGACGACCTCGCCCGCGAGAAGGCCCTGACCGACGACATCAACAAGCGTCTGTCGGAGGCGATGGCGACGTTCGCGGGAGACTGGAAGCCGAAGGGCTGAGCAAGCCTGAAGACCGCTGATCAACGCAAGAACGGCCCGTGAACTCCGCGGGCCGTTTTCGTGTCGCCTTGCGCCGAGGAACGAAGCGACCTTACCTATCTTGACCCGCCGTCCGTCGCAATCCGACGCATATCGATCCATGCCGCGTCGCGTCTCACTCAATAGACGGCATTTGATCCCATTGATCCTCACATCACTTCTCGCTCTAATACATCCAACCCACCGGGGTTGAGTGAGAGAGCGAGAGAGAGGGAGATCAACGATGTCACGGTGCTGTGTCTATGTCGTCGTCGCGGGCCTCGCGGCTTCCGCGTTGGGACAGAATTCGTTCGAATGGGCCTCCGGTTCCGGCTCGTGGGGGGTTGCGGCGAACTGGTCGCCCGTCGGCGTGCCCGGGACGCTCAGCGACGACGCTACCCTCGGCATGGCCACGGCCTACACGGTCAACGTCCCCGCCGATTATTCCATCGGCGACCTGTTCATCCCGAACGTCAACGCCGTGCTCGACATCCCTTCGGCGACAGACCTGACCGTCTCGGCGCTCGACGCCAACGGCGTCGTACGCCTCAATCCCGGGCTCTCGGGTAGCTCGACGCTCGCGCGTCTCTCGATCCGCGATGACGGCTTGATCACCGGCACGGGCGCCATCGAGCTCTACGCGGGCGGTAACACCCGCACCGCGACGATCGAGGCCGTCGCGACTCTCGACCTGACCGTGACCGCGGGCTTCGAGATCCGCGGCGCCGGACAGATCGTGCGTGGGGGGTTCAACGGCACGATCTTCAACGAAGGTCTCATCGTCGCCGACGGCGCGTTCGGGCCGTCGGGGTTGTTCATCAACAACCGCTTCAGCCTCATCGACCAGACGGGCGGCGGCGAGCTCCGGGCCGATGACGCGGTCTTCCAGCTCGACGCGGCCCGTGTCCTCGGCGGTGAGCTCCGCGCGGTCAATGGCGGATCGTTCGACTTCACCAGCGGCATGACGCTCGAGAACGTGACCCTCGATCTGCCGACGCTGAACGTTCCCGCTTCACGGACGCTCAATCTCGAGAACACGGTCCCGCCCGCGGCCGTCACCATCAACGCCGCGATGAGCAATTCGAGCAGCAATGCGACGCTCGCTCTGGTGAACGATGGCACGGCCACGCTCGACTGGCCCGCGGGCTCGATCCAGATGTTCTCGGGCGGTACGAACCTCACAGCGCGGCTCGTGGGCACGGCCAACGTCGACATCACCGTCACCGACGGTTTCGAGATCCGCGGCACGGGCGAGATCACGCGGTCGAACTTCGGCGGCACGATCTTCAACGATGGGCTCATCGTCGCTGACGGCGCCTTCGGACCGGCCCCGCTTGTCGTCGCCAGTCGCTATGCAACGATCGACCAGACGGGCGGCGGTGAGCTCCGTGCCAATAACGCGATCTTCCGCGTCAACTCGTCCCGCGTCCGTGGCGGCGAGATCCGCTCTGTCAACGGTGGATCGTTCGAGTTCATCAACAATCTGACTCTCGAGGATGTGACGCTCGATCTGCCGGTGCTCGATGTGCCCGCGGTGAGCACGCTCAACCTCGAGAACACGATCCCGCCCGGGCCAGTCACCATCAACGCCGCGATGAGCAACTCGAGCTCCGTCGCCTCGCTCACCCTTCTCAACGAGGCCACCGCCACGCTCAATTGGCCGGCGGGCGCGATCCAGATGTACACGGGCGGGACGCTGCCCACAGCGGTCCTGGCGGGGGCGAGCAACGTCAACATCACCGTCGCCCCGGGATTCGAGGTTCGCGGCACGGGCCAGATCTCTCGGGCCAACTTCGGCGGCACGCTCTTCAACGAAGGGCGCGTCGTGGCCGACGGCGCGTTCGGCCCCGCGGGGTTGCGGATCACCGATCGCTTCGTCCACGTCGAGCAGACGGCGGGCGCGGAACTGCTCGCGGACGGCGCGGAATTCCGCGTCGAAGGCGACCGTGTTCGCGGCGGAACGCTGCGGGCAATCAACGGCGGGTCGTTTATGTTCACGAACGGCATGACGCTCGAGAGCGTCACGCTCGACGTCCCGGGACTCGACGTCCCCGCGGGCCTCACGCTCAACCTCGAGAGCACGATCCCCGTCTCCCCCGTCACGATCAACGCCGATCAGAGCGGCTCGAGCAGCGTCGCGAGGATCACCCTCGCCGATGAGGCCGCGGCGACGCTGAACTGGCCCGCAGGCGCGATTCAGATGTTCACGGGATCAAGCCTCCTGACCGCCAGTCTTCTCGGCGCGAACGACATCGACATCACCGTGGCCGACGGCTTCGAGGTGCGTGGCACGGGCAGCATCGCGCGGGGCAACTTCGGCGGAACGCTTACCAACGACGGTCTGATCATCGCCGACGGCGCCTTCGGCCCCGCGCCCCTCGATATCTCGGACCGCTTCGAGCTCGTCGATCAGTCCGCGGGCGGCGAACTCGTCGCGGACGGCGCGACGCTCCGCGTCAACGCCGGCCGCGTGCGAGGCGGCGAGATGCGCGTGATCAACGGCGGCGCATTCGAGTTCGGCAACGGCGTCGTTCTCGAGAGCGTGACGCTCGAGACGCCGTCGCTCGATGTGCCCGTCGGTCGCACGCTCACCCTCGAGAACACCGCGCCGATCGGCGCCGTCACGGTGAACGCCGGACTGAGCGCCTCGAGCAGCATCGCGACGCTGAACCTTGCGGGCGGGACCGAAGCGGTTCTCGACTGGTCGGCGGGCGCCATCGACCTGTTCAGCGGCGGCACGAACCGCTCCGCGGCGATCACCACCGTCAACGACAACGACCTGACCATCGCCGAAGGCTTCACCGTCCGCGGCGGTGGAACGATCTCGGCCGCGCTGAACGGTGCGACGCTCACGAACAACGGCACGCTCGACGCGGCGCCCGAGAACGGCCCCGCCCGCCTCCTCGTGACCTCCCGTTTCGCGAGCTACAACCAGAGCGAGAGCGGCGAACTCATCGCGCTCGCTTCGACCGACGCGAACACGGCCACGCGCATCGAGGCGAGCCAGCTCGATCTCGGCGGCGTCCTCCGCGTTGAACTCGCTGACGGTTACACGCCGGTCCTCGGCGACGAGATCCCCCTCTTCCCGTCCGGCGGAACGACCACCCGCTTCGACGAGGTCGACATCCCACTCATCTCGGAGACCGGCGTCCCGTTCCTCGGCATCCGCTACCTCTCGAACCGTGTGGTGCTCGTCGTGACCTGCTCGGAGTCCGACCTCGCGAGCCCCTTCGCGGCCCTCGACATCGCCGACGTTGTCGCGTTCCTCCAGCTCTTCGGCAACACCGACGCCGCGGCCGACCTCGCGGCGCCGTTCGGACAGTTCGACATCGCCGACGTCATCACCTTCCTCCAACTCTTCGGCGCCGGCTGCCCCTGAGCCGATTCGAAGGAGCCGGCCGTCGATCCGGTACGCTCCGCCGGATGCCGGATGCCGGATGCCGGATGCCGGATGCCGGATGCCGGATGCCGGATTCGGCTCGGAGGACAACCGTGAGCCGCTCATTCCGACCGATCGTCGCCGTAGTCGCCTGCGTGCTGCTGTCGAACGCCGCGTTCGCGCAGCTCTACGGCATGACGATCGATGGCTCGCTCTACCGCGTCAACCCGCAAACGGGTCGCGCGTCGAGGATCGCTCGGACCGACGCGATCCGAGTGAGGTCGCTCGCCTACGACCCGGTCTCGGACCGTCTGATCGCGTGGGACGACACGCCGCGCATCCTGTACAGCATCGATCCCACCAACGGCGCCACGACGGTTCTGCATCGGTACCCGTCGTCGAACGCAAGGGCGAACGCCCTGCAGGAGATCGCGTACGAAGCCGATGCGACCGGACGGCTACGAGGGGTGCGTCACGCGACGACGTTGGGCGGATTCGGCAACGAGGTAACGATCGACCTCGTGTCCGGCGAGATCCGCGACAACGGCGCCGTCCTTCTCTACGAGAGCCCGAGCGACCTCACCTGGACGCCAACGCACGGTCTGGTCGTTGATGCCAGGCGCCGATTCGATGGCGTCACGGGCATCTTTGACGTGGACGGCGGACGTCTCGCGGACAGCCCGCTCGGAACGGTGTCATTGGCGTATGACCCGGCGAGCGCAGATCTCTTCGCGTTCGCGCACGACGTGCTCTACCGGATCGACCCCGCGACCGGCGCGACGACGACGGTCGGACCATCCGGCATCCCGAGCGGCGGCTCAACCCTTGACAACGACATCAACGCCATGACCTTCGCCGTCGGCTCCACAACGCCGCCTGCGATGGCGGGCGACACCGACGGCGACGGGCTCTTCGACGACTGGGAGACCCTCGGGATCCCCTACACCACATCCACCGGCGTCGCCGCGCGGTATGTCCTTGATGTCGACGGAGATCGCGTGAGCGACGCGGACCCGCTCAAGAAGGACATCTTCGTCGAGGTCGACGCGATGGCGAGCCGAGCGCCCTCTCAGACAACGCTCCAGCGCGTGATTGATGCGTTCGACCCGCCGACCAATGTGCTCGTTCCGTCGCCTCAGGGCGGCGCGGGTGGAAAGCCCAACATCACGCTCCACATCCACACCGATCCCGCCGACCTTGCGCTCAATCTCACCAACCAGGGTGACTATGTCAACGGCGTCTCGGGTTTCGACGACTTCGCGACCGACAAGGCTCGCTTCTTCGGCACACCCGCCGAGCGCGTCGCCCTGGACGCCGCCGCCCGCCTCGCCGCGAAGCGCATGGCCTACCGCTACTGCATCTTCGCCAACTCATTCTCCGGTACGAACAACAGCGGCGTCGCCGAAGCCGTTGGATGTGACGACTTCATGGTCACCCTCGGCAGGTTCTCGACGCCGGGAGGCACGCCCGATGAGCAGGCCGGAACGTTCATGCACGAGCTCGGCCACGCGCTCGGGCTTCGTCACGGCGGCGCCGATGACCTGAACTTCAAACCCAACTACTACTCGGTGATGAACTACTGGTGGCAGTACCCCCGCGGGATCGCGCCATCGCCTGTTTGGCAACTCGCCTACTCGACGTCGGTCCTCCCGACGCTCGACGAGAACGCCCTCTCGGAATCGGCCGGGATCGGCGCCAACGTGCCGCGCGCCCTGGTCCCGTTCCGAGCGCCGCAGACCGCCGCGTGCGGCGGCGCGTTCTGCGTCGCGAACAATCCGACCGTCTGTTTGAACCTCGCGTCGCTCGGTCCGGGCGCCACCGTGGACTGGGACGCCGATTGCTTGCCGACCCCCGGGACCGTCGCCGCCGACATCAACGACTTCTCCGTCTTCGCGCCAGGCACGTCCGCCCAGGCGCTCGCGGTCTTCGGGCAGGGTCTGACGACGCTCGTCGGCTACCACGACTGGGCCAACATCGTGTACGACGTACGAGGCACGGCGACGTTTGCCCCCGGCGCGAGCGCCATCGACATCGGCTGCGACTACACCGCCGATCTCCGCGAGGCCATCCGGGCGATCCCGTCGTCGAGCCCCTGCCCGATCGACTTCGCCGCCCCTCCGGGCGTGCTCGATATCGCGGACGTGGTCGCGTTCCTCCAACGCTTCGGGGCGAGCGACGCCAGCGCGGACATCGCCGAGCCGTTCGGGCAGTTCGACATCGCGGACGTTATTTCCTTCCTTCAACAGTTCGGCGCAGGTTGTCCTTGAGCGCGCATCGGCGTGTCGAAGCCACCCGAGTTGGGCGAAATTGACGCCTATATCGCTCGCTGTGCGCACGTTGACATCACATAGCAAGATCTCGCTGGACGTTCGCTCGTCGTTCGTTACACTCGACCCATGACGCCACAGGGGGTCGTGTCGACGGGGAGATCGATCGTGAAGAGCCTGTTTTCGAGTGTTTCGCCGGCGGCGGCGATGGGTGTGGTCTCGCTCTTCGCGGCGCAGGCTGCCATCGCTCACCCCATCGAACTCCCGCTCGACGAACTGTTGAACGCGGCCGAAGCGCCGATAACGCTCGCGCCGCCCACACGCGTCGCGGCGCCCGACGGTCGTGAGTTCGCCCTGCTCCCCACCCGATCGACCACCACCGTTCTGAACGCGGAGGACGGCCTCGGCGGACTCGCCGCGACGTCGGTCGCGGGCGTGATCGAGTCGGGCGGCTCGTTCGTCGTAGCGGTCGCCGGGTCGAGCGCATGGGGCGCCATCTGGACCGACGAGGGCGCATTCGAGATCCATGGCATGGGGCGTCTCGACGCCTCGGGGCGTCCGCTCGTCGAAATCGTTCCGGTATCGGGCGACCTGCCGTCGTGCATGTCCGGGATCGCCGAGCGTGACGAGGTTTCGGGCGACGCGATGGACGCGACCGCTGCGCGTGGCGGGTCGTCGGAGACGGTGCGCGTCTTCATGGTCCTCCCGCCGAACGCCGACGGCCGGTTGGGCGGCTTCGGAGGCGCCGCGGCGTTCGCGATGGCCGCGATCGAGAGCGCGAACGAGGCGTACGAGAACAGCCTCATCGCGCCGCTGACGCTCGAACTCGTCGGGTACGCCGAGATGACCTTCCCGCCAGACCGCGCGTCGGGCAACGTCCTCCGCTACGCGACGGGGCACGGCGAGGGGTACTTCGACGAGATCCACACGCTGCGAGACGCCTACGACGCCGACCTGGTGCCGGTGGTGGGTGACGTGACGGGCGCGTGCGGCACGGCGTGGCTCGCGCCGACGAACCCCGCTTACGGCGGGTTCTCGGTGATCGACATCGACTGCGCGATCGGCAATCTGACGTTCGCGCACGAGCTCGGGCACAACTTCGGCTGTGCGCACGATCCCGACAATTCGAGTTCCGGCTTCCGTGCCTATTCATTCGGCCATCGGTGGCGCAACAACTCGCTCCGCTCGGTCATGGCCTATTCGCCCGGCTCACGCGTCCCGTACTTCTCGAACCCGGATGTGATCGTGAGCTTCGAGCCGACCGGCCTCGCCGACACGCGCGATAACGCGCGCACGCTGAACGAGACCCAGTTCCTCGTCGGCGATTTTCGCGACGGCGCGGGCGACGGGTTCGACTGCGACGGGTCGGGCGTCTCCGACGCGATCGAAATCGCCCTCGGTCTCTCGCGTGACGACAACCGCAACGGGTTCCCCGATACGTGCGACATCGCGTTCGGCCTGACCGACTGCAACGCCAACGGCATCCTCGATACCTACGAGGCGCGTCCGTGGCATGAGTTCTCCACGGGCCCACTCAGCGGCTTCGACGGCGGCAGCGTTCTGCAAACCTCGCTGAGCGGCCTCCCCGAGGCGTCGGGCGAGCTCGAGGTTGAGATCGTGGGGTACGGCGATCTGAACACCTCCGCCGAGTTCGTCACGGTTCAACTCGGGGGCGGAGACGTGCTTGACGAGGTCGTCTTCTCCCGCACGGGTGGGAGCGACTGCTTCGCGCCGCGCGTCTCGCAGACGTTCAGCCTCGACGCTCAGGCCTTCAACGCCGCGATGCTCGGCGGGCTCGCCGTCCGTCTGGAGGCGTCGGACGACGTCGGCGCCGATGTCTGCAACCTCGGCAACCAGGTCACGCTGCGGTTCACGTATCGCACATTCGACGACTCGGTCGACGCGGATCGCGATGGCGTCCCTGACGATTGTGGTGGGGCGTGCTCGGTGGCGGATCTTGGCGAGCCGTTCGGTCAGCTCGACATCGCGGACGCGGTGGCGTTCCTCCAACTCTTCGGCGCGAACGACCCCGCGGCCGATCTCGCCGCGCCGTTTGGGACGACCGACATCGCCGACATGGTCGCGTTCCTCCAGATATTCGGCGCCGGGTGCCCGTGACGACTCGGGCGGTTCTGCCCCCTGAATAAGCGTCTCGTTGTCGCCTCAGCATTTGACCTGTACGCTCGCCCCGGTCCCTTGAGGGAAGTAGGGGGTGTGTCATGACGTTGCTCGGAAATGAAGAGCGGCTTGTCGCCGCGCTTGTGGTTGGTCTATCCGTTGTCGTCTCGACCGCGTCTCCTACGAGGCCGATCGATGTCGAGCGCGGCTATGTGGCGATCGATCTCGGCACGCTTCGATACGAGAACGCGCGGCCGACGGGGCTGAACAACCTCGGCGACGTGTGCGGGTTTGATCAGACGCCCGGCGTGTCGTCGGTTGATCGCGATGAATTGGCGTGGGTGTGGCGGGACGGGGTGTTCGTCGAGCTACCGAGACCCGTCGGAACGTCCGACTCGATCGCGTGGGGCATCAACGACGCGGGGATCGTTCCGGGCTCGGCGACCGGGCTACAGCAACCGTCGCTCGGCGTGTTCTGGAATCAGGACGACGAGCTGACGGTGTTGCTCCAGCAGCAGAGCGTCCCGCGAGCTGTTTCCAACGGTGTGCTCACGAACTTCGCGGGGTGGCGCACGGACTCCGCGTTTCCGGTGCCGGCGGTGTTCCTGCTGGGGCTGCCGGTCGATCTCCCGCTTGCGCTCGGCGCGACGAACGGTTGGGGGCTCGCGATCAACGACTTCTCGGAGGTCGTGGGGGACGTCGGCGGACCGTTCGGGCTTCCGACGGCGACGTATTGGCCGACGGCTTCGAGCGTTGAGGTTGCGCCGACGCCGACGGCGTTCAGCTCGTGTCTCGACATCAACAACTCGAGGGAGATCGTCGGCTACTACCGCGTCGGGGACGGCGTGGGGATCAACGTGAACCGCGGGTTTCAATGGACGCCCGGCGTGGGGTTCCGGACGCTCGCGCCGCTGCCTGGGCGCGCCTGGACGCACGCTGAGGCGATCGCGGAGAACGGTCTGGTCGTGGGTCGGACGGGGTTTCTCGATGACCCGTTCCCGGACGCCGCGATCTGGGACGGGGTGGTTGCGTACGAACTCAACGTGCTCACGCCGCTGCGGGGTGCGATCAACCTGACCGACGGAATCGACATCAACGCGGGCGGAGAGATCATCGCGTTGCGTCAGTCGGTGGAATTGCCGAGCCTGGATCGTACGTTCTCGCCGGTGCTGCTCTACCCCCGAAACGGCGCGGTCGCGTTCGCGGCGCCGAGGCGGTCGCGCACGCGGGAGCTCGTCGGGGCGTTGACGACGGGGGACTTCGATCGCGACGGGAGGATCGACACCGCGGTGATCGACGACGCGGACGACGCGGTGCAGATCCTCTTCGGCGATGGGACCGGGCGGTTCACCGCTTCGCAGTCGATCCCGACCAGCGGCGGGGCGCGGGCAATCAGGTCGGCGGACTTCAACGGCGACGGGTGGCTCGATCTGATCTGGCTGACGGCGTCCGAGGTCGCGGTATCGATCAACGATCGGACCGGCGGGTTTTCGACGCCGTCGGGCGCGTTCATCAATGAGATCGTCGGCGCCGCGAACGTCACGCCGATGGATCTGAACGGCGACGATCTGCTCGACGCGGTGGTGAGCGAGAACAGCACGGCTCAGGTGACGGCGTTCTCGAATATCGGCGGCGGGCGGCTCGTCGCGGACACGCTCGTGTCGGCGCCCGGTTCGTCGGACTGGGTGGCGGCGGGTGATCTGAACGGGGACGGGCGGGACGACCTCGTGATCACGGCTCGGAAGGACGGATTACGGGTGTCGCTGAACTCGGCGAGCGGACTCGACACCACGCCGACCGCGTTCGACAGCGGCAACGACTATGGACCGGTTGCGCTCGGCGATCTGAACAACGACGGCGAGCTCGACGCGGCGACGGTCGGGTCGGGCGGGCTGTATGTCTACATCGGTGACGGTCGTGGTGGGTTCCGATCCGTCCGTCACTACCCGGGGGTGGGGACGTTCGGCATGTTCCCTCGCGCTCTCGCCCTTGAGGACATGGATCTCGACGGCGACCTCGACTTTGTCGTCCTGCGGAGCGAGAACAACCTTTTCGATGTGATCCTCAACCGTGGCTCGGGCGTGCCGATCGCGCCGACGGCGTTCGTCGCGTCGGCGTCCCCGACGGCGTTCGTCAACGATCTCGCAATCGATGACGTTGATGGGGACGGGCGGCCGGACGTGGTGGTGATCGATCGGTTCGACGACGAGATCCTCGCGCACATCAGCGGGGCGACGAGCCCCGCGGAGACACCGCTGGGATGCAACGGCGCGGACCTTGCGCAGCCGTATCTGACGCTCGACATCGCCGACGTGGTGGCGTTCCTGCAGTTCTTCGGGGCGGGCGACGACGACGCGGATCTCGCGGCGCCCTTTGGGACGCTCGACATCGCCGACGTCGTGACGTTCCTCCAGGTGTTCGGCGGCGGGTGCCCGTGAGGGGCGACCGGGCGTCGTGGTCGCGGCGGCGGTGATCTTGTGCTGAAAGCGCTTTATCAGTAAGCTTCCCGACGTCCCTGGAGGGAAGGAAGGGAAACACCATGATGCAGTCGACTCACGGGCCGTGTGTATGCGCGGGTCTGATGGTTGGTTCGTTCGTCGTCGTTGCGGGGGCTTCGCCCACGACGCCGATCGATGCCGAGCGTGGGTACACGTTCGTAGACATCGGAACGCTCGCGGGTTCGCGGGCGCGGCCCGAAGCGATCAACGACCTCGGCGACATCGCGGGGAACGACGTCGCGAGCGATCTGTTCGAAACGCGCTACAACGCGTGGATCTGGAGGAACGGCGGGTTTGTTGATCTGACGGCGCCGATGGGGGTGACGTCGCATCGGGTGTACGACCTGAACAACTACGGGTTCGGGCCCGGGCAGAGCCAGACGGGGTCGTTCCCGCTCCGGGAGTTCGACGGGATCTATTGGGAGCCGAACGGCGACTTCAACTTCATGTTCAGCGATGACACGAACCCGTTCGCGGCCTCGAACAGTCCGCTGACGACGTTCGCGGGTCAGAGCGATGAGAGCGGCATCGCGCAGCCGGCGGTGTTCCTGCTCGGGCTCGCGTCGAACATCTCGCTGCCCGCGGGCGCGACGAACGGCGCCGCGCTCGACCTCAACAGGCTGGCCGAGATGGTGGGATACGTGCAGAGCTCGGGCGGCGACTTCCAGCCGGTGTTCTGGCCGACGCCGACGAGCGTCGAGTTCGCGCCGGTTCCGGGTATCGCGGGCACGGCGTCGGGGATCAACGACAACCGTGACATCGTGGGGACCTATCAGACCTCGGAGGGCTTCAGCCGAGGGTATTTCTGGCGCCCGGGCGTTGGATTCAGGACGCTCGCGAACCCCGACCCGGTCAATGCGCGGTCGTGGTTCGCGGACTCGGTTGAGAACAGCGGTGTCGTGGTCGGATCCGCGACGCTGAGCGCGGTGGTCGGCGGGTTTGCGACCACCGTGCCGCGCGGCGTGGTGTGGGACAACGCGACCGGGTATGTGCTGAACGACCTCGCTCCGCGTCGCGAGACGCGCGTGATCACGGACGCGGTGGACATCAACACGGGCGGCGAGATCGCCGCGGTGTATCGGGTGTCGGACAGCCCGCCGTTCGGGACGGCGCGACCCGATCGGGTCGCCCTGCTGTATCCGCGGAACGGTCGTGTGTCATTCGAGGACCCTGTCGCATACACCACGGCGTTTGACGGCGGTTCGCTTGCGACGGGTGACTTCAATGACGACGGCTATCCCGATATCGCGGTCGCGTGCGGTGACGGTGGCGATGTGATTCAGATCTTCCTGAACGATTTCGGCGAGGTCCTGCTGCTTGAGGGCGAGGTGCAGGGAACTGATCTCTACCAGATCGACGCGATGGACATCGACGGTGATGGTGACGTCGACTTGGTGGTGAGCGGGCTGGGCGGCGTTCGCGCGTCGCGGAACAACGGTTCGGGCGCGTTCGGGCCGCTCTTCACGGTGTATGACGTGCCGGGGGGGATCTTCTTTGGCATCGAGCCGCTCGACGCGAACGGTGACGGGGCGATGGATCTTGCGCTGGCGAGGTTCTTCAACGATCAGGTCACGGTGCTGGTCAACAACGGGGCGGGGTTCTTCACCCCGATGACGACCGTCGCAACGGGGTCGCGGCCGAGGTACGTCGCGACGGGCGACCTGAACGGGGACGGTCGGGACGATGTGGTGACGGGCAATCAGCTCGACGGTGTCAGCGTCCTGTTCTCGACGGCATCAGGCTATCGCTCGTCGGTTGATACGTATGACGCTGGCCTGGATCGCGGGCCCGTGCGGATCGGGGATCTCAACCACGACGGTGATCTCGACATCGCGTACGTCGACGACGATGTGCTCGGCGTGCTGATCAACGAGGGTGACGGCGACTTCTTTGCGCCCAGACACTACTCGGATTTCTACTACGGGCTGAGCGTCGGAGGGCTCGACCTGGCCGACATGGACATGGACGGGGACCTGGACTTTGTTGTCGCGCAGGGCAGCGGTCCGCAGTTGTTCGTGCACCTCAATCGTGGCAGCGGGGTTCCGGTGGAGACGACGTTCCGGTCCGCGTCACCCGGTGGCGGTTACTCGTCGAACGAGGTCGTGACCGCGGACCTGAACCTTGACGGTCGTCTCGACGTGATCGTGGGCAACAGACTGGGCAACCGGCTCTCGGTGCTGCTGAGTGAGGCGACGGCGCCCGCGGACACGCCGATCGGCTGTCACGGGAGCGATCTTGGCTTCCCGTACGACACGCTGGACATCGCGGACGTCGTCGCGTTCCTGCAACTCTTCGAGGCCGGGAATCCGGACGCGGACATCGCGCCGCCGTTCGGGACGCTCGATGTCGCGGACGTCGTGGCGTTCCTTCAGCTCTTTGGCACGGGTTGTCCCTGATCGCGACAAGTTCGGCTGAGAGAACATTTTGCGTTGATCGTTCGACTCTCGTCGAACGCCCGTTACCCTCGGTTCGCGTGGCGCGAGAGGACGTTCTGCGCTAGCACGAGAAGAAGAGGGAGATCACGCTATGAGTTATCGGTCGCTGTCCATCGTCGCTATCGCCGGTCTTGCCACGTCCGCCCACGCTCAGGCGACGTTCGAGTGGGTTGGGGGCGCGGGTCAGGACTGGACGGCGGCGGCGAACTGGGATCCGATGGGGGCGCCCGGCATCCTCGACACGGCGGTGTTCGATATCGACGCGACGGTCGGCAACGGCGAGGCGATGTCGATCGTGGTGGGTCTCGACGCGGAGGTGGTGTTCGGCGGAGCGAATGGCACCACGACGCTCGCGTCGTCGCTCGTGAACACGGGGATCGTCACGTTCATCGGGGACAGCCTGAACAACATCAGCGGAGTGATCGATCGCCGCCTCCTCGTTCCGGCCGGCGCGGCGGTGACGATGAGCGGCGTCGGCATGCTGGTTCTGAACGGCTCTGAGACGGGCGTCCAGGGCGGCGACGGGGTGGCGTCAACGCTGACGAACGCGTTGAACCACAGGGTGACCGGCCGCGGGACGTTCCAGGACCTGACGTTCGTGAACGAGGGGCTGATCGATGTCACCGGCGCGATCCTGTTCGATCGCGTTCCGATGCTCGACAACACGAGCGGGCTGATCGTGGTCTCGGAGTCTGGCGACCTCGAGCTGGGTATCGCGGAGCTGTTCGGCGGTGTCGTCGACGTCGTGGAGGGCGGTCAGATCGTCGCGGCGTCCACGGCTCAAACGGTGATCCGCGACATCACGCTCACGGGCGACGTGATGCTCGCCCGTTCGAGCGGCGAGTCGTTCACGATGACCGGTGTGATCGACAACGACGCGGAGGTGATCTTTGCTTCCGACAACCTGAACAACATCAGTTCGCGCGTGGATATCCGTGTGTTCGTTGAGCCGAGCGACACGCTCACGCTCGCCGGCATCGGCAGCGTTCGGTTGAACGGCACGGAGACGGGCTTCGAGGGCGGCGACGGGGCGTCGGTGCTGACGAACTCGAGCGGGCACGAGATCCTGGGCTACGGGGCGATCGCGACGCTGAACGTTTCGAACGAGGGGGTGATCTCGATCGAAGGTGGCGACCTGGACCTGCGGTCGACGTTTCTCGTGAACAGCGGGTCGGTTGAGGTCGGCGCGGATGGCGCGATTCACTTCGACGACTCCACGCTGACGGGCGGCGTGCTGCGGGGCGTCGAGGGCGGTTTGCTCGACGACGGAAGCCGGACCGCTGGCGGTCTGCTCACGAATCTGACCATCGAGGGGGCGCTGGTCATGGGACGGACATCGACCACCAGCCTCACGGTCGCGGGGACGATCACGAACAACGGGACGTTCACGTTCACGGCGGACAACCTGAACAACATCGGCGGCGAGCTGGACACGCGGCTGTTCATCGACGGCGGCGGCTCGGTGACGTTCGCGGGGACCGGATCGCTCGTGCTGAACGGCACGCAGACGGGGCTGGAGGCGCCCGCGGAGGACCCTGGGGCGTTGGTGAACGGCGCGACGCACACGATCGGCGGGTACGGGGTGCTGAACAACCTGTCCGTGACGAACGAGGGTCTCTTCTCCGTCGACGGCGGCGATCTGCTGCTGGGCGCGGTCGCGTTCGACAACGCGTCCGGTGTGATCGAGCTATCGCCGAACGCGGAGCTTGCGCTCGACCGCACGACGATCGAGGGTGGGGTGATCCGCGGGATGGAGGGTGTCGCTTCGCGAGGCGGAGCGCCGATCCGGTCGGTGATCGACGACGACGGGAACGAGAGCCCGGCCGGTGGGTTCCGCGATGTCGCGTTCGAGGGCGAGTTCGAGTTCGGGGCGACGTCGGAGACCGACCTGTCGATCGGGGGGATGATCGAGAACGACGCCGTGATCTTCTTCTTCGCCGACAACCTCAACAACAGGCCTGAGCGGATCGACACGCGTTTGTTCGTTGCGGCTGGTGACCCGGTGACCTTCAGCGGGACGGGCTCGATCGTTCTGAACGGGACGAGCACCGGCATCGAGGGTGAGGATGAGACGGCGTCGCTCGTGAACGGCGCGGATCACACGATCGGCGGGCATGGCGAGCTTCGCACGCTTGACATCGATAACGACGGTCTGTTCCTCGCGCTCGGCGGTGAGATGTATCTCAACGGTGTCGATATGGACAACTCCAGCGGCGTGATGCGGATCATCGACGACGCTGAGCTGTTCTTCGAACGGACCACGGTGAGCGGCGGCACGATCGAGGGGATCGGCGAGGCGACGCTGGATGCGCCGGTCGAGGACGGCGCGACGCTGGTCGGCGTGACGCTCGAGGGTGTGCTCCTGATCGACGGTGGTTCGACCGATCTGCTCGTTGTCGGCGAGCTGGCGAACAACGCCGAGGTCGTGTTCGAGCGGGACACGCTCCGCAACCGGTTCGACGGGGTCGACAGCAGGTTCGCGGTCAACGCGGGTGAGGTGGCGACGATCAGCGGGTCGGGCTCGATGCTGACCGACGGGATTGCGACAGGCTTCGAGGGCGAGGTCGAGGAGGGCGTGGATCGGGCGCGGCTGGTGAGCGGCGCGTCGCACACGATCGCGGGCAGCGGGGCGTTCGTGAACCTGGAGCTGACGAACGAGGGCACGCTCCGTCCGGGCGACGACGACGGGACGGAGGAACTGACCTTCACGGCGTCGCCGATCACGATGGCGGCGGGCTCGACCTACCGCGTGTACACGGCCGAGAACACGAGCGGCGTGCTCGAGAGCGACGGCGAGGTTTCGCTCGGTGGGACGCTCGATCTGGTCCGTGCCGAGGGGTACGAGCCGACGGAGCCGGTGTCGTTCGAGATCATGACCTCGTCTTCCGGCGGGATCACGGGTCGGTTCGATGCCGTCGCCGGCGATCCGCCTGCGCCGTACGTCGTTCGATACGTGGTTTCGCCGACGGCGGTGACCGCGGCGTTCACGTGCGTCGCGGACTTCGGACTGCCGTTCGGTCAGCTCGATATCGCGGACGTGGTCACGTTCCTTCAGCTCTTCGGGGCGGGGGACGCGACGGTGGACATCGCGGCGCCGTTTGGGCAGTTCGACATCGCCGATGTCGTCACGTTCCTGCAGCAGTTCGGGGCGGGTTGCTCCTGAACTGCTGAGGCGGCGAGGGATTGACGTCTGTAGGGTTTGCGATAGAAAATCTTTCTAGCGATGGATCGTCGCGTTCCGAAACTCAATTGCACGGTTGCAGTTGGGTGGAGCGCCGGTCGGCGCGTCGTGCGCCCTGCCTCGTTCGGGGAGGATCGCCATGCGCAGTCATCGCCTTCTTCTTGTGTTGCTCTCGTCGGCCTGTGGCGGAACGGTCTGCCTCGCAGGCGGTGGCCCCGTCGACTTCGTTCGGCGGACCTCCGACGGCGACGGCGCCGACGCGACGATCCGCGGCGGCTCGTTCCAGGACGAGTCGTTGCTCGAGCCGATGTTCCTCAATGTGTTGAATGGGGAGAGCCTGAGCGACACACGGAAGTCGTACCTCCGGTTCGACCTTCGTAACGTGCCGGGTGACGTCGTCGGCGGTCGGCTCAGGCTTCGGTTCAGTTCGACGTTCAACCCCTTCGATCCGGTCGGGGCGACGCAGAGCGTGCGGCTGTTCCTCATTCCCGACGCCGGCGTATGGCGGGAGGATTCGCTGACCTGGGCCACCGCTCCGCTGAACGACCTGACTTCCGGACGATCGTTCCGTCCCCCAGCGGCGTTTCTTGGCTCGATCGCCGTCACCGCGGGGGTTGTGGATGGGGACGTGCTTGAATTCGACAACGCTGCGCTCGATGACGCGTTGATGAACGCGGGGAACGGATCGATCACCTTCGGTCTCGCGAGTTCGTCGGTGGTCCCGTTGCGTTCGACGTTCGTGTTCGCGTCGAAGGAGCATCCGACGATGGGCGGCCCTGAGCTCGTTCTGGAGGTCGTGGGGGGGCCGTGCAGCGCGGTTGACCTCGCGGCGCCATACGGAAGCCTCGGACCCGAGGATGTAGCGGCGTTCCTGCAGCACTTCGGTTCGAGGAACTCGGCGGCGGACCTCGGACTGCCGGCGGGAGTGTTCGACATCGGCGATGTCGTGGCCTTCCTGACGGCGTTCGGCGCGGGGTGCCCCTGATCGCGGTGATGGACCTCCTGCATTCGCGTTTGTCGTTTCTGTAGCTCGATTTATGTCGCGCCAACGCGATCCTTGCTCCCTCGGGCAATATGCTGGTTTCTCTGTGGTGTACAGAGAAGCGAAGGGAGCGGGAAGATGCGTCGAGTGTGCGTGCTGTCGGTCTGTGCGGGTCTGGCTTCTTCGGCGAGCGGACAGAGCTTCTCATGGGTGACCGCGGTCGATGGGGCGTGGTCGGACATGAGTCGCTGGACGCCCATGGGCGTGCCGGACGCGGCTGGTGAGACGGCGACGCTGGCGTTGATGGGTCCGTACACCGTCTCCTGCGCGATCAATCCTTCCATCGACGCGTTGAGTATCACCAATTCGGATGCGGTGATTGCGCTCCAGAGCGGCCGGACGTTCACGGTCGGCGGGCCCGTTCTGAACGACGGGCTGTTCATCGTGAACGAGACGTCGACGAGTCTGACGACATCGTTCCGTCTCGGCTCCGACGTCTTGTTGAGCGGAACGGGCGCGTTGCGGCTCAACGGATTCGCAACGCGGGCGCGCATCATCACGGTCGACCCTTCGTTCACGCTGACGAACTCGGCGTCGCACGTCATCGAGGGGTATGGGCAGTGCCAGACGCCGTTCATCAACAGCGGACTGATCGAGGCGAACGCCAACGCCCAGCAGCTCGACGTGTCGTTCGTCGGGGCCGGCGTGAACGACGGCGTCATGATGGCGAGCAACGGTGGGTCGTTGCTTGTCCGTCCGACGACGCTCGATCAGACTGGCGGGGGCGAGATCGTGTCGGTGGATGGCGTTGTCGAGCTGCGCTCGTCCGCCGTGTCTGGCGGCATGCTGACGCAGGTCGGTCCGGATGGCGTGTTCAATCTCACGGGGAACGTCTCGCTGGACGGCGTGATCACGGCGGGCGACCTGGTGGTTCCAGCCGGGCAGGTCGCCGTTCTCGCGGGTCCAATCACGAACGGCGGGACGATCACTGTCAACCCGAGCAACGTCGGCGTCGGGACGACGTTCCGCGCGGTGGGCACGTCGGCGCTCAACGGCTCCGGAACGCTCCGGCTCGGCGGGTCGTCCACCAGGGCGCAGTTCGCGAGGTTGGAGGGGGCGTCGGTGACGAACGGCGCGTCGCACACCATAGCGGGATTCGGTCGAATAACGGCTGGACCATTGAACGATGGGCTGGTGTCGGCGGACTTCGCGGGGCAGACGCTCGAGATCTCTGAGTCGGACGTTGTGAACAACGGGACGATGAATGGATCATCGGGCGGCGAGTTGTTCCTGACGGGCATCACTGTCGATCAGTCGGGGGGCGGCGTGATCCGAACGGCGGGCGGCAGTGTCGACGTGCTGAACACGACGATCGTCGGCGGCTTGATCGAGCAGAACGGCGCCGATTCGTTCGATCTCAGGAGCGCCGCTGTGCTCGACGGTGTCACAGCGAGCGGCTCGATCGGTGTGACGGCGGGGAACACGATCGGCCTGGTCGGCGGCATGACCAACGGCGGCGAGCTGATCGTCAACCCAACGTCGGTGGGCGTGCTCACGGGCGTTCGGATCGACGAGAGCATGACGATCGATGGCGCGGGAACGCTGCGCCTCAACGCCTTTGATTCGCGAGCGGAACTGAGCCGGGCGGACGGATCCGTCACGCTGACCAACGGCCCGTCGCACGCGATTCGCGGCGTCGGGCGGGTGAGTTCGGGCATGGTGAACCAGGGCGTCGTCTCGGCGGACATCGCGGGGCAGACGCTACAGCTCCGCGACGGTCCGGTCCTGAACGAGAGTGAACTGATCGCGGAAAACGGCGGTCAACTCGTCCTGAGCGGGATCGACGTCGATCAGTCGGGCGGCGGTGTGATCCGAACGTCGGGTGGGACGATCTCGATCAATGGGGCGCGTGTCACAGGGGGCGATCTTGAGCAGAGCGGCGGCGACCTCTTGGAGACGCTCGGCGGCGCCGTGCTCGAGGGTGTGGCGATCTCGGGGAGTGTCGAGCAGGTGGCGGGCTCGACGGTCTCGATCGTGGGTGGATGGACGAACAACGGCGTGTACACGGTCAATCCCAACGCCGTGGGCGTCGTGACCACGCTGCGAGTTGACAGCAGCAGCGAACTTTCGGGCGACGGCGTGCTCCGCCTCGCGGCATTCGATTCGCGAGCTTCGCTCGCGCGGCTTGACGCATCGGTCACGGTCACCAACGGGGTTGAGCACGAGATCCGCGGCTTCGGCGAGGTGTCCTCGGGTTTGCTCAACAACGGGTTGGTCGTCGCGGACGTCGCGGGCCAGACGTTCGACGTGATCAACTCGGACGTGACGAACAACGCTCAGATGGTCGCGTCGGGCGGCGGGACGCTCGAGTTTGAAGGGGTGACGGTCGCCCAGTCGATCGGGGGCGAATTGGTCGCTGACGGCGGCGAAGTCCTCCTCAACGGGGCAACGGTCGTCGGCGGCGTCCTGCGCCGTCCGGATGACACCGGGGTCGTGCGGTTCAACAACGCGACGCTCGAGGGGGTGACGATCCAGGATGTCGCGGTGCTGCCTGGCGGCAGCGATGTGTTGGTGGTCGGTGAGATCGTCAACGACGGCCAGATCGTCGTCAACGAAACGGGTATTGGCGTCGGGACGTCGCTGCGGTTCAACTCATCCGCCTCCCTCCGAGGGAGCGGCGAGGTCGTGCTGAACCAGACCAGCGTTCGCGCGGAGCTCGTGTCCGAAGGAGAGGGCGTGACGCTCACCAACGAGGAGGACCACACCGTTCGGGGCGTCGGCCAGATCGCAACGCCGTTCTTGAACGAGGGAACGATTGAGCCCGGCCTCGGCGTCGGGGTCATGACCGCGACGCACCCGATCACATTCGCGCCGACCGGCCGCTTTGGGCTCGAGGTCGAGGGGGACGGCGCGCCGTCGGCCGACAGGCTGACGAGCGTGGCGTCGATCGAGCTCGATGGAACGCTCGATGTCGATTTCGTCGACGGGTTCGACCCGGTGGCGCCGATCGGGTTTGAGATCCTGTCGTCGTCTGTGGCCATCAGCTCGAGGTTCGACGCGATAGCGGGCGACGCGCCGGCGGCGCCGCTCGTCACGCGGCTCTACTACAGCGCGGGATCAGTCTCGATCGGCTTCACGTGCGTGGCGGACTTCGGCCTGCCTGTGGGGACGCTCGACATCGCCGACGTGGTCGCTTTTCTGCAATTGTTCGGCGGGGCCGATCCCTCCGCGGATCTGGCCGCCCCGTTTGGGCAGTTCGACATCGGCGATGTCGTGGCGTTCCTCCAGGCCTTCGGCGGCGGGTGCCCATAACACCCCCTCCGAAAGGGATTTCACTTCCGTGAGTGGGGCCGTTTTCCTACGCTCTACCGGTTGATTGTGTTTGCAACGTGAAACGGGAGAGGGAGTTATGAACCGGATCGCTATCACTCTGGCTGCGGCCGCGGGGCTTGCCGCGTCGGCGCAGGGGCAGGTTTTTGACTGGGCCACCGCCGCTAGCGGCGCCTGGACCGATGGGATGAACTGGACGCCGATGGGCGTTCCGAACGGCCCGGCGGTCACGGCGACGCTGGGCCTGAGCGGCGCGTACGGCGTGACGGCGTTGGGGTCACTTCAGGTCGGGGCGCTGAACGTGTCGAATCCGGACGCGACGCTCGAGATCGCGCCCGGATCGTTGTTTCAGGTGAACGGCGACGTCATGAACGCGGGCGTCCTCTCCGTGAACCCCGGCGGCACGGCGAGCAACACGACCGTCCGGTTCACGGCCGACGGCGGGTTCATGGGAACGGGGTCGCTCCGTCTCGGGGCGATCAGCAGCCGGGCGCAGCTCGCGAGGGTGTCCGCAGCGATCACCGTTACGAACGGGGCCACGCACACGATCGGCGGCTTCGGTCAGATCTCCGCGGGCATCGTCAACAACGGCGATGTGGTCGCGGACGTCGA
>PAKY01000104.1 GCA_002706885.1 Phycisphaerae bacterium
AGGCAAGCCGCTCCTGCTCCGCTCGGATCTGCTCCCGCAGACCGGGCGTCACGCCCGCGAGCCACTCGTCCAACGCAGCGCGATCCTCGTCGTCGAGAAGCCCGAGAGCATCCAATTGGATGTCGTCAAGGACATCGTCGAGCGTGCGTTCGGTGTTCGTGCTGTTCGGACGGTCGGTTTCCATAGCCCTCAACCCTCGGCGGCTGGCCGCCTTGGACCTCTCTATTCACTCACCCGTTCTCGAAGCCTGACCAACGCTCGACTGAGCGCAGACTTGATCGTACCAATCGGGGCGTCGAGTTCATCACCAATTTGTCGGAGCGTCTGTCCCCCGAGATACGCCCTCATGACAACGGTACGCTGGAGTTCCGGAAGGGATTCGATCCTCTTCACGAGACGCTCGAATTCCTCCTTCGTCCGAAGGTCTGTATCGGGTGGCGCGGCAGAAACCGACGCCTCAGCCCCCGCCCCGGCCTCCATGCCCGTCGTACTGATCCGAGATCGCGTCCTCCGAAGCCGGTCCACGATGTGCCGCCGGGTGATCAACATCACCCAGGTCACCAACGCAGCACGCTTCGCGTCGTATCGGTCTGCGGTTCGCCAAATACGAACAAAAACCTCTTGGACCGCGTCCTCCGCCTCGGGCCGCGTCGGCAACGACTGCGACGCCATTCGGAAGACCAGACCGCCAAAGCGGTCATATAACTCCTCAATAGCCGCCTGCTCACCCTCGGCGACGCGCTCCATCAGCTCAGAGTCGATCGCCATCTTCTCAGCCGAGGACTGGTTCTCGCTCGCCGACCCACCTGTTGAGGTGGATTCCATGGACGAACGTCGAGCTTCCGCGGTGTCCGCGCCGCTTCCGTCGCCAAGTTTCGAGCGTTCTGGAGCCATGTCCGTCCGATTCATCCCATCAAGCTGCGTGCACGAGCATAGCGAAACGACCCGAACGTCAAGAGCGCCGCAACAATCCCGCCATCTGTAAGGTTCGCTACGTCCGGAAGGCCGATGAAGACGAAGACCCAGAGCATGGGATCGTCGAATTCCCCCCGAACTACGGCTTGTGGGGCAAGATGACTGTTGTTACGATGGAACCGGAGGGGCGTGGCCGAATCGCCGGAGGGCGAATAGGGGTCCGCACAGGTTACATGAGCAGCCATCCGACACCCGGATCTTTGAAGCGCTCAGGATTCACGATCATGGACGTGCTCGTGTCCGTGGTCGTTGTGTCCATCCTGATTGCCATCATGCTCCCTGGCCTCTCCCAGGTGCGCGATACTGCGCGTAAGGTCGCGTGCAGTTCGAACCAACGTCAGCTCGGCCTCGTCACCGCCATCTACGCGGGCGATCATCGCGATCTGCTCCCCCCCAGCGTGTTCACACTCGAAGACGCCTATGTCTTCGACAAGCTCGACGTCCCGGTGACCTCCCTGGTCCTCCGCTTCGACGTCGGCAAGATGCCCCCGCCTCCGATCGCCGCCAACGACGGCTGGGACGGCTGGGGTTCGCTCTTTTGGGGTGGCCAGCTCACCGCCCCCGAAGTCCTCTACTGCCCCGCGCACGAAGAGGACGTCACCTTTGCCGAGTACGCGCCGCAGTTCCAGACCCCCGCGGGCCTGATCTACGGCAACTTTGAATACCGCGGCGAAGGCGCCTCGGGCGAGCGTCGCCTCTCCGAGCTCCGCCCCAACAGCGCTCTCGGCTCGGACGCCTTCGGCGGTCTCGGCTGGGTCAACCACGACGACGGCCTGAACACGCTGACCGCATCGCTCTCGGTCGCCTGGAAGTCCAACGCACGCATCGGCAGCACCCTTGCCGATGCCATCAAGAGCAGGACCGGCAGCTCCCCGACCGTTGAGGACTACCAGGAGCCGCTCCGCCGCTTCGAAGAGATGTGGCGCGACCTCGACTCGATCAACCTGCGCGACCCCGCCGACGACGAGCGGGTCGACTAAGTCGCCGCAGAGCGACAACCATCGGCGCCGAGCGAGCGAGCTTGCCAGACCGCGCCCCCCTACCGCTACACCCACGACGTCAACAACGAGCACGTCCGAACCACGGAGGCACTCCGCCGTCATGCCATCATGCGTCACACAAGCCGTCGTCGCGGCGCTCGCCCTGTGCACCGCCGCCGACGCCCTTGCGCAACTGACCCCGCGCTTCGTCTACAACGGCGTCGATCGCCCGATCCCGTTCGATGTCGAGGCCCCGCAATCGAACACCGACGAGCTGACCGTCCGCCTGTTCGACGCGCTCGGCGCCGAGCCGATCGACGAAGCCTCCGTCATCGAGGGCGGCGTGGACATGATCGGCCTCTTCCCACGCCTCCGCGACGCCGAAGCCGCTCGAACGCTCTGGGCACAGCTCTACGCAGGTGAGCAGGCGATCGGCGCCCCCATCGTCCTCCAGCCCATGCTCACCCAGGACCGCGCCGTCCGCTCGCTTCCCAACGGCACAGTCCTCTTCGAGAGCGATGTCCGCGAGCAGCGCCGCCAGGCGTCGGGCGACAACACCCCCGACCCCGCGCCCGTCCTCTCGGGGTACATCGCCTGGGAGGACGCCCTCGTCGTCCTTGAAACGAGCGAAGGTCCGATCACCATCCGCCTCCGCCCTGATCAGGCCCCCTCAACCACGCGCCATTTTCGCGATCTCGTCGAGGGCGGCTTCTACCGCGACATCATCTTCCACCGCGTGGTGAACGAACTCTCCAACGGCGAGCGATTCGTCGTCCAGGTCGGAGATCCCACCGGAACAGGCCGCGGCGGACCCGGCTCCACCGTCGACCTTGAGCCGTCCAAGCTCGAGCACGACTACGGCGTCGTCTCCATGGCGCGCAGCGGCGCGCTCGACTCGGGCGGATCGCAGTTCTTCATCTGCCTCGGCCGCGAAGGGACCAAGTCCCTCGACGGCGCCTACACCGCCTTCGGAGAGGTGATCGACGGCCGCGACGCCCTTGAGGCCATCGCGCTCACCCCCGTCGGCCGAGGCGAACGCCCCCTCGCGCCGCCGGTGCTCAAGAGCGCCCGGACCGTCCCCGCGCCCCCGCGCGACGGAACACCGCCCGCTCGCATCTCCGCGCCGCCGAAGGACCGCATCGAACGCTGATCACACACAACGCTGAATGCGAGCTCAGAACCGCACACTGACCGAGAGCGCGCCAAACAGCGCCGGCTCCCGCTCAATGTCCGTCAGCAGCCGTTCCTGGCGGCTGAAGAACTGAAACTCCCCCCACACATCAGCGCCAACCGTCGCGGTGACGCCGAACCGCGGATGCGGGCTATACGTCGCCGACGCGGACACCGCGATGCTCCGATCGATCACCGCGCCGCCCGCGATCGGCCCGTCGTCATCCAATCGGAACTCCTGACGATCGAACCCCGCGTCGAGGCTGAACCGCCATCCGAACGCGGGCTCGTACGCCAGCGACAACCCCCCCATCTGCGCCGTCCCGAGACTGAGCTTGTCGGTGATAAACCACTCGATCACGGGGATCGGGAAGACCAGGACACCGTCCTGCGCAAGCCGACTCGTGATCAGGACGCCGCCGCCGATCCGCAGGTTCGACGTCACGGGGTACGACGCCGCCGCGAACCCGCCGCCGACGATGGTGTCGCCGAAGTCCGCGCTGTTCTCGCCGCTCGAAGCGATCCGAGCGCCGGCCAGCCAGTTCCAGCCGTCCGGGTTCACAACATTGATCACCGGCGTCACCGCAAACACCCGCGCCTCATCGAACGGCTCGTCATCGCTGAACGCCCCGGGCAGCAGATCGCTCGCGCCACGGAAGTCGTACCAACGCGCGTTCGTCTCGAACCGCAGCGCGAAGTCCGCGTTGTCCGACACGCGGAACGATGGCCCGAACGCCGCGTTCAGCGACGTCGTCCGCACCTCCCCGTTCCGCCCCGCAAGCTCCGCCGGCGCCGCGAGCTTCAGGCTCACGTCGGCAAACGTCGTCAGCCCGGGCCGCCTCGAACGGTTGAACCGATCGCGGAGTTGCGGCGTCAGACGCTCGTAGTCCTCCCGCGACTTCACGACGGGCAAACCCGTCTCGTCGTCGATCGCGATCGCGTCGACGACCTCCGCCGGCGGAGCGTCTGTCGCCACCTGCCCGACCGCAGAATGGCTCGCGAAGAGCGCCGCCGCGAGGACCGATCCCCCTCGAATGATCGAGCCGCCAATGGTTCCGTTGAGCATGGGCTGACTGTACCGGATCACGCTCCCCAGCGACCGCCCCGCCCCCCGCCCGTCGGGCGGATTTGCCGATGGATGCCGCGTCCCCGAGCGTCTAAACTCGCCTCTCGGCGGAGGCCCTGGCCCCACCGAGTCCCCGGAGCGGTGCCCGAGAGGCTGAAGGGGACGGATTGCTAATCCGTTGTACTGGTTTTACCGGTACCGAGGGTTCGAATCCCTCCCGCTCCGCTTACTGCCGACCGCGGCGTCGTCCAACGCCGAACGACGCTGCTCGAGTCGCCCGGATTCGCGCAAGAAAAAAGGCGCCCACCCGGGCGCCCTCTCATTCCAATCTTACTCATCCGACGCTCACACCGAGCGACGACGACGCGTCCCGACGAGCCCGAGCAGCCCCGCCCCGCCCAGCGCCACCGGCGCCGGCGTCGGCACCGCGACCGTGATCGAGTTGATGTCGAACCCGTCCTGGTTCGCGCCGCTCGAGGGGTTCGACATGTCCACCGCGAGCAGGTAGCGGAACGTCCCGCCGAACGCGAGCGTCTGCTCCGAGGCGTAGGGCACGTCGTTGTCGAGATCGCCCGCGAACAGCCAGTTGAACCCGTCGTTGCTCACGAAGAACTCCGCGGCCTCCGAGGGGCTGCCGGGCGTGAAGGTCAGCTCGATGACCGCCGCCCCGGTACCGCCGAGCGCCCCGAGGTCGAACACCGCCGCGCCGCTGTCCGAGCCGAGCGAGTAGAACGAATCGCCCACGCCCTTGCCGCCGTCCGCGATCGCGGCGTTGATCGCCGCCGCCGCGTCCGTCATCAGCGCGTAGCTCATGTCGCTCATCACCGTCGTCGTCGTCGACGTCGGGCCCGTGAAGGTCCGGACGCAGTCCTTCGCGTTCGTGTCCAACGCGCCGAAGCGGGTGAACGCGCTGCTCGCGAGGTTCGAGGCCGTCGTGAACCCGGTAGCCGTCACGCCCGAGCCGCTGAACGCGTCGAACGCGCCGTTCGTCTCGCCCGTGCCGCCGTCGACGCTGACGCTACCGCCCGAAGCCGCCGAGATCTCCGCCGCGATCTCCGAAGCCGTGTAGCCGAACGACACAACCTCGACCGGGCCGGCAAACGCCGCGCCGCACGAAACCGCCAGCGCCGCGATCATCATGTTCTTCTTCATCGTTTCTCTCGCTTTCCGGGTAGGGCCACCGGTCCCGCGGCCACACGACGCCGCTGCGGAAGCCCAGCCATCTCACTCCAACCCGCCGACGCCGTTCCCGCCGTCGACACAGTCAAAGCTACGCGAGACCCGATTTAAGTCAAACCGATGCAGGGAGTTACGATCACAGCACACCCTCGCGACCCGCGCAATCGGCGTCTGACCCGAGCATCGCCCCGCTTATCGGCCTCCATTGCTCTACGAGGGCCCGATCACTCCTCCCCGCCACCGCGACGCTGCTCGAACATCCACGCCCACATCTCCTCGTCCGCGTACGCCGGCCGCCACGACCCGTGCCCCTCGTTCTCATAGATGGTCACCCGCGGCTTCCCGCCCGCGTCCCGCACCGCCTCCACCGCGTCGACCGTCCCGCTCATCGGAACCACGTTGTCATCCGCCCCGTGGAACGCCCAGATCGGCATGTCCTTCAACCGGCGCAGCAGCCGCGCCGGCCCCGATGAGCCACCGCACACCGGCACCAGCGCCGCAAACCGATCGGGCGCCGCGACCCCGAGCGCCCACGTCCCGAAACCGCCCATAGAAAGCCCCGTCACGTACACCCGATCCTTGTCCACCCGGTAGTCCTGCTCGACCTTGTCCAGCAGCGCGAGCAACGCGTTCGAATCCCACCACTGGTCCGAAGGGCACTGCGGCGAGACCACGATCGCCGGGATCGACTTCCCCTCCGCGATCATCTTCGGCGGACCCCACACCTTGACCTTCTCCAGGTCGTCCCCGCGCTCGCCCGCCCCGTGCAGGAACAGGATCAGCGGCCACGACTCGCCGTTCCCCTCGTACCCGTCGGGAAGGTTCACGATGTACCGAAGCGACGACCGCACCGTCACCTGGCCCGTCACCTCCCGAGCCCCCTCCGACTGCGCCGACGAGACCTGCGAAACAGAACCAACAACGGCAAACGCCGTCACGAACGAGGCAAACAGCTTCTTCATGGTCGTATCTCCAGATCGCGCCGGCGCGGCGCTCCAGCCCAGACTAGCGGCGCCGATGCGCGGTAGTCTCCGTCCATGCGAACCGTTTTCACCGCCCTCGCCACGCTCGCCCTCCTCGCGACCAGCGCGGCCGCGAACGATCGCGCCAATGTCCTCAACGAGGCCATCGCCGCGACACGCTACTGGGAACACGTCGAACCGCTCAACGACGGCTGGGCCTTCTTCGAGAGCGACCAGCCCGACGCGCCCGCGGCCGACGACGACTCCGCCGTCCCCGTCACCATCCCGCACACCTGGAACGCCCACGACACCCTCGCCGCCAAGCAGTACCGCCGCGCAGGGGCGTGGTACCGCCGCTCGCTGACCCTCACCCGCGCCGAGACCCAGGGCCGCCTCTACCTCCGCTTCAAGGCCGCGGGCACGCACGCCGAGGTGTACGTCAACGGCGCCCTCGCCACGACGCACCTCGGCGGCTACACCGCCTTCGTCGCCGAGATCTCCAGCCTCGTCCACCCGGGCGACAACACCATCGACGTCCACGTCAGCAACGCCGAGCGCGAAGACCTACCGCCCCTCGACATCGACCACAACATCTACGGCGGCATCTACCGAGGCGTGCAACTCATCCGAGGCCCCACCCTCGGCCTCAGCCGACTCGAGAACGGCGGACCGGGCGTGCGGGCCATCTCGGAAAATGTCACCCCGGAAAGCGCCACCCTCCGCGTCCGCGCCGTCATCGACAACGCACAGCCCGAAGCCAACAACGTCACCCTCGTCGCCGAACTCACCGACGCCGCCGGCCGCGCCGTCTCCTTCGCCCAGACCTCGCTCGCGATGGAGCCGGGCCGACGACCCATCACCCTCGAAATGCCGGACGTCGTCCGCCCCGACCTCTGGAGCCCCTCGTCCCCCTCGCTCTACACCCTCCGCGTCACGCTCTGGGACGACCGCAACATCGTCGACACCGTCACCGTCGACCACGGCTTCCGCTTCTACGAGTTCGACCCCGACGAAGGCTTCAGCCTCAACGGCGAACACGTCTTCCTCAAGGGTGTCAACCGTCACCAGGACGTCTACCGCCGCGGACCCGCCCTCGAGGCCGAAGACCACCTGCGCGACATCCGCATGATCAAGGACATGGGCGCCAATGCGCTCCGCCTCGCGCACTACCCACAGGACGACGTCGTCCTCGCCCTCTGCGACCGCCTCGGCCTCATCGTGTGGGAAGAGATCCCGCTCGTGAACAAGATCACCCCCGACGAGCCCTTCGCCGAGAACACGCTCGCGATGCTCCGCGAGATGATCACCCAGCACGCCCACCACCCCTCGATCGTGACGTGGGGCATCCAGAACGAGCTGCTCATCAGAAGCCAGAACCTCGTCGCCGAGAAGCGAGCCCTCATGGTCCGCCTCAACGAAGCGGCGCACGAGGCCGACCCCACCCGCCCGACCGTCATGGCCGCCCACGGCATCAAGGGCTACCTCGAAGGCGATCTCACGAGCGTCACCGACCTCATCGGCTACAACGTCTACTACGGCTGGTACTCCGAGACCTTCCCCGACCTCACCCGCATCATCACCGAGTTCCGCGACGGCCAGCCCGACCGCCCACACATGATCAGCGAGTTCGGCGCAGGCTCCGACCTCCGCGTGCAACGCGCCGACCCGAAGCGTCAGGACTTCTCCGAGCAGTGGCAGTGCGCCATGATCGAGAGCTACCTCGACCAGGCCGAGGAGATCCCCTGGCTCGCGGGCGTCTTCTACTGGAACATGTTCGACTTCGGCGCCTCGCACCGAGGCGACACCATCCCGGGCGTCAACCAGAAAGGCCTCGTGACCTTCGACCGCCAAGTCAAGAAGGACGCGTACTTCCTCGTCAGGAGCCGCTGGTCCGACGAACCAACCCTCTACCTCGCCTCACCGCGCCTCACCCACTACGAAGGCGACGCCGAACGCGTGTTCAAGGTCTACACCAACCTCGACCACGCGGAGCTCTTCCACAACGGCCACTCCCTCGGCAAACAGTCCACCGGCTTCGCCTGGACCGTCCGCCTCGACGAAGGCCCCAACACCCTCCACGTCACCGCCCCCGCCGGCGCCGAAGAACACCACCACGGCTACACCGTCACCTACACCCCAACCAAGGACACAGAATGACGCTCACCCCGACGCAGACTCACCCCGGGCGCCCCGGCGGAACCGGGTGCCCCGGCCGAGCCGGGTGCCCCGGAGGAGCCGGGTGCCCCGGAGGAGCGGCAAAGCCGCTCCTCCGGGAAGCAACGCGCACAACCCGCCACGCAATCTGCCGCTTCACCGCCCTCCTCCTCTCCTGCTCCCCCGCCGTCGCCGCCCAACCCAACACCACCGCCCTCGCCCCCGCCGCCGCCCGCGCCACCGAACTCCTCCAGGTCCTCCGCGAAGAAGCACGCTTCCCCGCCGTCTCCGCCGCCGTCGCCATCGACGACCGCATCGTCTGGTCAGACGCCGCGGGCTTCGCCGACATCGAGGCTCACGCCCCCGCCCACCCCGACACCGTCTACCGCCTCGCGAGCATCTCCAAGGCCATCACGGGCGTCGCCGTCGCCAGCCTCGTCGAAGACGGCGTCCTCGATCTCGACGCCCCCCTCTCGACCTACCTCCCCGACTACCCCACCGCCGCCGACGCCATCACCGTCCGCATGCTCATGGGCCACACCTCCGGCACGCGGTCGTACACGGACGAAGAACGCGACGACCTCGCCCCCAGGCAGCGCGACACCGTCGAAGAAGCGCTCGAGATGTTCGCCGCCGACGACCTCGTCCACGAGCCGGGCGAACGCTTCACCTACACCACGCTCGGCTACGTCCCCGTCCGCGCCGTCATCGAGAAGATCACGGGCCAGGACTTCATGGACGTCATCCGCGAACGCGTCCTCGAACCCGCCCGCATGCAGCGCACGTTCAAGGACGACAACAAGACCATCATCCCCAACCGCGCGTCCTTCTACACCCTCCACGACGACGGCCGACTGATCAACGGTCCCTACATCAACACCAGCTACAAGCCCGCCGGCGGCGGCATGGTCGGGACCGCGCCGGACCTCTGCCGCCTCGCGCTCGCCCTCGCCGACGGCACGCTCCTCTCGCCCCCCGCCCGCCACGAGCTCTGGAAGCCCACCCTCGACAACGCGGGCGAGGAGATCGACTACGGCCTCGGCTGGGGACTCGCGACCGACCCGCGCGACAAGCCCTACGTCATCCAGATCGGCGGTCAGATCGGAACCGCGAGCGCCGTCATGCTCTACCCCGACGAACGCGTCGCGTCGTCGATCATCGGCAACCGCGCCAGCGCGCCGACCGGCCGCGCCGAGGTCGTCGCCCTCTCCCGCCTCTTCATGGACACCCTCGCAGGCGTCAGCGCCGAGCAGCCCGACCTCCCCGAAGGCGTCTACGACGTCACCATCACCAACAACGACCTCAAATGGCGCGGCGCCCTGATCCTCACCACCGACCGCGGCGCCGCCCGAGGACTCATCGCCGTCGAGAACACCGAGAACCCGGACGATCGCCGGACCTTCCGCGTCGCCACCGCGACGTCCTCCCGCGACAACGGCTTCCGCCTCTTCACCGTCCACCCCCGCTGGGGCGTCTTCCCCTTCGATTGCCAAACCAACGGCGACTCCAGCAGCGACACGATCACCGCCACACTCGACCGCGCCGAAGACGATCCGTGGAAACTCACCGCCACGCGCATGACACCGGACCAGAGCCAATGAACCGCCACACGCCCATCTTCTGCGCCGCCGCTCTGCTGTTCTGCTGCGCCCCTTCCCTCTCCGCCCAAATCGCCGAACTCGACGCCGACCTCGACGACGACGCCCTCCCCACCTTCTCCTCCCCGTCCGCGCCAACGCTCCGCGTCACCGACCTCACCGTCGACCTCAAGCCCGCGACCACCCGCGCCTCGATCGAACGCCTCAGCGACAACGCCGTCGCCTGGACCTTCCGAGCGGGCGACGAGCCGCGTCGCATCGAGATCGATCTGCACGATGGCAACGTCACGCGCTACTACGGCATGGGCGAGCGCTTCACGAGCCTCAACCACCACGCCCACATCCTCCCCCTCGCGAGCGTCGATCAGCCCGCCCCGAAGGGCGCGAGCTCCTACAAGCCCGTCCCGTTCTTCATGACGCCCGACGGCTACGCCCTCTGGATCGACACCACCGCGCCCGGAACGCTCGACCTCAAGGCCTCCGAGCGCTTCACGATCAAGCTCAGCGTCGAGTCACGCTCCGTCCGCCTCGTCTACATCGCGGGCGAGACCATGGCCGACCAGCTCGCCGAGTTCACCCGCCTCGTCGGCCGCCCGCGCGTCCCGCCCGCGTGGAGCTTCGGGCTCTGGAAGAGCCGCGACGTCCACCGCTCGCGCGAGGAGATCCTCGAGGACGTCGAGCTCCTCCGCGAACACGACATCCCCGCCTCCGTCCTCGTCATCGACAGCCCTTGGGAGACGTGCTACAACGACTTCGAGCTCAACACCGAGCAGTTCGCCGACCCCGAATCGATGTTCGCCCGCGTCGAAGAGCTCGGCTTCTACCCCTGCTTCTGGCTCACGCCCTTCATCAACACCCGCAACGTCACCGACATGCGAGGCATCGACCCGGACCCGTGCGCCAACCTCGACGAAGCGCAGCGCCTCGGCCACCTCGTCACCCGCCCCGACGGATCGCTCTACACCGCCAACTGGTGGAAGGGCGAGGGCGCCCTCGTCGACTTCACGAGCGAGGCCGCGACCGAGTGGTGGATCGATCAGCTCCGCAAGACGCTCGAGTGGAACGTCCACGCCCTCAAGCTTGACGACGCCGAGGCAACCTTCGTCGACGACGCCGTCTTCGCCGACGGCACCCCCGCCAAGGAGATGAAGGGCCGCTACGCCAACCTCTACCGCGAAGCCGCGCAGCGCTTCATCGACGAGGACCTCGATGGCGACGGCGTCATGATCGCCCGCTCGGGCCACGCGGGCTCGCAGGCCTTCCCCTTCGGCTGGGCGGGCGACAACGAGACAAACTTCTCGCTCGCCAACGGCCTCCCCACCGCCATCCTCGCGGGCCAGAACGCCGCGCTCTCCGGACTCCCCATGTGGGGCCACGACATCGGCGGCTACCTCGGCGACCGCCCCACCCCCGAGCTGTTCGTCAGGTGGGCCCAGTTCGGCGCCTTCAGCCCGCTCATGATGTCGCACATGCAGGCCAACCTCGGCCCGTGGGACTTCGGACCCGAAGCCCTCGCGATCTTCCGCGACTTCGCCAAGCTCCACACCCAGCTCTTCCCCTACATCAACGCCGCCGCGCACGAGGCCGCCGAAACGGGCATGCCCATCATCCGACCCATGGCCCTCGCCTTCCCGGACGACCGCACGGCCGAGCGACACATCTTCCAGTACCTCTTCGGCCCCGACCTCCTCGTCGCGCCCATCTACACCCCCGGCACGCAGCGCAGCGTCTACATCCCCGCCGGCGTCTGGTTCGACTGGTGGACCAACGAGCCCATCGAAGGACCGCGCGAGATCGTCGTTGACGTCCCCCTCGACCGCATCCCCCTCTACGCCCGCGCCGGCGCCATCATCGAGATGCTCCCGGACGACGTCGACACGCTCATCGAACGCCACGACGCCATGGCCGACGATGTCGTCGCCATCGACGATCGACGCTTCATGCGCGAGTTCCCGAGCGAATAGCGCGGCGCCGGCCTCACCACTTCGCGGCGTTCTGCGGCTCGAACGGCTCAACGAGCCATCGGTTCAGCCAGTCGACGACCGAGCCGTCGACGTCGACCTCGCCGCTCTTGATGTCGACGACCTCGTGGTTCGCGCCGCGGCCGCCCGCGTCGTATCGCTCGCCGACGCGCTTGTGGACGTCGATCGCGAACGGGTCGGTGGTGAACTCGAGCAGCGGACGCGGATAAACGCCCTTCAACGCCGTCTCCATGCCGCCCATCGCCAGAAGGCCCGGGGCGATCAGCGGGAGCGGCGCACCGCCCTTGTCGAGGGCGCCCTCGATGTCCATGGTCGCGAGCGCCGTCGCCACGACGGTCACGTCCTCCGAGAGGAAGCCCAGGAACGTCGCGAGCGTGCCGCCCTCGCGCGGGCCGATCGCCGCGATGCGCTTCTCGTTCACGTCGTCGCGGGTCATCAGGTATTCGAGCGCGACCTCCAGCTCGGACATCTCGACGCCGAGCAGGCACGATCCCTCCGCGATCAGACGCTTCGACAGAGTCTCGCGGTACCGGTCGATCGCGGCCCGGTCCGCCGCGCGCTCTGGCGCGCGGCTCTCGTAGCCGATTCGGTCGGGGCTCAGCACGACGTACCCCTCGCGAGCAAGGGTCAGGGCGACGTCCTCGACCTCGGACTTGCCGACGGTGTAGCCCTTCGAGCCGGCGGCTTCGGGGTGCAGGAGCAAGACCCCCGGATGCAGCTCATCCGCGGACCCTGACGGGCGGTAGACGAACGCCTCGACGTCGCGGCCTCCGACGGTGTACGCCACGCGCTCGCGTTCGACGTCGTCGAGGTTCTCGCTCGCGACGCGTGCGACCTCGACGCCCCATCGCCCCGGTCGCTTGCCAAGGAGTCGGTTGAACGCGCGGCGGGATTCGAGCGCGTCCTCGTGGCGCTCGTACTCCTCGTCGGCGGCGGCGGTCACCTCGTAGTGATCGCGGAGGCGGTCGAGCTCGGCGGCGAGGCGGTCGCGGTCCTCGGAGTAAGCGGGGTCGTCGTAGACGCTCGCGAGTTCGTCGGGGTCGGCGTCGAGGTCGTACATCTCCCACTCGCCGAGGCCGTAGAAGTTGATGAGCTTGAACCGCTTGGTCGCGACGCCCTCGTGTCGTGGGACCTTGTGCGGACCGCGGTTCTCGTAGAAGCGGTAGTAGACGCTCTCCCGCCAGTCCTCGGGCGTCTCGCCCTTGAGGAGGGGAACGATGCTCTGCCCCTGCATGCGGTCGATCGGCTCGACGCCCGCGACGTCGAGGAAGGTCTGAGCGAAGTCGAGGTTCTGCACGAGCTCGTCGCAGACGCTGCCCTTGGGGGTGACGCCCGGCCAGCGGACGAGCAGAGGGGTGCGGAAGGACTCCTCGTACATCCAACGCTTGTCGTACCACCCGTGCTCGCCGAGGTACCAGCCCTGGTCGGAGGTGTAGACGACGATCGTGTTGTCGGCGAGGCCCGAGCGGTCGAGCTCGTCGAGGATGCGGCCGACGCCGTCGTCGATCGACTGCACGCAGCGGAGGTAGTCCTTGGCGAAACGCTGGTACTTCCATCGCACCAGATCGTCGCCGTGGAGCTTGGCTTCGCGGAAGGCCTCGTTCTTGGGGCCGTAGACGCTCTCCCAGAGCTTCTCCTGCTCGGGGGTGAACATCCAGCTTGGCGTGTCGAGGTGGAGGTCGCCGCGGTTGAGGTGTTCGGCGATGGACATGGCCGAGTGCATGTGCGCGCTCGAGCGGCCTTCGAAGTCGTCGAAGAGCGTCGGGGGCTCGGGGAGGTCTTCGCCGTCGAAGAGTGTGAGGTGATCGGGGCCCGGCTCCCATTGGCGGTGCGGGGACTTGTGCTGCACCATGAGGAGGAAGGGCTTGTCCTCGTCGCGGTCGTCACGGAGCCAGTCGATGGCGAGGTCGGTGATGACGTCGGTGGTGTAGCCCTCTCGGTTGACGCGGGCGCCGTTGCGGACCATCGGCGGGTTGTAGTAGCGGCCCTGGTTGATGAGGATGTCGTAGTGATCGAAGCCTGACGGCTCGGTGCGGAGGTGATACTTGCCGATCATCGCGGTCTGGTAGCCCGCGCGTTGGAGCATCGGGGGAAACGTCGCCTGGTCGCGGTCGAAGAGGCGTTCGTTGCAGATGTTGCCGTTGATGTGGTTGTGCGTGCCTGTGAGGATGGTTGCTCGGCTCGGGGCGCAGATGGAGTTGGTGACGGAGCAGTTGTCGAAGCGCATGCCCTCGTCCGCGATGCGGTCGAGGTGAGGGGTCTCGTTGCGGTTCGAGCCGTAGGCGCCGATGGTCTGCCAGCCGTGGTCATCCGAGAAGATGAAGAGGATGTTGGGTCGGTCGTCGGCTCGAGCGAGCGAGCAGCACGCGGCGAGGGCGGCGGAGAGAGCGGCGATCGCGAGGGGTCGGCGGATGAACATTCCGAACGTCTCCGTTGGGCGGTTTGAGCTTCCCGACACGGTACCTCCGAAGTGAAGCGTTTGCTCCGAAAAACAGGGCTATCAAGCGCACTGTGCGCCGTGTGAGCGCAGTCGCCGCTTGGTGCGCACAGTGAGGCCGTTCGGGAGGATTGATGCAACGAAAAACGCCGGCCCCGTGGTGGGGCCGGCGTCGAGAATCGTGCGAGACTGCGGAGCGCCGATTAGGCGCCGGGGCAGCCCATGTTGTAGAGGCCGAGGAACTCGATCACGTCGAACGCGTCGGTGGTCTCGTCCTCGTTGATGTCGGCCTGACGGGAATCGTTCTGGCCGATGGTGATGTCATCGAAGTAGATGTCGCCGACGATCGGCATCGCGCCACCCTGGAAGAGGAAGACGAGCGGGCGAGCGACGTCACCGGTCGCGGGCAGTTCCTCAGGCTGAAGCGTGACAACGAATTCCTCCCAGCCGTTCGTGGGCGCACCGGTGGTCGACAGGAAGATGTCGCCCGTGGAGCCGCGGTTCGGGCCGTAGGTTCCCTCCTCGGTCACTTCCGGGAACTCGACCTTCACGCCGATGACCTGAGCGGTCATCTGGGCGGGAATGTTGAACCAACCGCGGAGAACGAGCGGGTTGGTCAGGTTGTACGGAGCGGCGGCGATGGGGTCGGGGGCCCAACCGTGGAAGCCGCCCGCGGGGCCGTCGTCCGCGACGCGGACCATGAAGTCGCCGGTGCGAGCCATGGGAGCGCCATTGACGCCGGCTTCGGCGTAGAAGTTTGAGCCCGGGTCGAAGTTGAAGCTGAACCAGTCGGTCGGGGTGAAGCCCTCGTCCGGATCGTCCATGGGATCGTCTTCGCCCATCTCGAAGCTCGAGTTGCCGATGCGGTTGTCATCGACGGTGAGCAGCACCTGATCGCTGATCGCGTTGCCGACGAACTGCATCAGGTCGGCGGCGTCGAGAAGGCCGAACGGCTCGGCCAGATCGGCCTCGCTGCAGGTGCCCTCGCCCATCGCCTGGATGAGCGACACGTCGTCGTAGTAAACCACGCCGTCGGCGGCGGGATCCGAGGTGTCTGCGGCAAAGGTGAAGAGGAGGATGCGGGCACGGGTCGTGCCGACGGGCGGCATCACCTCGGTGGTGAACTGCTGCCACTCGCCCATGGTGTCACGGGTCTCGACGTCGAGGTCGGGGGTGCCACCGATGCGGGAGCCGGTAGCGCTGAACCAATCGATCTTCGCGCCGACGACGGCGGTGTTGGTCACTTCACCGTCCATGAGATACCAGAAGGAGAAGGTGACCGGACCGCCGTTGGAGGTCGGCGCGGGGGGAACGATCTCCGACTGGAATTCCAAGACCGGCTCCCACGCGTGGAAGCCGTTCATGATGTCGATGGAAATCGAGCGTGAACCGCCCGGCGTGTGGTTGAACGCGTTGGTCCACAGGCCGCCCGGGTTCCCGAGGGTCGCCCAGTTGGTGGGCATGTTCAGGAAGACGCTACCGGACTCGAAGGTACCGTTGTTCACGGTCTCGGTACCGAACTGGGCGGACGCAAGACCGCCACACATCGCGACGGCGATTGCCGACATGCACGCTCTCTTCATCTCCGATTCTCCTTTCGCTCCCGACGGGCCGTCCGGCCTGACGGGAGACTGCGATGCGTTGTGGAGCGGACGGGAACGATGGGGAGCACTCGACGCCGCTCCGGGATGGGTGCTCAATACGCTGTGACGATGCCCTACGTCGGGCAATCACTCGGTTCTGTTTCTACGGCTGCTGCTCACCCGGCTTGAAGTTGGCCGCCGCTGCGATCTCGCTGTTGGCGCGGTTCACCATTTCTCGCCAGAGGCTCCGATCTTCCGGAAACGCCACGCGTCGTCCGTTTGCGTGCGGGGACGAAAGGCCCTGCTCGGGATCGATCGGGTACGGCATGGAGTACAACGCGTCCATCAGGCGACCGCGGACCATCGTCCAACTCTCGCCGGTCTCGCTGCAAACGATCTTGACCTCCTGAGCGCCGGCGGAGGGGTTGTATCCCGACCCACCGATCGCATACTTCGCGATGAGGACGAGCGCCGCCAAGAGCAACACACCGCCTACGACACCTTTGATGACAGCCGGCTTGGACAACGCAAATCCTCTTCTGACTCTGCTCTCGAACTGGTCACTTGCTGGAACGGCCGCGATTCGGGACGATTACTGGTCGTTCTGACCGGGATAGACATGTCCCCAGGACATGAAGCCTGGCGCGGACTCGTAACGATCCTGGCTTCGGGTCTGAACGACGCGCGGAACGAACTCAACGTGCATGTCGCCGAAGAGCAGGTTGCTCCCGACCGAGTCGCTCTCGGTGAAGTTCTCGCCGGTGTCGGTCGGGCGGTTGCCGCGGCTGTGACGCGGGAGCCAGTCCATGGCTTCGAATGAGAGGACGAGCGACGAGGCGTAATCCTCGAGCGTCGAACGCTTTCTCAGCGTGACGCCGGGATCAATCCGCGGGCGCTGCGTGAGTTCCGGGCCCGTGTAGTTGTCCGGGTATCGGATGTTGCTGACGCCGCCGCTCGGGGACGGGGCCCAAGTGTTGAACCAGTACTGCGTGAAGGTCGCGGTGCGATCATCATCCTGCGCGGTCTGGTTGTTGTTGATGAGGAAGGTGATCCACGGCCAGACGTTTCCGATACCGTTGCCGCCCATCCAGTTGGAGGGCTCCGAGGCATCGAGGCTGCCGCGGGCTTCGGGACAATTGAACCATCCGTCCTCGGCGGCTTCCGGTTCGACACCGGCGTGCTGAGCGAGCGCGACCATCGGGTACCACATCTGCTTCATCGGACGCGGGCGAGCGGCGGTCGCATCGAGGACTGCGTTGATCGACGTGTTCGACTCCGCGGTCGAATCCGCGGGGAAGTTCTGTGCGTGCTCCGGGAAACGATCGTCGTAGTCCGGAAGGAACTGCGGGTAGACGGTGAGATAACGGGCCTTACCAAGACCTTGGTCGGTCAGATAGATCTCATAAGCCTGCCCAGTCGAACGCTGGTTGGTCTGACAGATGAGGAGTCGCGCCTGCTTCCGCGCCGCTCCGAGCGCCGGAAGGAGGATGCCGATGAGCAGCGCGATGATCGCGATGACCACCAGCAACTCGATGAGCGTGAAACCCTTACCTCGATCGCGCCGAGACGCGTCAACCCAATCCTTGCGCTGACTTCTGAACATGACACACCCCTTCAAATCTGCCGCTGTATGCCCCTCGACACTGCCGCAGAATGCGGCTTTCAACGGGCGCGTTCGGCCGAGAAAGCCGAAGAGGCGCACCCCTATTCTCTGGGCTTTAGCGGCCATTGTCAACCGTTTTCAGGAAATCTGACCCTGACGTACTTGAAACATTCTGTAACGACTGAAACGCGGCGGTCGGGGCTTCCTCGTCCCTCGGCCGCGGGGTCCGGTTACCATGGCGGGCCCAGAGTTCATGTCCGGAAAGGAAGCCTGCATTGCGCGCACACGCCACATTCTTCTCCGTTTCCGTCGGCGCCCTGACCGCCTTCGCCACCGCCCAGCGGAGCGGCGAGGTCGACGTTGACGCCATCCTCGCGAGGCTGACGCTCGAGCAGAAACTCGGGCAGATCACGCTCATTCCGATCGGCGAGCCGCAGAACATCCCGGACAAGGATCGGAACTCGATCGTGGGGAACTGGCAGGAAGCCGCCCGAACGGGGCGGGTCGGCGCGATGTATGGGGCCAACACCGCCGCGTACACCAACGAGATCCAGCGCGCGGCGTTCGAGGAGAGCGAGCACGGGATTCCGCTCATCATCGGGAACGACATCATCCATGGCTATCGGACGATTTTCCCAATCCCGTTGGCGTCGTCGGGCAGTTTCGACCTGGAACTGATGCAATCCCTTACACGGGCGGCGGCTGTGGAGTCCCGCGCGGCGGGGACGCACTGGACGTTCGCCCCGATGGTCGACATCGCGCGCGACCCGCGCTGGGGGCGGGCCTCGGAGGGCGCGGGCGAGGACCCGTGGTTCGGCGCGAAGGTCGCGGCGGCACGGGTGAAGGGTTTCCAGGGCGAGGGGCTCGATCGGCCCGACGCGGTCGCGGCAACGGCGAAGCACTTCGCGGCCTACGGCGCGGCGGTGGGCGGTCGTGACTACGACACCACGGACATGAGCGAGCAGACGCTCCGCGAGATCCACCTGCGTCCGTTCAAGGCGGCGGTCGAGGCGGGGACGGCGACGCTGATGACCTCGTTCAACGACATCAACGGCGTGCCGGCGTCGGGCAACTCGTTCCTTCTTCAGAACATCCTTCGTGAAGAATGGAACTTCGACGGGTTCGTGACGAGCGACTACACGTCGATCAATGAGATGATCCCTCACGGCTTTGCGCGTGACCTGCAGCACGCGGGCATCCTGGCGCTCGAGGCGGGGTGCGACGTCGACCTGACGGGTCGCGTGTACCAGTCGCAGCTCACCGAAGCGGTCGAGAAGGGGCTGATCAGCGAGGCGACGATCGACAAGTCGGTCCGGCGCGTGCTGGAGATGAAGAAGCGGCTCGGGCTGTTCGAGAACCCGTACGGGGACGAGGACACTGAAGCCAAGGTGACGCTGAGCGATGAGCATCGGGCGCTGGCGCGGAAGGCGGCGGCGGAATCGGTCGTGTTGCTCAAGAACACGGATGACCTGCTGCCGCTCGACGGGACGCGGGGGACGATCGCGGTGATCGGGCCGCTCGCGGACAGCAAGCGGGACTCGCTCGGGACGTGGGCCGGGATGGGGCGCGCCGAGGACGCGGTGACGGCGCTCGAGGGTTTGCAGAACGCTGTCGATGGCGCGCGGATCGTCTACGCCGAGGGGTGCAAGCCCGACGGCGACGATCGCTCGGGGTTCCAGGCGGCGATCGCGCTCGCTCGCTCGGCGGATGTGGTTCTGCTCTTCGTCGGCGAGACGGAGATCATGACGGGCGAGGCGAACAGCAGGGCGGACCTGACGCTGCCGGGGGTGCAGCGCGAGCTGTTCGAGGCGATCGCGGAGACGGGCACGCCCGTGGTCGCGATGCTGAGCACGGGTCGTCCGATCGTGGTGCCCGAGGTCGAGGAGAAGGCGGACGCGGTGATGAGCGTCTGGCACCTGGGCGTTGAGCACGGGAACGGGATCGCGGACGTGGTGTTCGGGGACGTGAACCCCGGGGCGAAGCTGACGATGAGCTGGCCGCGGGCGATCGGACAGATCCCGGTGTACTACGCGCGGAAGAACACGGGTCGTCCGTACCGACCGAACACGCGGTTCGTGAACCGGTACCGCGACATGACGATGGAGCCCTTGTATCCGTTCGGGTACGGGCTGAGTTACACGACGTTCGAGCTGAGCGGGCTCGATGTCGCGTCGCCCGAGATCGGCACGCGGGGGGTGGCGACGGTGAAGGCGACGGTGACGAACACGGGCGATCGGGCGGGCTCGGAGGTCGTGCAGCTTTACATCCACGACCGGGTGGCGACGCTCGTGCAGCCGCTGCGGAAGCTGCGGGGGTTCGAGAAGGTCACGCTCGAGGCTGGCGAGTCGAAGGAAGTGACGTTCGAGCTCGGGACGGAAGAACTTGCGATCTGGAACGGCGAGATGGACTGGGTTGTTGAGCCCGGGACGTTCGGCGTGTACGTCTCAACGAGCAGCAAGGGCGGGCTCGAGGGGGAGTTTGAGGTCGTTGAGCGTGGGACGAATGGGAAGATGTGGGGGGAGAACTGAGGGGGGAAGGGCACCGGGAGCCGGGCATCGGCATCCGGCATCCGGCATCCGGCATCCGGCATCCGGCATCCGGCATCCGGGTGAGTGAATGAGTGTTGGGGGCGCGGGGCTTGGGCCTTGCGTCCCCTTTTTCTTTGGGCGTGTGGGGAGGGGGCGGGTTAGCGGCGGCGGCGGGGGTTGAGGAGCGATAGGGCGATGCAGGTTGGGGCGGTGAGGGGCGGGGTTGGCACGAGCGTGACGATGTGGAGATTGAGCTGAGAGGTTTGGAACGCGGCGGTTGAGAAATCGTCGATGCGATCCCCATCGATGAAGGTGAGTGATGTGTCGTACGAAAACTTGCTCAAGAACGGTCGAAACGCCACGCCCGAAACCGCGCGGTCGTCGATGAGTTCTTCCCGCCCGCCGAGGAGGTCGAGAACGCCCCAGGGGGACGCGGCGTCCGGGTAGAGCTCGAGGGGAAGCGAACCGAACGAGACGCTCTGGCCCATGGTGAGTTCGCGGACCTGATCGTTCGTGAGTCCACGGGCAACGTCCGCGGCGCCGGGCAGTCCGAAGACCGGCGGCTCGTCGGAGCTGTGGGCGTAGTCCCACCAGCCGGGGCCGTTGCCGTTCTTGTCCGGGTCGAAGTGCGCCGCCTTGAGGTATTCGTCGAGCGTCGGAATCCAGAACCGCGCGCCGTCGCGTCGCTCGGCCTCGGCGTTCAGCGTGATCGAGCCGTCGGCTCCGATTGAACCGACGTTGTACGCGCCGTCCAGGATGTCGGCGACGCTGTTCGTGCGGCCGTTGTGCAGCCAGTTCAGGTACATCAGGATCTGCGGCGTTTCGAGCCCCACCTGCGTGTCGCGTAGATCTCCCGCGACCACGTAGCGCTCTCCCACTGGAAGGAAGGTCGAGCGGGCCAGCGAGGTGTTCGTTGGCTCGAGCAGGTCGGTGAGTTGTTCGCTGCCCGGCGTGAAGAGGTTGATGAAGTCGACGTACTGCCCGACGGAGATCTCCGTGCGCGCGATCTTGAAGGCGTAGTCGACGGATCCTCGACCGTTGACGCGCTCGGTCAGCGGGTTCAGTCGATCCGGGGGGAGCTGGTATGCCGGGTTGCCTGGGGCGCCGATGGTGATGAAGGTGTGGCCGTTGGGGCCGGCGTGTGTGGTTGTGGCGGCGGCGAGGGAGAGGAGGATGGCGAGGTGCATGGGTGGGCCTTGTTGCGCGGGCGCCTGAGTCGCGGCGCATACCGGGAAGGAGGGACCTTCACTGCTCAGGTGTCGGACCGAACGCTACCGACGCACCCAGAATTCGATGAGTTTGCGCCGAAACGGGGTGTCGTCGATCACAAGGCTTTGGTCTTGGCGCAGGATGATCAGTTGGTCGATCACGAACGGTCCGTCGTTGAGACATGACATGGCCCGTTCGTCGAGCCGGTGGGACTCGGGCGGGAGAATGATCGGATCGGTGAGGCCGGCGGCGATGTCGCGGAGTTCTTCGGCGGTGATCCGCTCTGCGGCCGTCGAACCGGACGCTTGGTCACAGGCCGTCACGAGGCGTGCGAGCGCGGCTCGCGACGCGGCGGCGGCGACCGTGAATGATGGGATCGTGACGGGCAGGTCGTTGGGCGTTGCCCAGAGGAACTCGGCGGGCAACGGTCGCACGTCTGCGCCGCCGCTCGCGAGATCTCTTTGCAACCGAAATGCTCGATTGATCTCACTCCACGACACATCTCTCGTACTGAGACAGGTCGCGGCCGCGACGAAGCATGACGGGTCCGACGTCGACAGGTAGGCGAGAAGGAATGGAAGGCTTGACGGGAGCGAGCCGGAGGCTGACCGAAGGGCGATCGCTCGGCACGCCGGGTCGGGCCAGTGCATGGGAAGAAATGGGTCGCCTGCCTTCGTGCGACTGGTCGTCAACGCGGCGAGACGGGAGGCGGCGCGTTCGTTGACGGCGAAGTCGGGGTCGTTGAGGCGATCGGCGATCGTGGCTAAGAGGCTGGCGAGTTGCTGTCGTGAGAGACGCTGCTCGGTCGCGTCTGCCATCAGGCTGACGGTGATGCCTTCGCGATGGAGCGGAATCGCTCGAAGCCGAGCGTTTGGAGGCAGGATCGACCACCGCGCATAGCCACTCTGGACGCCGTAGAACACGCCTGCGCTGACGAGTCCGATGCATCCGAGTATCGCCACGCCCCATCGGCGGTGGACGAAGTAGAGACCTCCACGGCGTTGCAAAGCTGTGGCGCACTCGGGGCAAACGTGGGTGATGGAGCGGACATGAACCGGATACCGGCAACCGGGGCATCTCGGGATGCGCCTGCTTGGGTCGCGAAAGAGCGCGATCAACGTGACCGTCGTCGATACGACGACGATGACGCCAAACGCGGTCCACGACCAAAGTCCCATCGCTTTTGCCCCTCGTCACGCCGTCTTCGCCGCTCCGCTCATGTCTGGTGGGAGTACCGGTTGACACGGCGCGTCGCTGCGACGGGCAATCGCGTGGCAACACAGACCTCTGGCGACGTCTCCCTCGACACAGAGGTACATCGACGGCATCTGAGACCCGTTGCCGTCGCACGCCTGATCCGAGGCGTCTCGCCGGGCTCACTCGATACTCGGGCGTGCGCGGCAATTAGTCCTCGCCGCGCGACAGGCCGAGGCGTTCCATTGCGGACTGGATGTAGGGGTGGGCGTGGAAGGTGTTCCAGATGAGGCCGGAGCGGGCGTTTTCGATGGCGACGAGGAGGGGGCCCTGGTCGATCGAGAGGCGGTCGTGGGCGACCCAGGGTTCCTTGTTGATGTGGAGGTTGTACGCGTCCTCGAAGCCGTACTGGTCGTCCCAGAGGAGGGGCTTGCCGTCGGCGTTCTCGAGTGAGCGGTAGTGGCGGAGGGCGGCGAGGGCGAGGTCGGGCTCGAACATGATCATGGAGCCGGCGCCGTAGATGGCGACGGTGCCGTCGAGCCAGTCGTCGGTCCGGAAGTCGGGCGGGGTGTCGACGTCGCGGCGGGCGCCCTTGAGGGGGAGGGGGTCGCCGTAGAGGCCCGGGACGCGGTAGCCGCCAGGGGCGTCGGAGGCGGAAAGGCCCCAGGCGTTCTCGCCAAGGGTGGTGAAGCCCTCGGGGGCTTCGTGGATGGCCTTGCCTCGGTGGAGCTTGGCGTGGCGGCGGCTGTTCTCCCACCAGTCGGTCGGCGTGCGGTGCTCAAAGCCGCGGAGGTCGGGGCGGTCGGGGCCTTGGGCGGCGCCGATGGAGGCGTCGTCGATCCAGAGCTGATCGAAGAAGGCGAGGAAGGTGCTGCCCGCGCCCGGGAGGCGGATCATGGGGCCGACGTCGCGCCACTGCGCGGGGGTGCGGCGCATGCGGTAGTAGAGCTCGGGATCGACGCGGTGCTCGGCGGCGGGGGCGGCGTTGGCGAGGAAGTAGACGAGGCGCTGCTCGCCCATGGCGTCGATCCAGGTGGCGTCGATGAGGCCGCCGTCGCCCGTCGGATCGTTGGCTCGATCGTTCGGACGCCAGAGGAGTGAAATCATTCCCCGATACTGTTCCGGGCGGGAATCGGGCTGGACGAAGAAGCTCCAGTCGGCGGCGGCGAAGAGCGCGTCGCCGAGGTGGGCGACGTCGCCACCGAAGTAGCTCGAGGCGGTGAGGATGCCCGCGAAGAGAATGGACGAGTCGATGGTGCTGACGCCGTCGCCTCGGGCGCGGGGGCCGTTGGTGTTCTCGTCGAGGAAGTGGTAGAAGAGGCCGGCCTTGCGGTTCTTGGGGTTGTCGGTGAGGGCCTGGAGGATCTGCTCGGCACGTTCTGCGCCTTCGTCGCGGGAGACGTAGCCGCGTTCGACGCCGATGACGATCGACGCGAGTTGGTAGCCGACGCCCGCGATGCTGACGAGGGGCCCTGAGGAGCGGTCCTTGATGAGGCCGTGGGGGCTGACGTCGGGGCTGTTCCAGATCCAGTTGAAGGTGGCGCGTTCGACCTCGTCGAGGAAGGCGTTGTCGTCGGCGTCGAAGTCGAAGGGGGGGCGGGGGGCGTCGTCTTCCTGGATGACGACGTAGGCGCCTTCGTAGCCGGTCTGGTCGCGCCACTTCGCCTCGGCCGAGCCTTCGGAGGGTTGCGCGATGGACGCGGGGATGGCGGTAGCGGCGAGGGTAAGGGCGAGGGCAGCGTTGAGGCGGGTCATCGTCTGGCCTTTCGGGTCGGTCGTCTGTTGGACGTCGTTTCCGGGTGGTTCGGGGAGGCTCGGGGTGGGGTGCGAGGCGGCTGGTTATACCCGGAGTGGGTATCGGACGTGGCGGTGGCTGCGCGGGGTGTTCGACGGGGCGTTCTGGGGCGGGGAGAGCGTGCTGGGCTGATACAGGCGGGCTTTATTTGGGTCATCTTCCGGGGAGAAGGCTGCATTTTGCTGTTGCGGCGGCTACCATGAATACGCTACCATTGCATCTGGTCAGTCGGGTTGTTGCAAACCCGACAGAAAAAGGGAGATCCGACTCATGATCCGCGCCACCATCGCTCTTGCCGCGACCGCATCGCTCGCCGCGGCTCAGTCCGCGACTGTTACGGTCGAGGCCCCGTCGAGTGCCGCCGCTGGCAGCACGTTCACCGCTTCGGTCGTTGCCGACTTCGACGCCATGGGCCTCGGGGACGGCATCTTCGGTTCGGCTGGTCTGTTCCTCTTCGGCGGCGACGTCGATGGCACGGGCCCGGCGACCGCTTCGAACATCGCGATCGACGCTGCCTTCCCGGCTCTCCAGGCCGGTGGCATGGCGAACGCGGGTTCGGTTGAGCATGTCGGCGCTGGCGTCGGCGCGGCGCCCGCCATCGGCGGCTCGTCGGCCACGCTCTTCACGTTTGACGTGACGGTTGACGCCGGCGCGATGAACGGCGCTGAGATCGAGCTGACCTACGACGGCGCGGTCGTCCTCGACGCCAACAACAGCCTGATCCTGTTCTCGAGCAACGATCCGAACGCGATGACGCTGAACGTCGTCGGCGCGACGGTCACCGTCGGCACGGGCATGTGCAGCGTTGCCGACCTCGGCGCCCCGATGGGCGTGCTCGACATCGCTGACGTCGTGACGTTCCTGCAGCGCTTCGGCGCCATGGATCCGTCGGCCGACCTGGGCGCCCCGATGGGCACCTTCGACATCGCTGACGTCGTGACGTTCCTCCAGGTCTTCGGCGCCGGCTGCCCGTAACTCCGGGGTAGCGGCTCGAACGATTCGAACTTCCGAAAGGGCCCGCCTCACAGGCGGGCCTTTTTCTTGCGCATTGCTCGTCACGATCCGATGAAGCTCCATGCTTTCATCCCCCACCGATACGCCGACGAGGCTCGATTCGACTTCGACACCTGATTCGGTGCTCCGTGAGGTCTTCGCGCACGGCGCGGTCGCGACCGCGAGCGGCGCCGAGACGCCGATCTTCCCGACGGGTCTCAAAGAGCCACGAGCGGCGGCGCTTCGGCGGATCGTGGCTCGCGAGAGGCCGCTACGGACAATCGAGACGGGATGCGGGCTGGGCATCAGTGGGCTTTGCATCGCGGCGGGCGTCGATGACCACCTGGGGCGATCGGCCATGGAGCGCGACGGCGTGTCGCACGTGGCCGTCGATCCCGTTCAGACGGCGGCGGAGTGGATGGACAGCGCCGCGCTGCTTGTGTTCGAGCGAGCGGGGATCCGGGAACGCGTCAGGCTGATCGAGAAGCGGTCGGAGGTGGCGCTGCCCGAGCTGTGGACGGGTGGGGAGCGGTACGACTTCGCGTTCGTTGACGGGGCGCATTGGTTCGAGAACGTGTTCATCGACCTGGTGTTCCTTGCCCGGATGGTCGAGCCCGGGGGGTTGATCGTGGTCGATGACACGTGGATGCCGGCGATTCGTACGGCGGTGTCGTACGCGGCGGGCAACCTGAACCTGGCCCGGGAGACCGCTGAGGGGGAGGGTGAGGATCGGTTTGCGCTGCTCCGCGTGCTCGAGGTTGATCCGTCGAGGCCGTGGGACCACTTCGTTCCGTTTGACGTTGCCCGCGACGACGGAAGAAGTTGAGCGGGGTCGGGTTGCTCGCCGATGCATCCGTATGACTGCGAGTTCCGCCGTTCAGGGTGAATCGTCCGTCCAAGCCCGCCCGCTGCCGGATCTGCGCGAGTACGCGGAGAACGTGCATTCGCAGTTCGGGGAGGACGGGATCCTCGCCGAGATTGTTCGGCGGACGGGGCTCGGGCATGGGCGGGCGTTGGCGTGCGTCGAGCTCGGGGCGTGGGACGGGATTCATCTGAGCAACACGCGTCGGCTGATCGAATCGTTCGGCGCGCGGGCGGTCCTGATCGAGGCCGATCGGAAGCGCTACGCGGAGTTGGTGGCGAACTGCGCGGCGTTCGGGTCGGTGGAGACGGTGCACAGGCGGGTCGCGATCGAGGGGCCCGATTCGCTCGACGAGATCCTCGCGGAGACGTCGTGCCCCGAGCGGTTCGATGTGCTGAGCCTCGACATCGACGGGCACGACTACTGGGTGTGGCACGGGCTTGAGCGGTATCGGCCGTCGGTCGTGATCGTGGAGCACATCCCGACGATTCCGACGCATATCGCGTACGTGCAGCCTCGGTACACGGACAAGCGGCACGGGTCATCGCTCCGCGCGATGGCGGAACTCGGCGCGTCGAAGGGTTACACGCTCGTGGCAGCGACCGAGGTCAACGCGATCCTTGTCGAGAACGATCTGGTTCCGGCGCTGGGTCTCGAGGACCTCTCGATCGACACGCTGGTCGAGGGGTTGCCCGACCTGCGGACGTACCTCTTCCAGACGCACGACGGGCACATCGGGATCGTGGGTCATCGGCAGATGAACTGGCACGGGACGTCGATCCATCTCGATCGTCTGCAGGCGCTGCCGTGGTGGCTGCGTCGGCATCCGGACGACATGGGGCCGGTGCGTCGGCTGCTGCTTTCGTGGTACCGGCGCAGGGCGCGGAAACGCCTGCGTCGGTGGTACGGCGCGGACGAGCGTGAACGGCGCGAGGGGGTTACGTCCTGAGGGCGCGGCTCGGTCAGGCGGCGAGCGTGCGGCAGGCGAAGGCGGTTTCCTTCACGATGTCTTCGAGCGACCGCGTAATCGACCAGCTCGGATAGTGCGAGCGGAGCTTGGAGAGGTCGGTGTAGTAGCAGATGTGGTCGCCGCGGCGGTTCATGTCGCTGTAGGTGAGCTCGGGTCGGCGGCCGGTGTGCTTCTCGATGAGGTCGACGCACTCGAGGAGGCTCGCGGCGTTGTCGTAGCCGCCTCCGAGGTTGTAGACCTCGCCCGGCCTGGGGCTCTGGGCGAACGACCAGAAGGCGTTGATGACGTCGTGGCTGTGGATCTGGTCGCGGACCTGCTTGCCCTTGTATCCGTAGATGGTGTAGGGGTCGCCGGCCATCGCGGTGCGGGTGAGGTAGTTCAGGAACCCGTGGAGCTCGACACCCGAGTGCGAGGGGCCGGTGAGGCAGCCGCCACGGAAGACGCCGACGTTGAGACCGAAGTAGCGGCCGTACTCCTGGGCCATCACGTCGGCGGCGAGCTTGGAGGCGCCGAAGAGGGAGTGGAGCGATGCATCGATCGGGAAGTCTTCAGGGATGCCGTGGGCGTATCGGGGATCGGTGATCTCGTAGCGCTTCGGGAGCTCGGTCATCTCGAGGCGGTTGGGGGCGTCGCCGTAGACCTTGTTGGTGGAGACATGGATGAAGACGGCCTCTTCGGCGTGGCGGCGGGTGGCCTCAAGAAGGTTGACCGTGCCGACGGCGTTGACGTCGAAGTCGTCGAACGGGCGGGAGGCCGCGAGGTCGTGCGAGGGCTGGGCGGCCGTGTGGACGATGAGATCGAACCGTTCGGAGGCGATGAGACGGTCGACGGCTTCGCGGTCGCGGATGTCGATCTCGATGTGGCGGAAGCGCCGGCAGGTCGAGACGAGGCGGTCGCGGTTCCAGGTGGTGTCGCCGCGAGGGCCGAAGAACGACGCGCGCATGTTGTTGTCGACGCCGACCACGTCCATGCCGAGGTTGTCGAAGAACGACACAGCCTCGGAACCGATCAGCCCGCTCGAGCCCGTTACCAGCACGCGATCCATTACGACATCCCTTCCGTGGCGACGGCCCGCTCGATGGCGGGCGATCCGTTCCTGTAGAGCGTGACGACCGTCGCGCCGGCACCGAGCGCGTTGACGGCGAGGCGTTGTTCCATTCGGTCCGACGAGACGACGACGGCGTCGACGCCCATGGCGAGCGCTTCGCCGATTGAGACGACGGGCAGACCCCAGAGGGCGCCGCGGCGGGCGGGGTCGTCGTCGATGACGCAGGCGATCTCGATCGGTGGCGACGCGAGGGCGGCGGCGGCGTCGATGGTGTGGGCGCCGGCGCCGTAGATCGCGACGCGGTGAAGTCCTTCGGCGGCGCACAGCGCGAGGGCGTCGGTCATGCGCGCGGACTTGCCGCCCGCGGCGCACGGGAGGTTCGCGGGCCTTGGGCCGCGGCGGATTTCGTCGAGCACTTCGGCTCGGACCCAGATGCCATCGCAGCAGGACGGTTCGCCGTGGTCGCCCTTCATGCACAGGTCGAGGATCTGGTAGAGCTCGAAGCCTCGAGCCTTGAGGTGGGTGTCGATCTCGCCGAACGTCGAGGCGCCTTCGTACTCGGGGATGAGTTGCGCCTCGGCGTAGACGATGTCGGTCCGCGCGAGGAGACGTTCGGCGCCGCGGAGGGCGGGGGCTTCGAGGCCTTGCAGATCGAGTTTGAGGATGTCGACGCGATCGATGTCGTTCGCTTCGGCCCACTCATCGAGGGTCACGATCTGTATGCGTTCGAGGTGGTCGGTCTCGTACCAGTCGCCGTGGTAGTCGCGGCCGCGGTCGCTTGCCGGGAGGAGGCTGCAGGTCCAGAGGTTGCGGTTGACGCGGATCTCGGCGTCACCCGCGCGTTCGCCGAGGGCGAGACGGTGTGGCGTGACGCGGGGCGTGCTGTCGAAGCGAGCGGCGAGTCGATCGAAGCAGGCGCGGACCGGCTCGAAGGCGTGGACCTGCGCGGCGGGGAACGCGTCGGCGAATCGTTCGGCGGTGTCGCCGATGTTGGCGCCGCCGTCGATGATCGTGGCGACGCGCGAGGGGTCCGTGATCTCGGAGAGCAGCTCGATCGGGTCTGCGTTCAGGAGGACGGTCTGCCTTGGGTTCACGCGGCGACCTCCTCGGGAGTGGAGGTCTCGGGGAGCGTCTGGGCGTAGAGGCGGATGACGTCGATGCCGAGCGAGCCGTAGCCCGCGGCCTTGGCCCAGAGCTTGTCCTCGAAGCTGTCGGAGGAGAGGACGATGGCGTCGGGGCGGAGGCGTTCGACGTCGTCGAGCGCGACAATGGGATAACCCCAGAGCTTGTCGCCGTGACGGCGGGCGTCGTCGTCGGCGATCGCGAGGATGTCGACGGGCGGGGAGGCGAGGGCCTGGGCGGCCTTGAGGGTGTGGGTGCCGGCGCCGTAGATGACGACGCGACGAGCGCCTCGCGCGGCGAGGGTGTCAAGCGCTTCCTGAACGCGCGTCGCGACAGGCTGCGTGAGCGCGGCGGAGGCGTGGTTGCGGTCGAGATGCCATTCGGCGACGCCCGACTCGTTGCGGAGGAGGTCTTCGATATCGAAGGTGACGTCGAGGCCTCGGGGCGCGTGGCCCGGGAAGGCGGCCTGCTTGCGCTCGAGGAAGAGTTCGCAATCGGCACGATCGGCGGCGCCGACGTTCTGCTTCCACCACTCGGGGGTCTCTTCGCCCTCGCGGGAGAAGTGGGCGTGGTACTGGGTGGCGTCGGTACGCATCCAGAGGACGCCGAGGCAGCGGGCGACCCAGTAGAGCTCGTAGTCGGCCCAGTTGTGGCGGTAGCCACCATGCATTGGGCCGGCGCCGCCGTACATCGTTTCGAAGAAGCGTCGACCGAACCACGGGGAGCCGCAGTAGTTCTGGGCCCACATGAACTGGTCGCCGGCGGGCTGCATGACGCCGAAGCCGTCGGGGAAACGCTCGAAGTACTCGGCGGCGAGTTGCTGGGCGGATCGGTCGGGGTCGGGGAGCATGTCATCGCCACCGCTGACGACGATGTCGGCGGAGGCGGGGACGATGTCGCGGCAGAGGATGTTGATCGATTCGGCCCAGCCCGGGTAGGTGTCGCTCCAGACGACGAGGTCGGCGGGGATCTCGCCTCGCTCGACGTTCTGGAGGACGGCGATGCGGTAGCCCATGTCGCGCCATGCGGGGAGGCGTTCGCGGCAGCGTTCGACGCTCGCGGAAGGGATCGCGAACCAGACTTCAGCCATGGACCACCTCCGCGGGGGCGGGTTCGTAGAGCGGGAGGACCTCGACGCCTCGTTCGGCGAACGGCGCGGCGCGCTGTTCGAGGGCGGGCGTCGCGGCGCGGCACGAGAGGATGACGGCATCGGCGTTGATCGAGATCGCGTGATCGCGACTGAGGATCTCGAAGCCCCAGAGGCGGGCGCCTCGGAGGCGTTCATCGTCGTCGATGAGGCAGACGACATCGACCGGTGGCGCCATCAGCGCATCGCCCGCGAGGCGGGTCTCGGTGCCGGCGCCGTAGATCAGGACACGGCGCTTGCCGCGCGAGGCGAGGTCGGCGAGGCGTTCGGTCATCGCTGTGGAAGCGTCTGAGGTCGAGTGATGGCGGCCGTAGCGGGTCTGCCAATAGCGGATGGCGGTGCCGGGGTAGTCGGCGCGGAGGCGGTCGGGGTCGATGGCGCGGCCGTTGGCTTCGTGGAGCGGGAAGTTCTGCCAGAGGCGGGCGATGAAGGTCTCAACGTCGGCGCGGTCGGCGGGGGCGACGGTGTCGGACCAGTACGGGGGCGGGGCGTCGCCCGAGCGGGAGAAGTGGTCGTGACGCTGCGCGAGACCATCGTTCATCCAGAGGGCGTCGAGGCTCCCTGCGACCCATCGGAGTTCGTGGTCGGCCCAGTTGTGCGTGTAGGCGGGCCAGAGCGGGCCGTTTCCGCGGTAGGCGTGGTCGATCCAGGCGCGGCCGAGCCACGGGCTGCCGCAGTACTCGGTCGCGTTCATGAAGGTGTCGGCGGTGGGCTGCATGACCCCGAAGCCGTCTGGGAAGCGATCAAAGAAGGCGTCGGCGATGTCGGCGGCGGTGTGATTCGGATCGGGGAGCATGTCGTCGCCCCCACTGACCACGATGGCGGCGTCGCGCGGGATGACGTTGCGGCAGAGTTCGTTGATCGAGGCGGCCCACCCCGGGTAGGCGTCGCGCCAGACGGTGAGGTCGGCGGGGATGTCGCCGCGTTCGCGGTTTTGGAGGACGGCGACGCGGTAACCCATATCGCGCCACGCGGGGAGGGTTGCGCGGCAGCGGTCGAGGCTGGCGGAGGGGATGGCGTACCAGACTTCACGCGACACGGCCGTTTCCCTTGCGATGCTTCGTGTGCGCTTCGAGGGCTTCGTCGCGGAGCAGCATGAAGGAGTCGGCGGGCGGCCAGGGCTGGTTGGTTCGGGCGTGATGCGCCTCGCGGGCAACGGTCTTGGCTGCGTGCTCGAGAAGGCGCTTGGCGAAGGCGTCGGTGCTGAGGACACCCGACGCGCGGCGGGCGATGTCGGCCGAGGTTGCGTCGCGCCACGAGCGGTCGTTGATCGCTCGGTCGAGCACGGCTTCGAGGGAGGATTCGTCGGTGAACGCGACGGAGGCGACGTCGCCGAGGAGCCCGCAGACGTCGAAGGCGGGGAGGGCGACGTCGCGGTAGCGGTCGCCGCGCGGGACGAGGTCTTTCGGACAGGTGATGTCGGTGATGGGCGGGAGGCCGAATTTCGCTCGCTGCTCGATCATCGCTCGCCCGGAGGGCGCGTCTTCGAGGGCGAAGGTTCGCTCTCCCGTGGCGTCGTTCACGCTTCGGGGGGTTGCGCTCGCAAGCAGTTCCTCGCGGGCGCGGTAGCGGGTGGTCGCGAGGGCGTCGAGCTGGAACGCGGAGACCGCGAGGCCGCCCGAGAACGCGCACTCGAATACGCGCTGGTGGGTGAGGGCCATGAGATCGATGTGGAGGTGGGCGGCGGCGCAGGCGTAGCAGGCGCGGAGGTCTTCGCCGTGCTCGACCGGGCCGGCGGCGAAGGGGGCGAATCGTTCGGAGCGGTCCCAACCTGCGCCGTAGAGCTTGAGCTTCCAGCCACGACGATCGGCGATCCGGATCGCGGCCTCGACGGTGTCATGGCGGAAGATGCGGCCCGCGAGGGGCAGGATGAAGTGATACGCGAGGAGCGAGACCTGCTTGGGCGACATCGCTCGCCCGAGGCCCTGGGCGTAGGCCTTCCCGGCGGCGGGGATCACGGCGTCCGTGACGGAGATTGTCGCGGCGGCCGCGGCGAGGCGCTGGGCGGCTTCGACCGCGGGTCCGAACATGGCGCGATCGAGGCCGATGCTCGTGGCGAGGCGGAGCGCCATCGCGGATGGCGGCTCGCTGTGGTTGCTGGCGAACGCGATGTCGCAGGTGAACCGCTTGCGGCGCTCGGCGTCGATCTCGTCGCGGTGGAACTTGCGGCCGCTGGCGGGCGTCGGGTAGGGCAGGGCGGCGTGGGCGGGGTAGGCGTAGGTGGTCACCAGTTCGGGCATGGTGTTGCCGATCAGGACGTCGGTATCGAGTTGCGCGCGACCGACGTCGGCGTCGAAGATGTAGCCCATCGCGTCCTGGATCCAGCAGACGTAGGGCAGCGAGGGGGGGTAGAGCGAGCCGATGACGCTGCGCGGCGCGTTGGGCGAGATCACGAGGTCGGGCTGGAAATCAAGCACGCCCTTCGCCATCGAGAGCGGGGTCTGCGAATCGTGCTCGGTCGGCTCGATGAGCACACGGGCGTCGTGTCCGAGCGCCGACAGCGATGCGGCGAGATCCTCGACGGAAAAGCGGAGATAGCTCGTGCGGCGCGTCGTGGGCAGGAGGATGCGGAGGACGCGGCGGCCCTCGACGCCTTCTACGAGTCGCTCGCGAGACTCCAAGGGCGTGATCGACGCGTATCGAGCGTGGACGGCGGCCACGGTCCGATCGGTCGCCGCGGTCTGTCGTTCGTGGGCGCCTCGCGTGACGCCGAGAACGGCCTGCGCGAGCGACGCGTCGGGTTGATCGGTCGGCGTGACAACGGCTCGCTTCGGCAGCCACGCCTCGGGGCGTCGCTCGAACCAGTCGCTGAGGCGGTCCGTCGCTGCGGCGCCGAGGAAGAACTCGAAGCCCGGGTGGCGGATCGCGGCGGTGAGGTCGGCGATCGAGAGCCCGATCGCGAGCGTCTGCAGGTCGGCGTGAACGACGAAGCAGCGGAAGCGGTTTGGACCGCTCGACATCCGCTCGGCGACGGCGAGCGACGCGAGCACCGCCCAGGGTGTCGACACGCCCAGGACCAGCAGGGCACGGAGGGCGCTCTGGTCGGCGGTTTCCTTCGCGACGGCGCCGTTCGCCAGGGAACGGAAGGGGCGACGCCAAAGCCAGTTGGCGGGATCTGGCTCGGCGGCTCGGCGGAGCACCACCTCACCGTCGTTCGCCTCGAGCAGTTCGTCGTCGGAGAGCGAGCGATCGAACGCGGCGCGGCAGGCGTGCTCGTCGTCAGTGGTCCACGCGTCGATGGATCGGAGGGCTTCGACGTTTCGCTCGAAGATCTCGCTCCGCCGCTCGCGCGGGACGGGGGCAGCGGGAAGCCCAAGTTCGTGAAGCGCCGCGGCGACATCCGTCGGCGGCGGCGAGGGCTGGGAACCGGTGGCCGCGATGACGCTCCACGGATCCTGAGCGGGGGCCGTCAGCGCCGATGGCGCACGTTCTGCGCATGTGGTCTGAACCGTCACACGAGGCTTATCGGGACGAAAAGGGCGGTCGCTGTAGCCTGAGATCGGTGTATGCGGCCTGAATCGTCTGCGCGGGCGGACCCCGAAAATGTCACGGCTGGGAGGTCACGGCGCAGATATTCGATGCGATGCCCTCTCACTCCGAGTCGTCCAATCCGCACGCCGGCGAGCTGGCTTCGAAGATCCTCTCGCTTGACGCCCTGGTGGCTCGACGGCGGACTGCCGCCTCAATCGGGGAGAAGGTGGTCCACTGTCACGGGTGTTTCGACATCGTTCACCCGGGTCATATTCGGCACCTCCGCCACGCGGCGAAGCTCGGAGATCGGCTGGTTGTTTCGATCACCGCGGATCGGCTGATCCGCAAGGGGACGGGGCGGCCGTTGTTCGATCAGGAACTGCGGGCGGAGAATCTGGCGGCGCTGAGCCTTGTGGACTGGGTCCACGTGTGCGACGACGAGACGGCGGTCGAACTTCTCGACGCCGTGCAGCCGGACGTTTACGTCAAGGGGCGCGAGTACGAAGAGAATGACGATCCGCGGTTCGCGATGGAGCGGGCCGCGGTCGAGCGGCACGGCGGGCGGGTGGTGTTCTCGTCGGGCGATCTGGTGTTCTCGTCGACGGCGCTGATCAACGCGATGGCGTCGGGCGCGCACGACGGGGCGCAGGCGTATGAGAGCCCGGAGCTGGCTCGCTTGCGAGGGCTTCAGCGTCGGCACGATCTCTCGTATGCGCGGATGGGCACGCTGATGAGCGGCTTTGCTCGCCAGCGCGTGGTGATCGTGGGCGACGTGCTTCAGGACACGTACACGCACTGCGCGTGGCCCGAGGTCGCGGGCGAGTCGCCGATGATGAACCTCCGTCCGCTCGAGCAGACGGCGTACGACGGCGGCGCGGCGATCGTGGCGAAGCATGTCGCGGCACTCGGCGCCCACGCGACATTGGTCACGGCGCTCCCCAATGACGACGCGGCGAAGCGGATGCGAGAGCGGCTGGAGGCGGACGGCATCGACGTTTTGGCGGTTCCGTCGCAGGGTCGAATGCCGGAGAAGGAACGGCTGCTGGTCGGTCGGAACAAGGTCGTGAAGCTCGATCGGTCGGGAGTGGCCTCGATCGATGCGGCGGCGCGCACGGAGATGGTGACGCTCGCGATCGCTGCCTCGAAGTCGGCGGACGCGGCGATCGTGACGGACTTTGGTCTCGGGCTGCTCACGACGCGGAGCACGGCGGCGCTGTTCGACGCGCTTCGCCCGCGTGTGCGCACGCTCGCGGGGGATGTCTCGGGGCCGCGGGAGACGCTGCTGGCGATGCGCGGGGCGGACTGGCTGAGTCCGTCGGAGATGGAGCTTCGCGGGGCGGTCGGGGATCAGAGCACATCGCTTCCAGTCTCGGTCTGGGAAGCCCGGGAAGCTACGGGGGCGCGGACGATCGCCGTGACGCTGTCCGAGGAGGGCATGGTGATCTTCGAGCCGAACCCGGAGGCGCCGCGGGAGGACGAGGGGTGGCCGAGCCGGTTGCTCAGTGAGCACGTGCCGGCGCTAAGTGACAGCGCGATCGACCCGCTCGGATGTGGGGACGCGCTCCTTTCAACGGCCGCGCTCGTACTCGCTTCGGGTGGCACGGCGGTGGAGGCGGGCTATCTTGGATCGGTCGCCGCGGCGGTCGAGGCGTCGATGCTCGGCAACGTCGCGGTGGGCGTGAACGCTCTCGCGCGGCGGCTGCGAGGGCTCGACGAGCCATCGCTGCTCGTGCAGACCGCGGATCGAGGAGCCAGGGTCGCGGGGTAGACCATGATCAGCTTCGTCATCCCAGCCCGTGATCGCCACGACGAGCTTGCCCGGACGCTCCGGAACATCGGTGATCTCGATCGCGACGGGCTGGGAGGCGACGCGGAGGTCATCGTCATCGACAACGCCTCGTTCGAGCCGCTCGCGGCGCCGCGGACGCTCTCGAACGGGCTGAGGGTCACGCTCGAAAGGGTGGACACGAATCTTGGCGCCGCGGCGCGGAACCACGGCGCGTCGATGGCGAACTATCCGTGGCTCGTGATGCTCGACGACGACTCCTCGCCGAAGGCGCGCGACTTCGCCGCGACGCTCGCCGAGGCGCCCGCCGACATCGGGGCGATTGGCGGCGAGATCGTGCTGCCGAGCGGTGAACGGGAATCTGGCGGCTTGCCCGAGGTGATCATCGGGTGCGGGGCTGCTGTTCGGCGCGATCTGTTCCTCGAACTCGGCGGGTATGACGCGTCGTTCGGCTACTACGCGGAGGAGTACGACCTCTGCGCACGGTTGATCGCCACGGGGCATCGGATCGCGCACACGACATCGATCGGCTTTGAGCATCGCAAGACGAAGAGCGGGCGCTCGATGGACGTGATCCTCGGGCGGCTTGTCCGGAACAACGGGTGGACGCTCCAGCGGTACGCGCCCGCATCGGAACGCGCGGGCGTGATCGCGGACATGATCGCTCGGTATCGCTCGATCGCGGAGAAGGAAGACGCGGTCTCGGGGTTTGAGTCTGGCCTGCACGAGTTGCAGGAGACCATCGACGATCAACCGCGACGCGAGATGTCAGATGACGCGTGGGCTCGGTTCACGGGCGAGGCCGCAGTACGGGCCGAGATCGGTCCGCGTGTCGCGGGCGCCGCGTGGCGGCTCGTGGATGGCGGCAAGGGGCGAGAGATCGTCGAGCGGGTCGTGTTCGAAGAGGGCGGCGAGATCGATGAGCGCGCGACGCAACGGCTTGTCGCGACGATCTCGCCCGGTCCGATGCTTGACGCGTGTGATCGAGATCCCGACGCGGTGGCGCCGTGGCGCGTCAGCGACCGTTGGCCTGTCAGCGCTTGATCGCGACGAACCAGGCGGCGCCCCAATGGCCTGAATAGGTCCGGTGTTCGCGCTGGCCCATCTGGTAGGTGAGCATGACGACGGACGGGCTCTCGATGAGAACGTCGTTCCACTTCGCAGCGCTGATCGGTCCGGGGGCGCGCGGGATATCGAGCCCGGCGGCGTCGCACGCGGCGACAAGCTTCTCGAGCATGCGTGGGCGATTCAGGATCAGGTCGAAGCTACCGACGAGGGCGCCGCCCTGACGGAGGAGCCGAGCGGCGTCGGCGACCACGGCGTTGAGGGTGGCGGTGTCCAGTTCCTCCAGAACCGACACGGACGCGATCATGTCGAACGAATCGGGTTCGAGATCGTGGCCGCCGTCGACGCCGAGGAGGCCACGGTGGAGTTTGGCCTCGCGGCAGGGCGCAGCGATGTGTTCGGCGTAGAGATCGTTCCACTGCTCGCCCGAGGGGAAGTAGACGAGGCCCTGATCGTTGTCGATGGCGTGCAGTTCGCATCGCTTCTGGGCGTGTCGAAGGAACGTCGCGTTGAAGCCGTGACCCATCTCCAGCGCCCGTTCGGGGGCGAGGGCGTCGAAGTAGCCCATGAGTTGCATGTAGCCGAAGTCCTTGAGCAGGCTGTGGGACTCGAGGCGGAACTCGGGATAGCGACGAGTGAGAGCCCACCAGTCGTTCATCGTCGCGATCGAGAGGGCTGGCTCGGTCGGGGCGGCGTCGAGGAGGGTGGAGTCGGGCGCCGGCGAGGTGGTGGTGCTCATCGTGATTCCCTTCGATTCGTCCGAGTCGTTCGCCCGGCCCTCGGCATGCCTATCGGACGAAGAGCGGCGCCCGATCCTGCATTTCCGTGGATGGCAAACCGGTCTCAAGGGGGGCGCCCCCGTGGTCCGATAGCGATCTGTCGGCGGGCGGCGGTTCGGCGGTGGTGAAAGGGTGATTCCGACGTATGGCGACGGCCCAGGCGATCCCGGTTCCGGTGACCGTGCGTGGGCGGAAAGCCTCGTCGGATGCGGCGCTGGACGGCGGCCCGCTGTCGGCGTTCGAGGCGTCGTACGCGGATCGGCTGCGCGAGCTGTCGGCGAGCAGGTACCTCGACTTCCCGGTCCAGGTCGGGATGGAGACGCTCGCGGTCTGCAACGCGGCGTGCGAATTCTGCCCGTACCCGACGATGACGCGGCGTGGGGAGCGGATGAGCGACGGGCTGGTCGCGAAGATCCTCGACGAGCTGTCGGCGTTCCCGGATGACTTGCCGTTCGAGCTGAGCTTCTCGCGGATGAACGATCCGTTCCTGGATCGGAGGCTGTTCGACATAGCCGCGGAGGCGCAGCGTGTCGCGCCGCAGGCGGCGCTGTGGCTGTTCACCAACGGGTCGCCGCTGGTCGAGAAGGTCGCGGCGAGACTGCCCGAGCTCGCGAACGCGACGATCTTCGTGATCAGCTTCAACGACCACCGCAAGGACGCGTACCAACGCGTGATGAAGCTGCCGTTCGAGCGGACCGTCGCGAACATCGATCGTTTGCATGCGATGTTCGAGGCTCGGGAGCTGCCGTGCCGCCCGATCGTGTCGCGCGTTGGCGACGGGAGCGCGGACGATCAGGCGTTCCTCGAGTGGACGCGGTCTCGCTGGCCGAACTTCACCTGTCGCGTGACGCAGCGGTTCGACTGGATCGGGAGCGTGGGCGTCGAGACGTTCGGTCGCATCCCGCCGATGGGGTGCTGGCAGTGGTTCCACGTGCCGGTGCTGGCCTCCGGACGGGTCGCTTACTGCACGCTCGATCACGAGGGACGGAACGCGTGGGGCGACGTGAACGAGCGGTCACTGCTTGAAATCTACAACGCGCCCGAGCGGCGTGCGCTCCGCGAGCGATCGGTCAGTCGCGTCGGCGTGGAGCGGTGCGCGAACTGCAATCACTTTGGTTGAGGAGATCAGCGTTGCAAGCGATGACGGTCGACCCGATCCCCCACTTCCGCGGCGACGCCTACCTGCGCATCAACGCGCGGCGCCTTGAACACCTCGCCACGCTCGGCCTCCCGATCGCGGGGCGGAGCGTGCTTGAGCTCGGGGCGGGCATCGGCGATCTGACCTCGTACTTCCTCGACCGCGGTTGCCGGGTGACCGCCGTGGACGGGCGGGCGGAGAACGTCGAGGTCATGCGGCGGCGGTTCGAGGGAGAGGACGTCGAGGTGGTGGAGGCGGATCTGAACGACCCGCCCACGCTCTCGGCGAGTTACGACGTGGTCTTCGCGTACGGCGTGCTCTATCACCTCGCGGATCCAGCGGCCGCGCTGGCTTGGATGACAAAGCTGGCGGGCGAGATGCTTGTTCTGTCGACGTGCGTGACCCCGAATTCGTCCGACGGGGTGAACGCAACGACCGAGGACCCGATCTGGGCGTCGCAGGCGCTCGATGGACGGGCGTGCAGGCCCGATCGTCGGTGGGTGTTCGAGCGGCTCGGGTCGCTGATGCCGCACGCGTACACGACGCTGACGCAGCCGGCGCACGAAGAGTTCCCGCTCGACTGGTCGGCGCCCATCCATTCGGCAACGGGGCTGTCGCGAGCGGTGTTCATTGGAAGCCGGGTCTCGCTCGACGACCGTCCACTGCTCACAACGGAACTGCCGCTTCGCCACGCGGACCGCGCATGAAAAAGGCCCGCCTCGGGGCGGGCCTCTGCGTGAGATTGATCGAATCGACGTTGGATTACGGGCAGCCGGCTCCGAAGACGCGGAGGAACTCGACGACGTCCGCGATGTCGTTCTCACCGAACGGCGCCGCGAGGTCCGCCGCGGGGTCGCCCGCGCCGAAGGCGCGGAGGAACTCGACGACGTCGGCGATGTCGAGCTCGAAGAACGGCTCGGCGAGGTCGGCCGGGTTGCAGATCTCGAGACCCTGCGGGACCCAGACGTCGGCCGCGAACTCGGCGTCGGCGCCCATGAGCGGCTTGAAGTACTCGACGGCGGCGGCGCCCTTCATCGGCGGCTCACTCGAGGTGAAGCCGAAGGTGTAGAGCGAGCCCCAACGCAGCGCGTTGGTGTCGGCGTTCTCGGCGAAGGTCTCGGGGGACTGGAACACGACCTCGCCGCCGTCGACCGACGCGGTCCAGTCGGTGTTGTCGTAGGGCTCGCCCGAGTGGTACGCGACGTCGTTGAAGTAGAACGACGTCGCGGACGCGCCGGGTCCGAGCGGGATGCGCAGGGCACCGACACCGCGGTCCGAGGTCAGGTTCTCGATGGCGTAGTAGTAGGTGTACGAGCCGTCACCGTGATCGACGACGTTCGAACCGACGAAGACGACGCCGTCGTCGGGCAGGTCGAACGTGTTGATGTCAACGTTCGGATCGGGCTGGTTCACGCCGAGTCCGTGATCGGCCCACGCCATGATCGCGGGCTTGGTGCGCTGGGTCGAACCGTTCCAGCCGAAGTCCTCGCCGTTGGGACGGAGGGACATGAGCCGGTAGCTCGCGTTGTTCGCGTCGTTGCCCGCCATCGCGTCGTCGGCGGCGACGTAGAGCGCCTCGCCGAGGTAGGTCACGTCGCCGGCCTGCTGGGCGTCGTAGTCGAGGTCCGCGAGGGCGACCTGGCAGCGCTTGAAGATGGCGTCGCCGCCCTGGTTGATCTGGCTGTGGGGCCACGCGAAGAAGCCGGTCGACGGATCGATGTCGCTCTTCGGTCCGAGCCCGCCCTGCGAGCCGTTGAGACCCGACCCGTACGGGTCGGAGCAGCCGACGCCGAGGGCCTGGCCGCCAACGCTCGACGGCGTGCACGCGCCGCAGAGGTTGCCCTGAAGCGCGAAGAACCCGTGCTTCAGGTAGCTCTGGCCGAGCTGCTCGATGCGGCCATCGATGATGCGGAAGATGTTCTGACCGATCACCGGGTGGCGGTTGCTGTTGGAGATCCAGTCGAGCTCCGCGGTGCCGACGTTGCAGGACGTCGTGCCGATGGAGTACGACGAGATCCCGTTGACCACGCCCCACTGCGTCGGGCCGGTGAGATCACCGACGATGACGTCGGGACCCGTACCGCCGGCGACCGCGGCGCCGGCTGCCGCACAGAGAGCGATGCACGATTTCAAAGCAATTCCTGACATGAGACAGTACCCCTCAATACCCCCAACGAGAATGGATGCAAAGACGGCGGCCCAACGGTTGTCGGTCCGCCGCGACAGGGCATGCTAACGGTCAATGCCGCCAGCGTGAAGCGCGACGATGCTACTTCAATGGTTGATCAGGAATGGTCCGATATCTTGGGGACGTGATCCGAGCCGTCGACGCCTCGTCGACGAACGCGTCGGATCACGACTTTGCCCATTCCCTGAACGATCGAGCAGCGCCGCCAGCGGCGCCGCCCGTCGCGAGTCCGAACCCCCAAAAAAAGACCCGCCGTGCGGCGGGCCATGGGGAGTGAGTTGGAGGCGTCCGCCGGATTACGGGCAGCCGGCGCCGAAGAGTCGGAGGAACTCGACGACGTCCGCGATGTCATACTCACCGACCGGAGCCGCGAGATCGGCGGCGGGGTCGCCCGCGCCGAACGCGCGGAGGAATTCGACAACGTCGGCGATGTCGAGTTCAAAGAACGGCTCGGCAAGGTCTGCCGCGCTGCAGATCGCCACGCCCTGCGGGGCCCAGACGTCCGCGGCATACTCCGCGTCGGCGCCGACGAGCGGCTTGAAGTACTCAACCGCCGCCTGAACCTGGATGGGCGCGTCGGTCGAGGTGAAGCCGAAGGTGTACAGCGACCCCCAGCGGAGCGCGTTGGTGTTCGGATCCTCCGCGAAGGTTTCCGGACTCCGGAAGACGACCTCACCGCCATCGATCTCGCTCGTCCAGTCGATGTCGTCGTACGGCTCGCCCGAGTGGTAGGCGATGTCATTGAAGAAGAACGAGGTCGCGGACGCGCCTGACGTGAGCGGGATGCGCAGCCCGCCGACGCCGCGGTCGGAGGTCAGGTTCTCGATGGCGTAGTAATAGGTGAACGTGCCGTCGCCGTTGTCGATGACGTTCGAGCCCACGAAGACGACGCCGTCGTCCGGCAGATCGAACTCCTGGATGTCAACGTTCGGGTCGGGCTGGTTCAGGCCGAGGCCGTGATCGGCCCACGCCATGATCGCGGGCTTGGTGCGCTGGGTCGAACCGTTCCAGCCAAAGTCCTCGCCGTTGGGAAGCAGACGCATGGCGCGATAGCTCGCGTTGTTCGCGTCGTTCCCCGCCGTGGCATCGTCGGCTGCGACGTAGATCGCCTCGCCGACGTACACGACGTCGCCCGCTTCCTGCGCTGCGAAGTCGAGTTTGGCGAGGGGGACCTGCAGGCGTTTAAAGATGGCGTCGCCGCCCTGGTTGATCTGGCTGTGCGGCCAGTTGAAGAAGCCGGTCGACGGGTCGACATCGCTCTTCGGCCCGAGGCGGTTCTGATTCCCGTTGTCGCCCGTTCCGTACGGATCGGAGCAACCGACGCCCAGCGCCGCGCCGCCGGAACTCGAGCGGATGCAGCTCCCGCAGAGCGTTCCCTGGAGCGCGAAATAGCCGTGCTTCAGATAGCTCTGGCCGATCTGCTCGATCCGCCCGTCCATGATCCGATAGATGTTCTGACCGATCACCGGATGCCGGTTGCTGGCCGCGATCCAATCGAGCTCCTCCGTACCAACATTGCATGACGTCGTACCGATCGAGTACGACGAGATGCCGTCGACGACGCCCCAGTGGGCCGGGCCCGTGAGGTCACCGACGATGACGTCCGCTCCGACGCCACCAGCGGTCGCGACGCCAGCGGCAAGACACAATCCGATCCCTGAGTTCGCAATTCTTCCTGACATGTGACAGAACCCCTCTGCACCCCCAGCGAGATCGGATGCAAAGCGGGCGGGCAACAGATCGTCTGCCCGCCGCTCGGGTCATGCTATCGAAACGCGCGCGAATCGAGAAGAGATTCGCAATGGTTCGATGGTTGAGCAGAGATGGTCCGGCCGAAGGCGACGATGGGTTGTGCAACTACCGTTGCTCAAGGACCAGCGCCTCCCCTGCGAGACCCGGCCCAAAGGCGAGCGCGACGAGAGGCAGCGAGGCAACGGTCCTCATCAATTCGTCGATGATGAACAGGACGGTCGCGGACGACATGTTGCCGTGCGCCGAGAGGACGCCACGGGACGCCGCGACCGCCGACTCTTCAAGTTCGAGCGCTGACGCGACCGAGGTCAGCACGCGCGGACCACCCGGGTGAATCGCCCAAGCCGAAACGTCTCGAACGCATAATTCCCGGCGATCAAGCACGCCGCGGACCCAGTCCGGGACGTTCGCGGCGAGCGTGTCGGGGACAGAACTGGCGAGGCGCATCTCGAACCCGTGATCGCCGATGCGCCAACCCATTGCGCCCACGGAGTCGGGGATGACGACGCTCTCGGTCGCGGTGATCGCCGGCGCCTCGTCTGTCGAGGACCGGGCGCTGACGACCGCCGCCGCCGCGCCATCGGCGAACAGCGCGTTCGCGACCGCGGTGTCGGGCTCATCCGTGAACTGAAGGTGGAGCGAGCAGATCTCGGCGCAGCAGACGAGAACACGGGCGTTCGCGTCCGCCTCCGCGAACGCCTTCGCAACCGCGAGCGCGTTGATCGCGGCGTGGCAGCCCATGAAGCCGATGTTGGTCCGTCGAACCGTCGGGCGGAGCCCGAGCGACGCGATGAGCGCGTGCTCCACGCCCGGCGCGGCGAAGCCCGTGCACGACACTGTGATCAGATGCGTGATCTCGCTCGCGCCGACACGCGCACGTTCGAGGGCCGAGACGCTCGCCTCGTGCGCGATCTTCGACGCCGCTCCGAGGAAGCGATCGACGCGGGCGCCCGTCGGCGGCCCTCGCTTGCCGGACGACTCGAAGAACGGCGCCGCCCCCGAGGGCTCGAAGGTCACCGAGGCACGGCGCTCGATCCCGGCGCGCCGGAAGACGCCTCGGATCGCTCGCTCGCGATTCGCCGGCGGGGCGAGACGTATGACCAGATCCTCGATCTCACTCTGCGCAAGCGTGGACGAGGGAGTCGCCGTGCCGATGCCGAGCAGGTGGGCGGTCACGCTGGCGCCCCAAGCGACACATCGCGTGGCGCGAGCGATCGGGCGAGAGCGGCGGCGAGAGCCGGCCACACTGAACCAGCGCGAACGACGGCCCCGGTCACGCCCGGATGGCGAAGGCCCCACGTCACGAGGCGGCACGACCGCGTTTGCGACCGCGCCTCAGCACGGACGATCGCCGTCCACGCGCCCGAGCGGTAGCGATCGCGTGCAACATCCTCCAGCGATGTCGCTACGCGATCAGCGGCACGGAGCGCCCAAGTCATGCCCTCGCCCGTGAAAGGCTCGACGTACCCGGTCGCGTCTCCGATGGCGAACACCCGACCCTGAGCCTCGACAGATCGGCGGCGCCGGGTCAGCGGCGGCGTGCCTCGCAACCGGAGCGCTGACGGCTCGCCGAGCGCGACGCCGCCGCTCGCCAGCAGACGTTCAACCACGTGGGACGGGCCGTCGTCCGCGATCGAGGTCGGGTTGATCGCCGCGGCGATCGCCGCGCCACCGCCGGGGAGCCTCGCGATCCCGACATACCCGTCGCGACCAACGACCATGGTGATCGCGGACGGATCGGCGCCCTCGGGCCATCGCTCGATCGTCGCGCCGAGACCCACGCGGCTCGATCGTCGCACATCCCAGGCCATCCCGGGAACGTCGCGCGCCGACCCGCCGCCGATGCCGTCCGCGACAACCACGGCCCGAGCGGATTCGAACGCGCCCTCTTCGTCGACGACCTCGACGTGCTCCGAAGCGACGCGCGAGATACGCCACGCCTGCCCCTGTCGGAACGCGGCGCCGGCGCGTCGAGCCGCGTCGACGATCGCGACGTCCATGACGCTGCGGTCAAGCGTGCGGTACCGCGGTGTGGGGACCGAGCACGTCACCCCGTCCTGCACGACCTGAAGCCGATCGAGAGCCACGCCCTGGCCCATAAGCGCCCCGAGACCCGCGGCCCGTAGAACTGACTGCCCGCCCGGAGCCAGGCAGCACCCACAGACCTTCGAGCGCGGCATGACGCGTTTCTCGACGAGGAGCGTCCGGAGCCCGCGTCGCGCCGCGAGCAGAGCCGACAACGCGCCCGCCGGTCCGGCGCCGATCACCGCCACATCCCACAGCGATCGTTCGTGCGTCACGACCGAGCCTCTCGCTCCGGTGTCCAGGTGAGCAGCAGCCGCTGAGGCCAGATCGGTCGGATGTCGGCGTTCGCCATCCCCGCCTCTGAAGCAATCGAGGCGAACTCCGCAAGAGAGAGGGCTGCCCGCACCGAGCGCGCCGAATCAACGTGGACGATCCGACTCCGCGTCAGCGTGCGAGCGCCGACGATCGCGAGCGCGAGCCCGGCTCTCGTGCGCGCCAGATCGCTGATCACGACGCCGCGATGCGCCGCCTTTCGCATCCGTTCGAGAACGAGCGGGGCCTCGTACGTCGGGAGGTGGTGGATGAACAGGCTCGACATCACGACGTCGAATGAACCGGGTACATCCTCGCTGAGGATGTCGACGCGGAGCGGCTCGAACGCGACGCCCTCCCAACGGGCCCGCTTCGACGCTTCCTCGAGCGCAAGCTCGCTCAGGTCCAGCCCCGTCAGCTCGAGCTCATATCCAGACGCCTTCGCGAGCCGCGCCACGGCAACGGCGACGTCACCCGAGCCACACGCGACATCGAGCACGCGGACGGGTCCTGTCGCGCCCGTGATCATCGGGAGCATCGCCCGCCAGATCGGACCTGCGGCGAAGCTCCAGCGGTTCAGCCTGGCGAGACCGCGGAGCGCGAGGCGATGTTCATCGGGAGCGATCGCCGGGTCGTCCATCAACTCGCCGACGAGGTGTCGGGTCGAGAGACCGTGGCGGACGTTTGACGGGTCGGTGACCGATCGCACGGGTGGAGCGTACGCCAAAGAAAACGGCGGGGAAAGCGCCGGACCCGCACACCGCCGCGGGACTTCCGGATCTGCAGGGGAAAGAGAGGGTTCTTG
>PAKY01000105.1 GCA_002706885.1 Phycisphaerae bacterium
GGACCGCGACGGACTGCTTCGCGGCGGGGTTCTTGATGAACTGCGCCTCGTCGAGCACGACGCGCGCCCAGGGCGCGAGGGACAGCGTCTCCGCGTCCCGGTGCGCGAGCGCGTAGGTCGTCACCACCATGTCGTGCGCCATCACGGACGCGATGAGTTCGTCGCCCTGCGCCCGCTCGGCGCCGTGGTGCAGCAGGACCTTCAGATCGGGCGTGAAGCGCTTCGCCTCTCGCAGCCAGTTGCCGATAACCGACATCGGCGCGACAAGGAGCGTCGGCGGCATCTTGGTACCCGCCTCCTCGGCCGCGTCGCGATCACGCGCGAGCAGCGCAAGAAGCTGGATCGTCTTGCCGAGACCCATGTCGTCCGCGAGACACGCGCCAAAACCGACCCGCTCGAGGAACGCGAGCCAGCTCAGCCCGCGGAGCTGATATGGACGCAGCGTCCCGCGGAAACCGCTCGGCGTCTCAAGCGTTGGCACCTCAGTATTCGAGTCGCCCATGCCCGCCCCGGGCGACGACAAGCCTGGTGTCTCCCCGAAGATGCTCGCGACCCATCCCGTCGCCTCGAGACCGAGGACCGGCAGACCGGTCTCTCGGGCGTCCGACGCGTATGCGAGACGCATCGCCTCAGCGAGCTTCATCTCGCCGCCGGGGTTGGTCCCGATGAACTTGATCGCGGCCTGCACGTCCTCCGGTCGGATCTCGACCCATCGACCGTTCACCCGCACGAGCGGCGAGCCCTTCGACGCGAGCTTCTCAAACTCATGAAGCGTCAGCGTGGTGTCGCCGATCGCGATCTCCCAGTGATACCCGACGAGGGCGCTGAGCCCAAGCTGGGCGCCGCTCGCCGCCGCGCCTCCGCTCTGCGGGTCCATCATCGCCTCGACGGGGTCGCTGTCGATCTTCAACCGCACGCCGAGTCGACCCGCGGGCGAACTCCACCACCCGGGGCTCTCGACCCCGAAACCCTGCTCGATCAGGAGAGGCCGCTGCTCGCGAAGGAACGCGTAGGCCTGCTCAGTCTCAAGGATCATCTCGATGGGCTCGTTGTCGTCGAGCACACCCTCGAGCTTCTTGTAGACCCGCGCCGCCCGCGCCAACTCGCCCAACAGGAGTTCCTGAGGCGCTTCGAGTGACAACCCCTGAATCGAAACGGCCTCGCGACTGAGCATCCAGACGTCGGCGGCGTCGACGACGATGTCCTCGTGCTCAACGCTCTGGAGATGGAAGCTGATCGACCACTCAGCCGCGTCGGGCTGCGCGTCGGCGAGATCGATCGCGGTCGTCTGAGCGGACGCGTCGCCCGCCGCTTCGCCGTCGGCCTGCGCCTCGCCCGTGATGATCGGCTCGTTGAGCCGCAGCAGCAGGCGCCACGCACTGCTCTTCCCGCGTTCTTCCAGAACCCCGATCCATCGTCGCACCCGACGGGCGATCTCCGTCCGCGTCGGCGCCGGCGCCTTGATCTCGCGTTCGCTCGTCAGCAGCGAGGAAGCCCACGCGACCTGCGCATCCGCGTCCGTGTCGAGATCCTCGACGACCTCGTGCATGTCCTCGGCCGCGAGCGCCCGACGCCCGATCGCGTCCACCTGCTTCGAAACGAAGCTGTCGAACATCCGCCACGCATCGTGGTCGCACTCGTCGATCGCTGCGCGGGCCGAAGGCGGCATCGACTTCACGAACGACGCGACCTGACCGGCTGTCGTGGAATCGCTCAGCCACGGCGCCCAGGCGCCGCTCAGATGCCCGGACGCGTCCTGATAGAGCATCGGAACGAACCGCTGCTGCGCGAGCAGGTGCAGACCGAACATCGCGGCCCGAGCGAAGAACGCGACGCTCGGCGCACAGATCAGGCGATAGCCCGCCGCCCCTTCCGATTCGAGCAACGCGTCAAGGGCCTCTGCCCAGCGCGACGCCTCGGGCGCCCACCCTTCCACGCGCACTGGACCCAATCCGGACGGCTCGCCGAAGTCCTCGACCGCTCGACCGAAAACACGAGCAAGCGGAGCGCTCGGCGCCACGCCGCGATCTGAACGCGGAAGCGCGACCATCGCCACCGCGGTTACGCCTTCGCCGACATCGATCCGCGCCGCCGACAAGCGACGCGCCGCGTCCTCGCCCGACAACGCGAACGGGTGCGGCGCCTCGTCGACGGGTGGCCCCTCGTTTCGCTGAAGCAGGCCCGACGAAGATTCGAGCCAGATCACCAGTTCGCCGCTCGCGACATTCGCGTGCGCGACGAGCGTTTCAGCGGCTTCCTGCTGCTGGATCACGCAACCCCTCCAAGCCCTGCGACCGCGGTTGCCGCCGAGCCGTCAAACACCATGCCATCCCGGCGTGCCCATCCGCCCCACCGGCCGCGAACGCCACATCCCCATGCGGGGCCGAGCGACGCGAATAAGGGCGCGGGGACTCGAACCCCGGACCTACGGATTAAAAGTCCGCTGCTCTACCGACTGAGCTACGCCCTCAAGTTTTTAAACCGCAATCATTTACGACGAATATTGCCTCACCCCACCAAGCGAACCAGCCCCAAACCAAACCCATGTGCGAATCGTTCCCGGTCGGGTGCACAGCGGTACGCGTGAAGCGGTCATCTTAGACCGCCGCCGTCCCTCCATTCGCCGCTCGCGATCATCCGAGGCGTTGTTCCGTTCACCATCCCGTGGACGAGGGCCGCGTGACGCTCCGACGCTCCCCGCTCAGCCTCGACACAGCGAAGTCCCGCCGAAGCAACGCTCGCCCGTCGCTCCGAGTCCTCGAGCAGCGATCGCAGTTCGGCCCCCAGCGTTTCACGCGTTGCGCGCACGATCCCGTCACAACGCTCAAACGACCGCACCATCTCCGCAAAATCGCTCACCGATGGCCCGATGATCGTGGCCTTTCCCAGCCCAATCGGCTCTGCGGGATCCGAGCCATAGAGATCGCCGAAGCTTCTTCCCACGACCACGACCGTCGCGCGTGCGTAAACGTCGCTCAGTTCCCCGATCGAGTCCAGCAGCCCGACTCGAGCGTCGTTTCCATGCGCTGCGACGTCCCGATGTTCCGATCGACGCACGCAACCAGGGAGATACCTGGCTGCCTCATCGAAGCGCTCGGGCCGCCGCGGCGCGACAATGAGCTGAGCCTCGTTCGCCCCGCCAGCCAGCTTCCAAGCTTCGTGAACAATCGCCTCCTCTGTCGGTCCGGTGCTTCCCGCGACGACGAGGAGCGCCTCGGGATCCAGCCCCATGCTCCGCACGATCGCGGCGCCTCTCGCCGCGTCGGCGCTTCCGACCGAGTTGTCCCACTTCATCGATCCCGCAACGACGACGCGCTCGGCTGGCGTGCCCATCGCCTCAAAGCGATGGGCGTAATCCGCGTTCTGGACCGCCGCGAAGGTCAGGTCTGCAAACATGGGCCGCAGCACCCGCCGAAAACGGTGATACCCCTTGAAGCTCCGCTCGCTCAGCCGTCCGTTGATCACGCCGATCGGAATGCCCCGTTCTCGACAGCCGCCGACGAAGTGTGGCCACAGCTCGAGTTCCGTCAGCGCTACCGCATCGGGTCGCACGGCGTCCAGAAACCGCTCAACGCTCTTCGAAAAGTCCAGTGGATATCGAACAATGGAAACGACCCCCCAACTGTCGGCGAAGAGCTGCCGCGCTCGCTCCATTCCCGTATCGGTCGTCGATGTGATCACGACATCGAACGACTTCGTCAGAAGCGGCACGAGCGAGCGGAGCGCCGAGACCTCCCCTACCGACACGCCGTGGAGAAGCACCCGAGGCCGCTCGGTATTGGGAAACCCGAGTTCAGGGGTATGCCCGAAGCGCTCGCGCCAGCCACCGCGGGCCTTGCGAGCCCAGAGCGGCGCGGTCGCTGCGCCCACGATGCCATAGCCAAGGTCGAGAAGGTTCACGGTCAGCATCAAGTCATGGCCGCTGAAGCTAGCGTGTCAAGCGATCGGCCACGACCGCGATTCCAGGGGAGCAAATGATGTCAGACGTCTGGACGGTCTATCTCGCAGGTGAAATCCATTCGGACTGGCGATCGGAGGTCGTTACGGCGTGCGAAGGCATGTCGCTCCGCTTCACCGGACCGGTCACCGATCACCAGGCGAGCGACGATTGCGGCGTACGGATCCTCGGTGAGGAGGCGAACCCGTTCTGGCACGACCGAAAGGGCGCGGGAGTCAATGGGATCCGCACCCGACGGCAGATCGAAGCAGCAGACGTCGTGGTCGCCAGATTTGGGGAGAAATACCGTCAATGGAACACGGCATTCGATGCCGGGCATGCGGTGGCGTTGGGGAAACCGCTCATCACGCTTCACCCCAGTGACCATGATCACGCGCTCAAAGAGATCGATGCCGCTGCCGCGGCAGTCTGTCGAACACCTGATCAGGTGAGTCGCATCTTGCGATATGTCGTCGCTGGATCGTAGCGAACAACGGGCTTGCGAAATCTTTATGCTGATTGGCCACCGATTTCGCAGAATTTTTGGCCCGCACTCCTTCCCATCGGTAAAGTTGACCACGCTGCCGGCTTCCCGGACCTTCGGAGTAGCTGGACAGCAGTGGTTACGGAGAGACTCGCCGCACGCTCGCGTGCGCGGCGTGGGTTCGAGAGAGGGAGATCGCGGATGTCCAAGTTCTCGCATCGCGTTGCGAACGCTCGGATCGCCATGCTTGCAGGCGCCGGGCTCGGGTTGAGCGTCGGTGACGCCGCCGTCGGCGGACCGGGCGTCGAGCTCTTCGAGTTCGTGCACGACTACGCACAGGTCGGTGGCGGCACTGGCTTCATGAACGCGCAGACGGCCCTCAACGGCGCGACCATGTGGGAACTCGATCCGGGGCTTGGCGGCGTGGGAACCCTCCGCCTGACCGAAGCGGCGCCGAATGAGTTTGGATCTGCCTGGCGCAGCACGCGGCTGCTCGCGGGCCTTGACTGGTCCACGACCTTCAGCATGCAGGCTTCGATGCTCGGCGGCGTGAATGACTTGCAAAGCGAGCCGGGCGGCGACGGCTTCGGATTCCACATTCAGAACACGGGCACGAACGCCATCGCCTCGTACGACGGCGTCGGGTTCGGCGGCGATCACCTCACGATCGCCTTCGACACCTTCGACGAATCGGGAATGGGCCTGTTCGGACGCATCATCCTCAATGGCATGACGCTCTCTACGTTCGACATCGGCGCCCTCGGACTCGGCGGAGCGATCGAGGACTGGAGCGGCGCCGTCTACACCTCGACGATTTCGTACAACAGCGCAGCGGATACCCTGTTCGTCGGTGTGTTCAACGAGTCCACCGGCGCCTTCGTCGGGAGTTCGGCCAACGTCGACCTCCTCGCCGCTGGTCTCGGCGACGCGACATTCGGGTTCACGGCGAACACATCGAGCAGCTTCCAGAATCACGACATCCGGGCGTGGCGTTTCGACGGGGCGACCGTTCCGGCGCCAGCAACCATCGCCATGCTGGGTCTCGGTGGCCTCGCCGCCACCCGCCGTCGTCGATAGACCCGGTTTTCGCTCACGCGAGATTCAAACGCAGACCGCATCGAACCCGGCGTGATCGCCGGGTTTTTCTATGCGCCGGTCACCCTGGCGGTTCACCGATCGCGAAGTCAACGGAGGTATCACGGCCCGGGCAAGATGTTGTCGATCGCACAGGACTGTTGTTCCCGCCCAGGCACAAGTCCGACCCTTTGAATCCACGCGTCGGGGAGATCGGTCGCCAATCAAGAGGCGTTGTGCCGAGCGAGACGCCGTTCGTGGTTCCCTGCTCGTCACGGCCTGGTTGCGGAGGCGGAGCCGATATGGAATGACGCTCACAACGCTCTCTGGAACACCCGCGAACGCGGCCCGAAGGTGTCGTTCGCGTGGAACGGGGTCATCGTCGTCCTTGAGCGGACGTTCAAGGGGCTGCTGCTCACGGGAATGATCGAGTAGGAACTCGTGCATCGCGCGCAGCTCCAGCTGTGCGTCTGCGCCGCGGCGCGGCTGAGGCTGCTCCATGAACCTGACGCATGGACCCAAAGCTGGCGCCGTCGTCGCCCGTCGTGGTACGTTGCGGCTGTGGAGTCCTCCCCGCGCCTGATTGAAGCGGAATCGGGTGTTCCCATTTGAAGAGCCTCACCGACCATCGCGGCGCCGCACACGATCTCCAGTGGGATCATGCACCGGACGATGACGCGGCCCAAAACCTCGTTGAGATCATGCACGAGGTATCGCTGCCGCGCTTTCGGGACGGTCTTTCCATTCGCTCGCTCCTCATGATCGTCGGCCAGCTCGGCGCGATCGGCGGCATCATGGCGTTCGGGATCATTCTCTCCTGGCCATCGATGATCATCGCGCCGATCGCGATCATCAGCGTCATGGTCGTTTCTCACGTCTTCTTTCCCTACGGCGATCTGAACTCGACCGACCGAGCCGTCGAGATCGCGTTGGCCGTACACACCTGCCCGGTGTGCGTCTACGTGTTGAGCGAGGAGGTCGATCAAGACGGGTGGGTGCTCTGCACCGAGTGCGGCGCCGCGTGGAAAATGCCCGTCCCACAATCCGCGGCCTCGCAGGAAGCCGATCTCCCGGTCGAGGTCGATTGATTCGGCGTCTGCACCGTGTTCGACCCGACCGCCGATAGATTCGCGACATGTCACGGTTTCCGATGCGCATCGGCGTTGATCTCGTCGGACGCCTGTGGGACGACCACGGGCGGAGGCGGATCATGCACACTTATGGTCCGGGTCGAGTGCGAGCACTGACGCCACGAGAACTGAGGATGGCGCGCGGATCGGGCGTCGGGTTCACCGCAGCGATCATCGCCATATCACTCGCGTTTCTCGGCGACGGACCAGTGAGGATGCTGGGAATCGCCGCCGCGATCGTCGGCGTCGGGTACGGCGGCGCTCGGCTCATGCGGTTGACCTGGCCTTCACGGTGGCGGCGTGAAACGGTCGCGACGCGCCTCACCAGGGGCGACTGCGGGGCGTGCGGGCTTCATATCGAGGACATGCCTCGGGACGGGAACGGCTGCGTCCGCTGCCCCGACTGCGGCGCGACCTGGCTCGTCGATCGGTTGGGCGGGCGGGTCGACGACGGGTGGTGACCGCGCTGCGGGGGACCGGTCGCGCGGCGGAGCGGCCTACAACCGTTCATGACGAAACCGACGCTCCGGCTTGCGCATTCGCCCGACTCCGACGACCTCGTCATGTGGTGGCCGCTAACGGGGATGCGGGCGCCGGACGGGACGCCCGTCGAGGGCGAACTCGGCACGCCGCGGATCGATACGGAGGGGTTCTCGTTCGAACTCGTCGGTGAGGACGTGGAGGCGTTGAACCGAGCGGTGACGGACGAAGGCGATCGAAACGGACGGATGCCCTTCGAGATCACCGCGATCTCGGCCGCGACGTACCCGTACATCGCTGATCGATGGGTGATCACGCGGTGCGGTGGATCGTTCGGCGAGGGCTACGGGCCGAAAGTGGTCGTCGGGAACGACGCGCCTTTCGAGGACCTCGCGGATCTCGAGGGAAAGACGATCGCGGTCCCAGGCCGTCGGACCAGCGCTTTCGCCGCGTTGACGATGGCGCTCGACGGCGCCCGGTTCGAACCGCTTGAGGTCCTGTTCAGCGACGTGCCGACCGCGGTCGTCGACGGACGGGCGGACGGCGGGCTCTTGATTCACGAGGCTCAACTCACGTTCGGCTCGCTCGGATTGCGGGCCGTCGCGGACATGGGAGTCTGGTGGAGCGAACGCACGGGCCTCGCCCTCCCGTTGGGCCTGAACGTCGTGCGACGCGATCTCGACGAGCGTTTCGGGGCCGGCTCGGTCGAACGCGTCAGCCGCGCGCTCTCGCGGAGCGTGGCCTATGCCGTCGAACGCGCGGAGGAGAGCAGGCGGTATCTGCTCATGCACGCCGAAGAACGAAGCGAGTGGCACGACGCGGACCTCGTCGAGAAGTACCTCTCGATGTACGTAAGCCGGATGAGCCTGGACATGGGCGAGCGTGGCGAGGAGGCGCTGCGGCGGTTCCTGGGCGCCGCGTGTGAGCAGGGGCTGACGCCGCGTTGCGAGGTTGGCGTGGTGTGAGTACATCAACTGAACGAATAGCAGCGAAGCAGCCGGCGCGGCAAGAATGGAGACTTCAGGTCTGATTTGATCCGCTGCTTCGCTGCTGTATCCCTCTGCCCCTCATGTCCTCGGATCGTCCAGTGGGAACGCGGGTCGAGCGAGTGGTCTGAGCGCGAGGGCGAGGAGGGCCCGCTCCGAGTCGTCGCCCGCGATCCGGTTCGCCTTGATGGCGCCGCATCGAACGCAACGATGGAGCAGCGCCCACTCACCACCCTTTTCAGGCTCGCGCACCTCGATCCCGATCGGCGCCATCGGGCCGCGACAGACGCTGGCGCGGTCGCCGGGCGTTTCGTCGACGTGGCGGCTGAAGAGGCAGACCGGGCAGTGGTTGCGGTGACGCGTGCCCCACGACTCTCCGCTGACCTGACAACGGCAGTTGACGCAAGTGAAGCCGTCCGACTCGTGTCGGCGCTGACGGCGGTTGTTCGACATGTGATGAATGACCTGTCGGGAACACGGTCGACCGCGTCCCGATGAACTCGCTTCGATGAGAGAGGGTCTGAAAGGTCGCCGCGAGCCGCGCGCAGACTTCGCGCGGGATCTCCGTCAACGAGGACGAGATGCGTGGCGGACGGCAGGCTTTCAGACAGTGGCGGTCATCAGCCAGTAGCATACCGCCGTGGAAGACCCCTGCTCAAGAGCTACATGCAATGAAGATCATCCGCATTCAGAACGGCGTCGCAGTCGAGCATCCTTCGGGGGTCGCGCTCCCGATCCGCCATGTCATCGGCATCGGGCGGAACTACGCCGCCCACGCGGGTGAACAGGGCGCGAAGGTCCCCGATCGCCCGATGGTCTTCACGAAGAACCCCGCGGCGTGCTGCGTCGATGGCGATGAGATCATCGTGCCGAAGGTTTGCCAGGATGAAGCCACGGGCGGGGACGGCGACGGTCGATCGCGCGGACAGGTCGACTTTGAAGCGGAGCTGGGCGTGGTCATCGGCGCCGCGGCGAAGGACGTCAGCGAGGACGAGGCACTCGACTACGTCCTGGGTTATTGCTGCGCGAACGACGTCAGCGCCCGGTGGTGGCAGAAACAGGGGTCAGGCGGTCAGTTCTGCCGGGGCAAGAGCTTCGACACCTTCTGCCCGATGGGTCCGACGCTCGTTCACCGGGACGAGGTCGGTGATGGGTCCGGGCTGACCATCCGTTGCCGGGTGAACGGCGAGACGATGCAGGACGGGACGACGTCCGACATGATCTTCAGCGTTCGCCGCCTCGTGAGCGATCTGAGCCAGGGGACGACGCTGCTGCCCGGGACGCTCATCCTCACGGGGACGCCGAGCGGCGTGGGTATGGCGCGGACGCCCGAGGTCTATCTCCAGGACGGCGACGAGGTCGAGATCGAGATCAACGGGCTGGGCGTCCTGAGGAACCGGGTCCGCTGGGAATAGGATTTCCGGTAGCTCCATGGCCAAGAAGCCCGCCAAGAAATCCGGAACCCCCACCGTCGAGAACCGCCGCGCGCGGCACGAGTATCACATCGGCGACACGCTCGAGGTCGGGATCGTGCTCGCCGGAACGGAGGTCAAGGCCGTCCGCGACGGAAACGTCTCGATCGCCGAGGGGTACATCAGCGTCGAGGGCGCCAGCCAGCAACTCACGCTGCGGAACGTGTCGATCGGCGAATATCCCCCAGCGGGCCAGATGCAGCACCGCATGGACCGGACCCGCCGCCTGCTGGCGCATCGCCAGGAGATCACACGGCTTGCGCGCCAGGTCGATCAGAAGGGCGTCACGCTCGTGCCGCTGAAGCTCTACTTCAAGGACGGGTGGGCGAAGCTGCTGATCGGCGTCGGCACGGGCAAGCAGACCCACGACAAGCGTCATGCGATCAAGGATCGCGAGAGCAAGCGGGAATTGCAGCGAGCGATGAGCAAGCGGGTGTGACCGCGCTCGAGAAGCTGCAGTCCTGATTCGTCGTGGCGTCCTTCATCTTCGCGCAAGCTGAACACAACTCGCCGCTCGGTCGCGTTACCCTCCACATCCCTGAGTGAAGGAGCAGACGATGAGCCGACTGATGGCTGCGGCGGCGGTGATCGCCACCATTCTTTCCGTATCCACGGGCGCCGCCCAGGAACGCAAGCGCGACGCCGAGGGCGGCCATCCGATGGACCGCTTCCACGCCCGCCACACCCATCAGCGCAACGACAAGCACCGCTCGTCGGTCGACGCGAGCCGCTTCCAGACGAGCCGAACGTCCCCCGTCGATCTGCCGCTTCCCGAGGAAGAGGACGCATTCTTCTTCGTGGTCTACGGCGACCGCACGGGCGGACCGGACGAGGGCGTGGCCGTCCTCAAGGCCGCGATCCGCGACACGAACCTGCTCGAGCCGGACCTCGTGATGACGGTGGGCGATCTCATCGACGGATACAACGCCACGGACGAGTGGATGGAGCAGATGCGGGAATACAAGGGCGCGATGGACGAACTCCTCTGCCCCTGGTTCCCGGTCGCGGGCAATCACGACGTGTACTGGCGCGGTCCCAACCGTCCCGAGGGCGAGCACGAGCAGAACTACGAGATGAACTTCGGCCCGTTGTGGTACGCGTTCGAGCACAAGAACTGCGTGTTCATCGCGCTGTACAGCGACGAGGGCGACCCGGCGACGGGAGAGAAGTCGATCCACGAGCCCAAGTCGCAGGTGATGAGCGAGCGGCAGCTCGAGTGGCTCGCGGGCACGCTCGACGGCGCCGGGGACGCCGACCACGTCTTCATCTTCCTTCACCACCCGCGGTGGCGCCGCGGGGGCTACGGCGACGATTGGATGGACCGCGTTCACCCGATGCTCGTCGACGCCGGCAACGTGTCGGGCGTGTTCGCGGGCCATATCCATCAGATGAAGTACAGCAACCTCGACGGGATCGAGTACTTCACGCTCGCGACCGTCGGCGGTGGCCAGAACTTCCACGTCCCCCGCGCGGGCAACCTGCACCACTTCAATGTCGTGACCGTCCGCACGGACCAGATCGCTTCGGCGACGATCCCGGTCGGTGAGGTGATCGACCCTCGCGACCTGACCGAAGACTTCACCGAGGAAGCGAACCGCCTCGCAGACCTCAAGCCGACCATCACCAGCGATGCCATCCCCTTCGCCCGCGACGGCTCGGCCGAAGGGACGATCACCGCTTCGATCGAGAACCCAACGACGCACGACGTCGAGATGATGCTCAGCTACGAGAGCGGCGACAGCCGCTGGCTCATCAGCCCGGACCACCAGCACACCACGCTCAAGCCGGGTGAGCGTCGCGCGTTCCGGTTCGACGTGATGCGCGTCCCTGGCGATCTCGACCAGACGCTCTGCCCCGTTGACCTCACGCTCGCGACCGATCTGCTCACGCCGGCGTACCGCTACGCAATCCCGCCGACCCGCGTAGAAGTTCCACTGGATGTGAGCGACCTCATGGCGCAGTCAGGGATCTCGTCCGACATGGCGGTCAAGACAGGTGAGAACGCGGCGGTGTTCGTCGCATCTGATTCCTTCAAGCTCCCCCAGGGCCCGCTCACGCTCGAGTGCTGGTTCAAGGCGAATAGCTACGGCTCGAGAACCGGCCTGCTCGCCAAAACAGAGGGAAGCGAGTACAGCATCTTCGTCAACAACGGCAGGCCACACTTCTCGATCCACCTCGACGGGGAGTACCGCACCGCGAAATGTGGCGACTACACCGCCCCCATCGGCGAATGGACCCACGTCGCGGGTGTCTACGACGGTTCGGAGGTGCGCCTGTACATTAACGGCGATCTCGTCGGTTCCGAAGAGGCGACCGGCCAGAGACGGACCAACGATCTTCCGTTCATCGTTGGCGCCGACGTCACCCGCTCCCGCGAGGCGACGAGTTACTTCGACGGGCTGATCGATGACGTTCGGCTGTCTTCCTCGGCCCGCTATCGGGGCGAGGGGTTCAGCCCGCCGCGTCGCATGATCGAGGACTCGGACGCGGTGCTGCTGCTCGAGTTCGACCGCGCCGTCGGTCCGTTCCTCCGCGACACGTCGCGAACTGGAGCAAGCGTGCGGAGCATGGGCGCAAGGCTCGTCCCGTCCGACAACTGACGCGGGAGGAAGATTCTGTTGGAATGCGACACACCGCCGCCCCGGCGGTGTTTCTTCGCGCCAACACGATGACAATCGGCGAGTGGACCTGACGGAAGCGGTGGGAAGATTCGACCGGCAGGTCTCGGGACGGCTCAGATGCCGCGGCCGGCGCCGCGGTGCTCGCGAGCGAGTCGGAGCTTGAGGCGTGCGCGGTCGCGGACACCGCGGATGCGGTCGGCCTCGGCGCCCGGGTCTTCGGCGGAGGTGTCGGGCTTCATCGCGTCGGCCTCGTTGACCTCGGCCTGGGCGTCGCTCTCGGCGATCGCCTCGGCGGGGATCGCAAACTCGGCGAGGACGATCAACTCGTTGTCCGCCATCTGGGCGAACCCGCCATCGATCAGATACCGACGCTCGGCGCCGCCCGTTGCCGACGAGAACCGCACCGTCATCTCACCGAGCCCGAGTCGTCCGACGAGCGGCGCCCGGTTGCGCATGAAGCCCATGAGGCCGTCCCACATCGGAAGGTTGACGTACTCGACCGGCTCATCGAGCAGGCTCTCGGCGGGCGTCACGAGACGCAGACGGAAGGTCGTTTCGGACATCGATTCGGCTCCTCGCGGTCGTTCGTGCTCGGTGGAGGGCGGCATCATAGAGCCCCGAGTCCGCCGGGGCGGTCAACTGGGCGCCGGCCGTGCCGATACCCTCGGCCGATGCCTCGGAGGGCCCTTCTGACCATCCTCGCGTCCGCCGCAGCCCTGACGCTCGTCAGCGTATTCCGCCTCCTGATCGGAGGCGACACGCTCGGATGGCCCTCCGATCCAGCGATCGCCGGCTTCCGGCTCGTCCACGTCGCGTCGGGCGTCATCGTCGGCGGCGGACTCGCCCTCGCGGGGGTGCTGCTCCAATCGATGCTCCGGAACCCGCTGGCGTCGCCCGACCTCATGGGTCTCTCCGCGGGCGCCGGGCTCGCCGTGACGATCTCGTCCTACGTCACCTTTCTGGCGACGGGGGCGGTAGGCGTCGTGAACAACGCCGAGATCGCCGCGCTTGTCGGCTCATTCGCCGCTCTGGCGGTCGTCTACACGCTGAGCCAACGGTCGTGGCTCATCGACCCGGTCGCGATGGTGCTCGTGGGCGTGGTGGTCAGCTTCGTCCTCGGGGCGCTGACCGTGTTCGTTCAAAACCTGATGCCCGATCGAGGCGAGTCCGCCCGCCGATGGCTCATGGGGCGCCTCGACGACGACACCCCCACCACCACCCTCGCGATCAGCGGCGGCGTATTGCTCGTGAGCACGATGATGTCGGTCGCGACCGGTCGTTGGATGGACGCGTCAGCGATGAGTGAGGACGAGGCCCGATCAGCCGGCGTTCCGCTCGGTGGCCTCCGCGCGATGCAGTTCGTCGTTTCTGGCGTGCTGACAGGGATGGCCGTCGCGATCGCGGGACCGCTCGGTTTCGTGGGCCTGATCTGCCCGCATCTCGCCCGTCTCGCCGCGGGGCCGTCCCACCGGACGCTTGTCATCGCGAGCCCGCTCTTGGGCGCAGCGCTCGTCGTCGCGGCGGACTGCGCCGTCAAGGCCGCGAGGCTCGGCGGCGGTCACCTACCGATCGGCGTGCTGACCAGCCTCATCGGCGGACCACTGTTCATCTGGCTCCTCCTCCGCGAACGAGCATCGATGATCCGCTGAATCAAACGAGCCCCTGGCGCAAGCCTGGGGCGCATCGCCTTCACGATCCCCATCCGCCAACCGCAACCGCCGCTCAATCCGATCTCCCTCAAGCTCTCACATCAATCACAACGCCCAACGGATGCGACCGATCCGCGATCCCGGCCCCGCCTTCCGGGTCGCCCCTGCCCGTGCTGACAACGTCCCGCTCTCCGTCATCATCATCCTCATCCCGGCCCCTGGCGAGTTCGGCCCTCGCCTCCGCCGCGAGCCGATCTGCCTTCGCCGCAACCCGGAGGTCGGCCGAACTCGGGTCGGCCGGAGCGAGCGCCGCGGCTTTGGCCTGCGCCGCCTTGCGGATGGTCTCCTCGGGCGTCGCTCCCTTGGACACATCGATCGCCACCGATCCACCGACCGCGTACTGGTTGCCGTCCGGCCCACGTCGATACTGATACACCGCCCCGCTGAGCGCAAGCCCACCCGCCGCGGCGAGATGCGCCTGCTCGTGCGCGCGAACCTCGCGATCCCGCTGCTTGAGCTGTTCGACCTCCCGCTCCTGCTCCGGAGTCAGCGTGTTGGCTATCTCCGTCGACGGCTCGAACGAATCACCGTCCACGTCATCGCGGAGTCGCCCAGCCGAAGCGGTGGGAGCGACCGGTCCCTCCGCGGGGCCGCGCGGACGCGTCAGACCGATCCCGAACGCGATGCTCGCGCGTGAGACGTCCGAGGCCGATATGCCGCCCGGCGCAGCCATGCGCCTCGGCCATCGACCCCCTACGGAGCCCGCTCAACCAGCTCGTTGGCGGTCGAGCGGGGTCGCTTCCATCTGTATGGATCATGACGATCGGCGCGATTGTGAGGAGGGCCGCGGACGCCAATTCGCGGCACGGGTCCGACGCGAGCCGAGTCGTCCCTCCGAAATTGCGAAAGCCCCGCCGAGGCAACCAGCGTGCTTTGAGGATGCCAATAGTCGGCGCCAGACGCATTGGCCCCACCAGACTTGGGGGTGCTCGCTGAGAAAGTTCGGCGCCGGAGAAGAAGATACCGAGATGCAAGGCGAGGACTACTTGACGTCGCATGGATCGACGCGTAATCGTCTCATCAACATCAATTGATGCTCTGCTTGCTCCGGAGCGAATGACATTCTCATCTCACCTTTTTTCTCTTCTGGAGATATATCAAATGATACCGAAGAACACAGCCGCCGCGCTTCTTACCTCAACCCTGCTCGCCGCGGGCGCCACCACCTCCGTCGCTCAGACCTCCACGACCCCCGCGGGCAACGCATCACGCGTCGCTGAATGGTCCGGCGCGGACGCCGACATCTGGCATCTCGAAACCGAGACGATCGTCACGATCAGCAACGCCTCGGAGGATGAAACGGTTTGGCTCTCGCTCGATCGCGACGTCACGGACGGATACCTCGACATCAGCCAGTCGCTCGAAACCGACAAGGGAACGGACTACACCTTCGAGCTTCGCATCGTGATCGGCGGCGGAGCGAAATACCGGATGTCGATCCCCTCCGCCGGCCGCACGAGCGGATGGAACCCGATCGACAGGGACTCAGGCGATCTCGCAAACCTGCAGGATCGCGCCTTCCAGGCGATGCTCGATGATGAGCGTGCGATCGTCAAGGGAGCCGTGGAATGGTTCATCGGCGCCGACGATTTCGGCTCGCTCGATGTCTTCACCGGAACCGAGCAGGCCCTCGTTCTCTCCGCCACCTCGGGCCAGGCCGGCACGCTCGACCTGAACAGAGGGGGCGTCCAGGGCCTGATGCGCCAGGGGGCGGTCAGCGTTCTCGCGACCCAACAGCAGCAGGGAACGGTAGCGGGTGTCTTCATCGTCGAGAGCTGTGTTCTCGACTACGGCCCCGGCGCCGCGTGTCACAGCTGCTGCGACACGAACGTCCCGCACCCCGGCCCGAACGCCGACTGCGACGGCCTCGTCGATTCGTTCGCATGCTGCTACCAGGAAGCAAACGCCGACTACTGCGAACGGTTGTGTGATTCAAACCCGGGATCGGTCGTCTTCGGGACGCTCGACCTCGCCGGGTGCGTCTTCACCATCCCGTTCTTCTAATCGCGTAAATCTCTAGAATTTCTAGACTACACGCCCGGCGGGGACACCCCCTCCGGGCGTCTTATCATGGAAACGATGCCGATCGCCATCACCATTCTTTGCTTTGCTCTCGCCATCATCGCCGCGGCGGTGGCCGTTCGTTCTATGGTTTCTGCCCGCCGCCCCTCATCGCCGCGAGCAACGCAGACCGACGCCGTCGCTCCGGGTGAATGGCATCGCGTCCGCCGTACCTTCTCGAGCGTTACGGCGCGGGCTCGGTGGGGAGGGATCGTTGAACTGCTCGCGATACCGCTCCTCGGATTCACCCTGTTCCCTGCGTTCGGCGGCGACCTTTCGCGATACGGGCCCATTGTCCTCCCACTGCTCGTCATCGCCACCGTCTTTGGAACCCTCCATGCGGGCCTCTGGCCAGTCGCGGTCATGGACGCCCGTGCCTGCGCCGCCGAGATCCGTTGCTACGACCTGCGCGGCGCCACAACCTTTCCGCGCTCAGCCACGACGTTGCGGGCTATCGCTGGAGGGGCGGGGCTCATCGAGCATCGGATCGAACTGAATCGTGACGACGGGACACGGCGCACCATCGCCACCGACGACACCGGACTCGAGACGCTCCATCGACTCGGGTGGCTGTAAACCGATCGGCGGGTCGCTCGCTGACGCGTTCGAGGCGATCACGCATCGCGCCTATTCGTCCTGTGCGCCGGCCGAACGCGGGACCTGCCACGCCCCGCCGCATTCCGTGCACACCACGCAGCCGTCGTCCTCTTGCGGGCCGCTCAGCTCATAGCGGCAGAACCCGCACCGACCGCCATCGAGCAGCCCGGCCCTCTCTCGCCGTCGCGCCCCGAGCAGGTCGTACCGCCGTGTCGCCACAAAACAGATGGTCGCGAAGAGGAAACCGGCTGGCGCCGCGTACGGAAACGACGCAAACTTCCCAGCGCCGCGGGCGTCAAACCAGTGGTCGGTCGCCACCACGAACGCCGCGAACCCGAACGCGAAGCCGCCCACGCCGAAGGCCCATGCGACGATCCAACCGCCGTCCTCGATCGCGGGTCGCGTGAAACGCAATACCCGTCGAAGACGTGGATCTTCCGCGATCGTCGTCGGGCGAGCCGCCGGGGGCGGGTGTCCGCGATGATCGAGCATCCATTTCGGACAGCGGGCCATGGAACACGATAGCCGGGAGCGTCAGCGATCGGTCCGCGGTAGGTCGGCTCTCCGAGCCGACTCCGACGCCGAGCGAGTGTGTCCGCCATCATCACCCGAGCCGCAAGGCGCGGATGGCGACCAATGCAGTCGTGGCGCGTTCCAAGCTGCGCCGCACTCTGGACAGGTGACCCGACCGAAACGACCAGGCCATTGGACAGCGCCGCGTCCGCCCGGGGCGCTGCCAGACGATTGAGCCCGGCGACACGCACGGCATTGCCTCGATCGTCATGCCTCTGGCGTCCGCCTAGAAGGCAACAGCCACGCTGCGCCGCACTCCGGGCAACTCGTGCAGCCGTCCGACTCAGGCTCGATCAACGCCAACGGCGTCGAGCAAATGATGCATGAAAGCGACCGTTGTCGTCGCTGACGCTCGGCATGGGCGTTCCGCGGGTAGAACGTCAGGATCAGCAGCATACGCATCGCGAACCACAGGGCGAAACCGACGACGAGGCCGAGCATGCACCCGATGGCCGTCCCCGACAAGCTCAGCAGAAGCGTCTGCCAACCAACCGCCATGCCGCCGTACACCGCTCCGGCACACGCCCCGATCGCAACGCAGCCCCGCCCGATGAATGTGTCCACGCGGAAGACGATCCGAAAAGCCTTGGTCTGAACGACGCCATCCATCTTGTGACGCGCGCCACGATCGTCCTCGATGCCGCGCACGCCCTCGGCGGGATCATCGGGCTCCGGCATGAAGAGATAGGCAGACTCGCCGTCGTCCATTCCAAGCGCTCCGGTAGAGGCGATTCCAGCTGTCCCGGGTAGGTCGGCTCTCCGAGCCGACGCATCGCGCCCATCCGAGTCGGCTCGGAGAGCCGACCTACTCAGCTCAGAACATCTTCCCCTGACCCTCGCCCACAACCACGCCCGTCTCCGGATGCTCGATATCGATCCGGTAGTCGCCCGAGTAGCACGCCGTGCAATACGACGCCGACTCTCGATCCATCGTGCTCAGGAGCCCTTCGAGGCTCAGGAACGCGAGGGAATCGACGCCGAGGAAGTCGCGGATCTGCTCGATGTCACGGTTGTGGGCGATGAGCTGTCCGCGCGTCGCGAAGTCGACGCCGAAGAAGCAGGGGTGGCGGATCGGGGGACAGGAGATGCGCAGGTGGATCTCCGCGGCCCCGGCTTCGCGGAGCTGCTTCATCTTCTCCCGCGTCGTCGTGCCGCGCACGATCGAGTCGTCGACCACGACCACACGCTTGTCAGCGACCATCTCGCTCACGACATTGAGCTTGAGTCGCACAGCCGCGCGGCGCTGCTCCTGCGTCGGTTTGATGAACGTCCGTCCGACGTAGCGGTTCGGCACGATCCCCTCGCGGTACGGCACGCCGCTGATCCGAGCGAACCCATTGGCCGCCGAGCGGCCCGAGTCGGGCATGGGCATGACGAGGTCCGCGTCCGCCGGCGCCTCGCGGGCGAGCTGCTCGCCCATCCGCTCCCGAGCGATGAGCACGCTCTGTCCGAAAATCTCGCTCGCGGGGCTCGCGAAGTAGACGTGCTCGAAGACACA
>PAKY01000106.1 GCA_002706885.1 Phycisphaerae bacterium
CCGTGCCGCCGAGCCCGCCCGCGTCCTCGTCGATCGCGGGCGCCTTCTTCTTCGTCGCCTTCTTCTTCCGCCCGCTCGGCTTGACCTCGATCGTGGTGTCGTCGATGTCGGTCATGCGCACGCGCGCCGCTCGTCGCGCGGCCTGCTTCTCCGCGGCCCGCTCCGCGGCGGACTTCGCGCCGCCCACAAACGCGTGGAGGAGGGCGACGAACCCGCGCCAGATCGCGCGTGCCGCGACGACGACGGCCTGGTCGAACGCGACGCACAGGCCGATCACCGCGGCGAGCGTCATCCAGAGAACGGCGCCCGTGACGTGGAACTGGTCGACGAGCGAGCCGCCGACGACCACGCCGATCGTGCCGCCCGCGAGCCTCGGCATCGGCGTCGCGGCGTTCGGGGCGATCGCGCCGACCAGCCCGCTCATCGACACGCCGAGGATGAGGACGCCGACGGCGCGGAGGATCGGATGCCGCAGCCCCCGCCCGATCGCCGAGGACACGAGCGCCCCCGCGGCCCCCAGCATCAGCGGGATCACGCCCCAGCCGAGCAGCGTCAGCAGCGCGTACCCGACATGGGCCCCGACCGGGCCCATCACGTTCTCGGTGGGGTCGTTGTGCGGAAAGACCGCGTGCGACGGGGAGTCCGCCTGGTCGAAGGTCACGAGCGCCGCCGCGAGGAACAGCCACAGCGCGGTGAACACCAGCCACGCGATCCGCGCGGCGATCAGGCCCTGGGGGCCGTCATGCCCGCCCGCCCCGCTCGCAGACTTCCCGCGGGCACGGGCCGATTTCGTCGTCTTTGCTCGCGCCATGGCTCGTCGGCTACACCGGCTCCCGCGTCAGCGTCCCGTCCACGCGCCGCTCGATGCCGAGCGGATTCTCGTCGCGCAGTTCCGGGGGAAGCAGATTGGCAGGATAGTTCTGGTAGCACACGGGCCGCCGCCAACGCTTCATCGCGGTCGGGCCCACGGCGCTCGTATCGGGTCTGTTCGACGCGGGGTAGGGGCCGCCGTGGACCATCGCCCAGGCCACCTCGACGCCCGTCGGGACGCCGTTGAAGATCAGGCGACCGCACCGCTGCTCGAGCGCCCGCGCGAACGGGGGCGCCCTGTCGACGTCCGCGTCGCCCACAAACAGCGAGCCCGTCAGGCTGCCCACGAACGCCGTGACGCAGGAGAAGAGCTCCTGCTCGTTCTGGCACTGCACGACCAGTGCGCACGGGCCGAACATCTCGTTCAGGAATTCGGCGTGCTGGCGGAAGTGCTCGCCCGCCACAGAGAGGAGCATCGGCGCCGCCATGGCAGGCCCCGCGACCTCCTTTTTCCCGGGCGGGGGCGGCGCGGGAACGCGGTCGGTCCCGAAGAGGACCTTGATCTCCTCGAGCGCGAGCAGTTCGCGCACGGTCCGCGTGTAGTTCGCCTGGATCCGCGGCGCGAGCATCACGCCCGCTTCGATCAGCTCGAGTTCGGCGCTCATCGCCTTGGTGAACATGTCCGAGCCCTCGCCGTCGATCAGGAAGATCAGGCCGGGACAGGTGCACTGCTGACCGACGGCGGCCGCGAGGGACTGGGCGACGCGGCGCGCGATCTTCTCGGGTTCGCTCGCGAGAGCGCCGGGCAGCACGATGACGGGGTTGACCGACCCCATCTCGGCGTACACGGGGATCGGGTCGGGGCGGGAGAGGCCGATGCGCGTCAGGGCGTCTCCGCCCGTGCGCGAGCCCGTGAACCCCGCGGCGCGCACGCAAGGGTGCTTGACGAGTTCCTCGCCGATCTCCTGCTCGCGACCGCCGCCCGCGTGGAGGAAGCTGAACCATCCCGCGGGGAACCCGGTCTCGAGGACCGACGCGGCGATGGCCTGGGCGACGACCTCGCCCGTTCCGGGGTGGAGCGGGTGGCCCTTGACGATCACGGGGCATCCCGCGGCAAGGGCGCTCGCGGTGTCGGTGCCCGCGGTGCTGTAGGCGAGCGGGAAGTTGCTCGCCCCGAAGACCGCGACGGGGCCGAGGGGTCGAAGCATGCGGCGCAGGGCCTGGCGAGAGCTCGGGCGCCCCTCGGCGCCTGGACGATCGATGATCGCGTCGACCCAGGACCCTTCTTCGACGACGTCGGCGAACATGCGAAGCGTGCCCGTGGTGCGCGCGAGTTCGGCGTTGAGACGCGCGGGCTCGATCGCGGTCTCCGCCGACGCGAGGGCGACGAGTGGCTCGCCGATCGCATCGATCCCGTCGGCGCAGGGGCGAAGCAGCGCCGCGTGCTGGGAGGGGGGCATCAGGCCCGCGGCGTGGAACGCGGACCAGGCCTTCCGAGCGGCCTCGCTGACCTGCGCGGGGCTTGCGGCGGTGTAGGTGGGCTGGAGCGTCGCCCCGGACGCCTGGGTGATCGAGTCGAACTGGACGTCCTGCGTGTCCGCGCGTTCGCCCGCGATGAGCGAGACGCCGAACGGCCTGCCCGTGATCTCGGTTGGGAGCGCTTCGCCCATAGAACCAGTGTTCTCCGTTCCGCCGCACAGACCCGCGGCGGGCGTCGTCAGAGCAATTCGGTCGCGAGACTCGCGAGCGTGCTCCGTTCACTCTTGGCGAGCGTGACGTGCCCGACCAGTCCGACGCCCTTCATCTTCTCGACCGTGTAACTCAATCCGTTCGACGACCCGTCCAGGTAGGGGTTGTCGATCTGACCAATATCGCCCGTCAGGACGATCTTTGTCCCCTCTCCGACGCGGCTGACGATGGTCCGCACCTCGTGCGGCGTCAGGTTCTGGGCCTCGTCGACGATCATGAACTGGTGGGGGATCGACCGACCCCTGATGTAGGTCAGGGGTTCCAGAACGAGCTTGCCGTCCGCCATGAGCTTGCCGATGCGCTGCTCGGGCGTTTTGCTCTCCGCGTTCTGGTGGGGGCTGCCGCGCGTCGAGAGCAGGTAGGCGAGGTTGTCGAAGATCGGCTGCATCCACGCGGTGAGCTTCTCGTCCTTGTCGCCCGGGAGGTAGCCGATGTCGCGGCCCATCGGCATGATCGGGCGGGCGACGAGGGCCTTGTCGTAGCGTTCTTCGACGAAGACCTTGGTCATCGCGGCGGCGATGGCGAGGAGGGTCTTGCCCGTGCCGGCGGCGCCGAGGAGCGTGACGAGCTTGATCTCGTCGTCGAGGAGCAGGTCGAGCGCCATCGTCTGCTGCACGTTGCGCGCGATGATGCCGAAGACCGGCTTCTTCTGGTTGGTGACGGGGATGATCTGGTCGGTGTCGGCGAGGCGGCGCCCGAGGCCCGTGTGGCTCTCGTCCTCGGCGTCGTGGAAGACCACGAACTCGTTCGGAATCGGCTCCGAAGCGGTCGCGTCGAACCCGTTCGAGAGCAGGGTCGCGACCGGGAGCATGCGGTCGGCGTAGAGCTGGTCGATCACCTCGCCCGGGACGGTGGCGTCGCGGTAGCCGTCGTAGAGGCGGTCGGCGTCGACCTTCTGGTTCTCGAAGTCCTCGGTCTTGATGCCGAGGGCGTCGCTCTTGATCCGCGCGGAGAGGTCCTTGGAGACGAAGACGGCGGGGACGCCCTGCTTCTTGAGCGTGTGCGCGACCGCGATGATCTTGTTGTCGGGCGATTCTTCGGCGATGACCGGCGGTCGCTCGTGCTCGGTGACGTCGATCCGGACCGAGCCGCTGCGGCCCGTCGGGCCCTTGGAGAGCGCCGCGTCGGCGCGGTTCTCGAGCAGGTCGAGATCGACGCCCTCGGTGATGCGTCCGAGGGAACGGAGCATGTCGAGGCGACGGATGGCGGCGCGGGCGTTGCGACCGATGTCGTCGTCGCGACGCTTCATCTTGTCGAGTTCCTCGATCACCGGGTAAGGGATGACGAGGTGGTTGTCCTGGAAGACGAAGAGGGCGTTGGGGTTATGGAGCAGGACGTTCGTGTCGAGCACGAAGGTCTTGACGACGGGGTTCGCGTCCGCGTTCGGTTCGTCGCCTTCGGTCGGGCGAGGCTGCGTCTGATCTGCCTCTGACATGGTCGTGTGCGGTGTCTTCCTCGGTGGGGTCCCGGCCCGTCCCTGAAAGGACGGGCCCCGGTCGGCCGCGGCGATCGTCGCCATCTACGCCTCCGTGCACGTTGTCAGACGCCTTCGCGACGACGGTTCTACGCCGCTCGCTTCCGCGTCCCGCTCTCCGAGCGCTCCGCTTCCCAGCATATCGTACAGACGCCCCTTCGCCACCCCAACCAATTGCGGATTACGCGCGCTTTGCGCACATATCGCGAGATGCGCTCAGATTCTTTCGCGGCGGGCTCACCAGGGCGTCACAACGCCGAACGCGAGCACGAGCGCCGCGACGATCGCGAAGCCGCCCTTCACGACGATCGATACGGCGCGCCCGGTCGCGGCGCCGCGGCCCGACTGGAACGATTCGGCGAATGAGCGTTTGGCGATCCCCATTTCGGCGATGAGGGCGCCGGCGCCCGCGCCGATGATGGCGCCCAAGATCGATCCCAAAAACGGAATCGGGATCAGGAAGCTGCCGAGCAGAAGGCCGACGAGCGAGCCGACGATCGAACCGATGGCGCCGTAGCGCGTCCCGCCCGACGCGCCCGAGCCGACGGCGGAGGCGAGGAATTCGGCGACCTCGGCGAGGATGGCCACAACGAGCGCCGCGCCGAGGGTCCACCAGTTGAAGAGCCCCGGCGTGATGATCTGGCAGACCAGCGCGACGCCCACGGCGATCCATATCCCGGGAAGGGTCAGGAACGTGAGGACGACGCCGACGATCGCCGCGAGGATGACGATGATGCCCGTGACGATCGTCATGGCGGGGTCATTGGGAAACCGCGTCTGCGCCGTTCACGGCGACATCGGTGTACAAGGTCAGGCGGGGACCGCGGTTGCGTCGTCAACGTCGCGATCGGCCTCGGCGGGCTTCTCGGCGCGATCGGGGAAGGCCACCGCTTCCATCTCGAGGATCCAGCCTTCGAGGCGAGCGAGTCGGTAGGTGTCGATGCGGAGTTCCTTGCCGCCGAGCGTGTCGTGGCTCTCCTTGATCCGGAGGAACACGATGAACTTGTCCCACTTGCGCTTGTCGACGTCGGCGAGATCGTTCGGGGTCAGGGACGCGCCGCCCGGGAGGGTGAGGCGCATCGCGGCGGGGTCGTAGCGGTACTGGCGCACGGCGGTCTTGAGGAACAGGAGGAGCATGTAGCCCGCGAGCGCGTAGCAGACGGCCATGATGATCCACTGGCTTGGGATGTCGTACGAGGCGAGCGGCGCGGGGATGTTCGCCTTGGTCTGCCATTCCGCTGCGAGTTCGTCGAGGCGCGTTCGCACGGTGGATCGGTCGTCGTAGGTGGTGTACTCGGGCGTCATGTGGCCGATGCGCTGGAGGGCGGTGAGCCACTCGCGGCGGGCCTCTTCCATCGTGGCGCGGAGGTGGCGGTGGCTCGCGCTGTCGTTGATGGCCTCGGCGTTCGCGGCGCGGGTGTCACGGTCGTCGAGACGCTCGAGCTCGTCGGCGGGGTTGACGACGCTGGCGCCCCCCGGAAAGAGTGATGCGTCTTCAGCGTCGGCGTCGTCGAGCGCTTCGAGGTACTTCCACTCGGCGTACTCGGCGTGCGACTGTCCTCGCTTCGGGTAGGCCAGCGTCGCGTCGTAGAGGGCCCAGGAGCCGAAGGCTGCGAACGCGAGGAACATGATCGTGATCTTGATCAGCCACGTCGGGTTGAACGTGGTCTTGAGCTCCTTCGCGGCGGTGGGGGGCACGCGGATCGGAGCGGGCTCGTCGTGGGTGTGAGGCGTCTCGTTGGTCATCGCGCTGCCCGTCCAGTTGGCGTTGGTTTCTTCGGACGACGGGTGATCCCGGCGCCACGTGTGCTATCGACCGTCGGTCCGTTCCATGGCGAGCCGCCACCAGCGGTCGGCACGGGCTCTCCCGTCCGTTCTGGTGATCATCGGTCCGAAGCCCCCCTTATCTGAGCGTCGTGTCGGGATGCGGGGGTAGGCTCCGGGGTTGAGGATCGCGAGCGCGAGGAAAGCCTCGTGCTCGGCCCTCATACGCTCGGCGGCGCGCCGGCGTTCCCTCCATCGTCGCCAGTTCCAGATCATTCGAGCCTCAGTCTAGCGTGCCGGGGGTCGGCGTCGGGGTCGGGTCGCCCGCGGTTCGGCCACGCCAGGCGCGGCGGCGTGTGACGTGCAGGACGTAGCTGTGCCACTGGATCGCGGTCATGAGCGTGACGCCCACGGGATGCAGGAGGGCGCCGACGCGGCTGTGATCGAGTCTGTTCGCAAGCCATAGTCGTTGCGAGAGTTGCAGCGCGATCGCGACCATGCTCAGGACGAGCGAGGCGGGGTGGGCGGTGGGGCCTGTCGCGAGGATCCATACGGCGATGATCCACGGCGCGACGTGGCCGATCGCGTGGAGGGCGGTCAGGAAGACGAGCAGGCCGATCGACCCGAGGCCCTCGTAGGCGTTCTTGGCGAAGCCGCGCCAGGTTTCGGAGAAGCCGCGGTACATGCGGACGGAGGCGGTGGCGCTGCCGTCGAAGAGGTCGGAGCGGAGGCCGGCGCGGCGGACGGCTCGGGGGAGCATGATGCCGTCGTGCATGGAGTCGCGGAAGGCCTCGTGTCCCCCTGATTTGGTGTATACGTTGGCTGTCAGCATCAGGAACTGACCGCACCCTGCGCTGGCGCTGGGGTCGTTGGTCCGGCGCATGCGGGGCATGGGGAGGTAGCCGAAGAGGAGGTAGAACATCATCGGGACGAGGGTCGCTTCGGCGAGCGTCCCGGTGATCTGGCGGGGGAAGCAGCTCACCATGTCGGCGTTGAGTCGGCGCATCTCGGCGACGGCGGCGCGGAGGGCGGCGGGCTCAAAGCGGACGTCGGCGTCGGTGAAGACAAGCAGGTCGCGGTCGTCGAGAGCGGGGACGCCGAGTTCGGCATCGATGGCGGCTCGGGCCATCCGCCAGCACGCGTGCTGTTTGCCGTTCCAGCCGGCGGGCAGGGGTCGCGTGGGCGCGGGGAGGACGCGAGGGTCTTCGGCGGCGAGGCGGGCGAGGATGGCGGGGGTCTGATCCTCGCTCTGGTCGTCGTAGACGACGACGCGGATGTTGTCGTCCGAGTCGTACAGGACGCTGCGGACACACGCTTCGATGTTGGTTTCTTCGTTGCGCGCCGGGATGCAGACGAAGACGCGGGGGGTGTCGTCGGGCCATGGCGCGTCGCGGTCGGGCCTGCGGCAGAGGCACAGGTTGATCGCCGTCATGATGAGTGGGGCAGCGCAGAGAGAGGCGGCGAGGATGGCGAGGAACAGGATCGGGCTCATGGCGACGCCTCCGTTGGCGCGGCGGCGCTGGCTCGGGAGCGGTCGGTGATGGAGCCGGCTTTGCCGCGGAGGCGGAGCCAGAGGTCGTAGGCGGGGTTGATAGCGGCGGCGTCGCCTCCGACGAGGCTCTCGAATGCGCTTGGCTCGCGGGCGATGACGAGGTCTGCGAGGGCGGCGGCGTTGGCGTTCATCGCGCTGGTCAGGGCGCGTTGCCATCCGGTGGTCGAGGTGGTTTCGGGCGAGACGGGCTCGACGCGGACGAGGATCTCGGGCTTCTGATCGAGCCAGAAGGCGTACTCGATCGCGATCGAGACGCAGGCGGCGCGGGGGTCGCTCGCGGCGATCTTCGCGGTTCCGGGGCGGGGGGTGACCTGCTCGCGGACGTCGGCGAAGCGGCCCTGGGGGTTGATCCAGAGCGTTGGGGCGGGGGCTTTGGCGAAGTAGTCGGCGAGATAGTCGGACATGGCGTCGAGGCTCTGGGCGTCGTCTGGATCGATGCCGAAGACGCCCAGCTTGCGGAAGAGGCCGAAGCGTCGGAGCTGGGCGGCGTCCATGGGGGCGCGGAGGGTTCGGTTCGGCCAGAAGAGGCGGTGGAGGGCGAGCATGACGAGCGGGTCCCACCAGCTCAGGTGATTCATCGCCGCGATGACGGGGCCGTTGTGGGTCGCGAGCGACTCGAGGTGGGCGCGCGACCCCTCGGCGAGGCGGAGGGCGTAGAACCGCTTCGCGATCATTTTGTCGCGTGTCCACCAGCCGAAGAAGCGCACGAAGCGGGCGCTTTCGTCGGCGGGGATGAAGTCCACGGCGTGAAGCATCGTCGCTCCCACCCCGCGCGGGTCAGGCGACGGGGCTGGCGTGTTCGGCGCCGATCGTGACATGGACGCGGCTGCCGCGCGGCATTTCTGCGGGTTCTGCGGCACGGACATCGTCGTCGGAGATATCGATGCCGAAGTCTTCACAGACGGAGCGGGCGGCGGTGACGCCGCTCATGAGGACCATGGGGACGCCGGGGCCCGGGTTGGAACTGCCGCCCGTGAGGTAGAGGTTGCGGAAGGTCTTGGAGCGGTTGCGTGGCTTGAAGCCGCCCGCGAGCTTGCCGTGGCTGGCGAGGCCGTAGATGGCGCCGCCCTCGGCGTTGTAGCGACGGTCGATGCCGTCGGGGGTGAGGGCCTCCTCGACGACGATTCGGTCCTCGATGTCTTCCATGCCGAAGCGCTTGAGCTTGTCGAGGACGACGCGTCGGTAGTCCTCGAGGATGCCGTTCTCGCCTTCCCAGCGCTTCGGGTCGCGGTTGTAGGCGGTGTGGATGAGCAGGTAGAGGGCTTCGCCCGGTTCGCCGTCGACCATGGGGGCCTGGCCCGAGTCGGTGCGGCTCGGGGCGGCGATGTAGATGGTGGGGTCGCGGGCGGGGATGCCGCGGTGGTAGATGTCGGCGAACTCCTCGCGGCTGTCGGCGCTGAAGACGAAGTTGTGGTGGGCGAGGTGGTCGTACTGGCCCCGGAGGCCGAGGTAGAGGACGAGGCCGCTGCAGGCGGGGGTGTACTTCTTCGCGATGGACTTCTGGGCATCGCGGGCGCGGTCGTCGCCGATGAGGTCGCGGTAGGTGCGTTGGACGTCGCAGTTCGAGATGACGGCGTCGGCCATGATGGTGCGGCCGCTCTCGAGGGCGACGCCCGTGGCGCGCTTGCCGTCGGTGATGATGCGGTCGACGCGGGTGGAGGTGACGAGTTCGACGCCGAGCTCGGCGGCGAGCTTGGCGAGGGACTGTGCGATGAGGCGGGTGCCGCCCGGGGCGGTTCCTCCGGGGCCCATGGGGTACCAGCAGCCGTTGTCGGACTGGGCGCTGGCGATGAGGCCGAGGATGGCGGGGGCGAGGAAGGGGCTGGAGCCGACGTACTGAAGGAAGTGTTCGCAGACCTGTTGGACGTGGGGCTCGGGGATGTGCTTGATGATGGTGTCGGCGTAGGTCGCGTGCATGCGCATGTTGGCGACGTCGCCGAGGAGGCCGGGGTCCGCGGGGGGCTGGCGCATCATGTCGCCGATGGCGCCGAGGTCCTTGTAGAAGAAGACCTTCTCGCTGAGGCGGAACATGCGGCGCGACCAGTCGATGAACTTGAGGTAGCCGTCGCCCGGGCGGGCGCCCGGGAACTGCTTGTCGAGGTCTGCCGCGAAGGCCTTGGGGTCGCGGCGGAGGTTGATCGTCGTGCCGTCCTCGAAGAAGCAGCGCCACTGGGGATCGAGGTCGACGAGTTCGCAGTAGTCGGCGGGGTCTTTGCCTGCGCGCTGGATGATGCTACGGAAGACCTGCGGGAGGGTGATGATCGTCGGGCCCATGTCGAAGACGAAGCCCGCGGCCTCGTGGACGTTCATCTTGCCGCCGAGATGGCTGTTGGACTCGACGAGTGTGACGCGGACGCCGTGGGTGGCGAGTTCGACGGCGCAGGCGAGGCCGGCGAGTCCGCCGCCGACGATGACGGCCTTGGAGGGGGAGTCGTTGGTCTGGATCATGGGGCGCCTGTCGTGGTGGCGGGTGTCGGGTGGGTCGTGGTCCGCGGGCTCGGGCCGTTGGCTTGCTCGGTGGTGGTCTGATAGGCGCTCGCTGAGCGCCTTGCGCCGAAGTGACGCATGAGGAACGTGGTGAGCTGGTCGACGCGCTTCGCGTGGGGTGTGTCGATCGGTGTGCGCACGATTGGGTTGGTCGTGGTGACGGTGATCGGGATGGTCATGTCGAGGAGGCCGTCTGCGCCCTGGCTGCGGCCCCACCCGGACTGGCCGACGCCGCCGATGCTCGACGCGGGGTGGCCGATCGGGATGACGCAGTCGTTGAAGTTGACGCTGCCGGTCCGGAGTCGACCGACGAGGCGCTGCTTGGCGCGGCCCGGGCATCCCGTGAAGACGGTGGTCGCGAGGTGCTGGTCGCAGCGATGGTGGATCGCGAGCATGTGGTCCTCGTCGCGGCAGGGGACGACGGCGAGGGTGGGCGCGAAGTTGCGGCCCTCGACGAGTTCGGCGTCCTCGGGGCAGTCGGCGATGGCCTGCGGGCGGATCGTCGCGCCGGTCGCGGGCTCGAAGACGCCCGAGAGGGGGCGGCCGCCGGCGTCGATGGCGGCGTGGAGCTGGTCGGAGGCGTGCTGCGCGGCGTCTTCGGTGATGAGGCGGCGTGGGCGGGAGCCCGCCGCGTCGAGGCCGAGTTCGCGGAGGAAGGCGGGGTAGATGGACTCGTGGACGAGGGCCCGCTTGGGGCTGACGCACGTCTGCCCGCCGTTGGTCTGGACGCCGAACCAGATGGAGCGCGCAGCGAGGCGTGGGTTGGCGTCTGCGAGGACAAGGGCGGAGTCGCGGCCCGAGAGCTCGAGGGTGCTCGTGGTCAGTGTTGGCGCGAGGACTTCGGCGATGGCGCGGCCGACAGGGGTCGATCCGGTGAAAACGACGTGGTCGAAGGCGTGGTCTTGGAGGAGCGTGCGGCCTGCTTCGCGGGTGGCGTCCGTGACGGTGAGGTCGTCAGCCGTCAGGCCGGCGGCGGCCGCGAGTTCGAGGAGGAGCGTTTGCGAGCGCGGGGCGTGCTCGCTCGGCTTGACGGTGACGCGGTTGCCTGCGATGAGGGCCTGCGCGAGTTGGACGCCGAGGAGGCCGACGGGGTAGTTCCAGGTGGCGATGATCGCGATGTGGCCTCGGGGGGCGTGGTGGACGTGGTGACGCTGGCCGAGCGCCATCATGCCGCCTTCGCGGGACTTCTTCGGGGCCAGCACGCGGCGCGCGTGGCGTTCGTGCCATTTCAGCGACGCGAGGAGGGGCAGGAGATCGGCGGTGACGGCCTCCCAGCGGGTCTTGTGGACGTCTTCGGTGATACGCGCGGTGAGGTCGGATTCGTGGCTCGCGACCGCCTCGCGGAAGCGGCGGGCCCACGCGAGGCGGGCGTCGAGGGGCGCGGTGTGAAGCGGTCGCTGCGTCGAGGGCGGGGGCATCGCAGAGAGTTTATGGGCGGCGGCGGCGGGGGGTTGGCAGGGCTCGTGGTGTTCGGGTAGGTTGTTCGGTGTTTGCCAGATGCGTGGCGTTCGACGGGAGGCGGGCACGATGGCAGAGCGGCACTACCCGATCGTCTTTATTCGCGGGTTCGCGGCGCGGCGGAAAGACATCGAGGCGACGGCCGCGGAGCCCTTCGACGGGTTCAACGACGGCTCGACGATGATGCGCCAGGTCGGACGAGACGACTTCGAGCGGTACTACTTCGAGTCGCCGCTGCTTCGGCTGCTGTCCGACCACGGGTATTCGGTGGCGTTCCACAAGGGCGAGGCGGTGTTGCCGCCGGTGGGTGATCGCCGCGAGGGGTTTGATCCGCGCCGGACGGTGTGGATCTACCAGTACTACGAGGCGATGTCGGCCTCGCTCGGGAACGACGAGGACGGGGAGATCGATCGGATCCCGGAGATCGCGGAGGGGCTTCGGCGGCTGATCCTGCGGATCCGCGATGAGGTCACGGGTGACGACGCGGCGGCGCGGGACGCGTTCCGCGTGAACCTCGTGGCGCACTCGATGGGCGGGCTCGTGGCGCGGTGCTATCTCCAGAACCTGTGCGTGTTCGGTCCGAGGGAGCGTTCGCGCGAGGCGGCGTTGGAGCTCGAGTCGCGGACGGTCGGGCCGAACGGGGAGCTTGAGGACTCGGTGCATCTGGTGAACAAGCTGTTTACGTACGGCACGCCGCACAACGGGATCGACGTGAAGCTGCTGGGGAACGTGCCCGGGTTCTCGACGCCGTTCATCATTCACAGCGACAACTTCAACCGCGAGCGGATGCGTCGGTATCTGGCAATCCCGGACGACGAGCCGGTGAACTCGCTGGCGGGGGTGTTCCCGCTCGATCGGGCGTTCTGCCTCGTGGGGACGAACCATCGGGACTACGACATTGGCGCGTCGAAGTTTGCGACGGACGAGCGGGGAGATGGGCTGGTGCTCATCAAGAACGCGACGATCCGCGGGGCGCCGCGGGCGTTCGTGCATCGCTCGCACGGCGGGCCGCTTGGGCTGGTGAACTCGGAGTCGGGCTATCAGAACCTTCGGCGATTCCTTTTCGGGCGGTACCGGGTGGATCTGCGGTTGCGCGTTGATGAGGTGTACCACCCGCCCAAGGTCGAGCAGGCGCTGCTCGCGGGGGCGGAGGCATCGGGGTCGGTCGTCGTTGATACGACGGTGACGGTTCGTGGGAGTCGGTATGTGCTGCACGAGCGGCGCGGGGAGCACCAGTCGGCGGCCTTGTGCGATCTGACTGGCGATCGGCTTCAGCCGGAGAGTGACTCGCCCGTGTACCTGTTCACGGGGTACTTGCTCGACGATCCGGGCTCGAGGCCTGCGCATCGGCGGGAGATCGTGTTCTACGCGGGGCTGACGTTCTTTGTGCCGCGGTACAAGGTCGACGGGCCCGGGTGGTTCGACGAGTGGCGGATCGAGAACGAGGTGATGCTCGCCCGATCGGTGTACTTCAAGCTGACGCCACGCTCGGCGAGCGCGGGCGGTGGGTTCGAGGCGGAGTATCGATTCAGCGATGACAGGCGTCCCGAGGGGCGACCGATCGCGAAGGCGCGGATGGGGTCGTCTGATGAAACCGGGGTGACGACGTACGCGATTCCGTTCGGGCAGAAGGTGGGCGCGGAGGAGCCGGCGCGGCCCGGGCTCGCGGCTACGCTCCTGCTCGACGTACGGGAGCACGTGTGACGAGAGCGACGAACGGACACGGCGGGTCGGTGGCGATCGTTGGCGCAGGGCCGGGCGGGCTCGCGGCGGCTGTGATCCTCGCGGCGAGCGGGCTGCGGGTGACGGTGTTCGAGCGCCGGGAGACGGTCGGCGGGAGGACAAGCCGGGTTGAGACGACGGGCGACAACGGCGCCGCATATCGCTTCGATCGAGGGGCGACGTTCTTCCTGATGCCGTATGTGCTCGACGAGGTGTTTGCGGCAGCGGGCGAGCGTGTGAGCGACCACGTCGAGCTCAAGCGGCTTGATCCGATGTACCGGCTCATCATCGGGCGCGAAGGGCGTGAGGCGCTGACGATCAACGCGACGCAGGACATCGCGGAGATGTCGCGGCGGATCGGCGCGATCAACGAGCGGGACGGCGCGGCTTTCGAGCGGTTCATCGCGAATCAGCGGACGAAGCTGCGTCTGAGCGAGCCGATCCTGCGCAACCCGATGCGGTCGCTGCTTGACCTCGCGAACCTCGATTCGCTGAAGGTCGCGCCGATGCTCAAGCCGCACAAGACGGTGCACCAGTTGCTCGGCGAGTACTTCAGCGACGAGCACGTCAAGCTCGCGGTGAGCTTCCAGAGCAAGTACCTGGGCATGAGCCCGTTCGAGTGCCCGAGTCTGTTCACGATTCTGCCGCTGATCGAGTACGAGTACGGGGTGTGGCATCCGATCGGCGGGTGCCACGCGCTGTGTGAGGCGATGGCGACGGTCGCGGAGCGGTCGGGCGCCGAGGTTCGTCTCAACGCGCCGGTCGCGGGCGTGACGTTCGACGGGCGTCGGGCGAAGGGCGTGGTCGTCGATGGCGAGGAGCAGCTCTTCGACGCGGTGGTGGTCAACGCGGACGCGACCTGGGCGCTCAAGAACCTTGTGCCGGCCGAGCTCCGAGCCGATCGTGCGGGCAAGGGGTACGCCGACGCGGCGCTGGACGCAAAGCGATACTCGTGCTCGACGTACATGCTCTACCTGGGCGTCGAGGGGGCGGTTGATCTGCCGCACCACACGATCCACACGAGCCCGTCGTACGCGGAGAACCTGCGCGACATCACCGAGCGGGCTCGGCTGAGCGACGATCCGTCGATCTATGTGTGCAATCCGTCGGTCACGGATCCAACGCTCGCGCCGGAGGGGCACAGCTCGGTGTACGTGCTCGTGCCGACGCCCAACACGCGTGAGGGCGCGGGCGGCGGGTCGGTCGACTGGGACGCGGAAGCGCCGGGATTGCGCGAGCGCGCGTACGGGCAGCTCGAGCGTGTCTTCGGGCTTTGGGATATTCGCGAGCGGGTGCGGGCAGAGGTTCAGATCACGCCGGCGGACTGGCGGGCGATGGGGATCAACCACGGCGCGACGTTCAACCTCGCGCACAATCTGCGTCAGATGCTGCACTGGCGTCCGCAGAACCGGTTGAAGGGTTTCGACGGTCTGTACCTTGTGGGCGGGGGCACGCACCCGGGCAGCGGGCTGCCGACGATCTTCCTCTCGAGCCAGATCTCGAGCCGGTTGTTGTGCGAAGACCTCGGGTGCGTGGTTGCGCTTGATCGCGTCGGTGGGCGTGAAGCGATGGCGAACCAGACCGCCGCATCGGTATAACCGCCCAATTCTTACCCATTTTTACGTCGGTCCCGGGGGATTGGTTGCCCGGGAAGTCTTCCTATGGAATGTAGGAAATGAGGAAAGACCGGGCGTTTCGCTCGGATTGAATCGCCTCGACTCGTGGCGAAACGTGCATTGAAAACTTCGATGAGGTAGGCGACTCAGTCTCGTTTCAAGCGAGACGGAGGTGTGCGATGGCCAAGGGACGGCTCGGCGCACTGTGCATGTGCGTTCTGCTCGGCGGATTCGCTCGGGCGGAGACAAGGCATCAATACAAGCTCTGGGGTTTGGACGCTGCCGACGCGCAGTTGTTCGCCATTCGCGATGTGCGTGAACCACGCGCAACGTTTGCGGACTATGGCTCGATCAGCTACGTGGAGAACGGGAAGCTGGTGGACGTCGGCGACAGCGCCGAGGCGTTCACGGTGATCACGGAGCGTCGCGCGTTTGCTGCGGTGAACCGCGACATCGGCGAGTATCGCGGTCCGGTGCTGCTGGAGGTGAACCTGCGCGAAGCGACGCCGTCGATGCCGATCGTCGCGAAGGTTCGTGGCTCGCTCGCGCCTGAGGGCCTCGCGCCCGGGACGCGGATCACGGGGATCGCGGGTGACCCGATCTTCGGGGAGATGTACGCGCTCGCCTCGGACGACGACCCGTCGACGCCCGACACGCTGGTGGTGGCGATGTTCGGCGCGAACAACTTCGTGACCGCCCGCACGGTCGGGCCGATCACGATGGGTGACGACCGGGTGTCGGGCGGCGGCGACGTAGCGATCGGACCCGGCGGCATGCTGTTGGTAACGGACAACGACCACGGGCGCGTGGTGATGGTGGATCCGGCGTCCGCGACGATCCGCGGGACGCGGTTCGAGGGCATCGGCGGGACCGGCTCGGGCGCGGGCGGTGGGGTGGGACCCGGTTCGTCAGCGTCGCTGAGCGCCGCGGTGTGGGACGCGGTGAACGATCGGACGACGTTCTTCGACAAGGCGTCGCGCCGACTGATGGTCGAGTCGTACGACGACCGGCGCGACTTCGAGTCGTTCGATCTGACCGACCTGGGCATCACCGACGCCGAGGGCCTGGCGTTCGTGCTCGACTCGGAGATCGAGGAGAACTTCGACCCGGGGTTCACGGACCGGATCTCGACGATCTCAGGTCATGTCGTTGGAAACGGCGGTGGGGGCGGTCGTCGCGGTGGTGGCGGCGGAGGCGGAGCGGGCGGCGGTGGTCGCGCGTTCCCGGCGTTGCCGCCCGAGCTGCAGCCGTTGGCGATGGACGAAGGCCTGGACGATCTGCCCGAGCCCGAGATGGAGCCTGAAGATCCCGAGGACATGGACCCGATCGACCCCGACGAGGAGGTCGAGCCCGATGACGAAACGCCCGACGTTCCGTCGCCCGGCGTGCTGAGCCTCGCGGCTCTGGCGGCTTGGGGCGCCACGGGTGGTCGGCGTCGGCGTTCTGGCGGGCGGGTCGCGTCCTGACGGGGGCGCGTCGACCGACGCGAGTTAGGAATTCGTGACTGCGGGCGACTCGGCGGCGAGCGCGTCGAGGTCCTGCAACGCTCGGACGGTCCAGACCCCGGCTCGGTTGGCCTCGATCGCGCGGACGGCGGCGTTCGTGGCCGAGATCGTGGTGAGCATCGTGATGCCAAGTCTTACGGCGGTCGCGCGGATGGCGCCCTCGTCGGTCTTCCAGCCCGTTCGCGTGGGCGTGTTGATGACCAGAGCGATGCGGCCGTCGGTCATCAGGTCGATGACGTTGGGGCGCACGCCCGCGGCGATCTTCTGGAGCAGCCTCGGGCGGAGGCCGTGGCGAGCGAGCGCTTCGCCCGTTCCGTCGGTGCAGTAGACCTCGAAGCCCATGGCCATGAGCGAGCGGGCGGCGTCGACGACGTCGTTGCGGTCGGCGCGCCGGACGGAGATGAACACGCCGCCTTCGCGCGGGAGCGTGACGCCCGCGGCGAGCTGGGCCTTGAGATAGGCGGTAGGGAGGGAGATGTCGACGCCCATGACCTCGCCCGTCGAACGCATCTCGGGGCCGAGGACGAAGTCGACGCCTGGGAACTTCTGGAACGGGAAGACCGGGGCCTTGATGGCGAAGAAGCCCACATCGGGGCGTTCGGCTGCTTCCTGATCGGCGAGCGAGCGGCCCATCATCGCCTTCGCGGCGACGGACGCCCACGCGACCTGCTTGGCCTTGCCGACGAATGGCACGGTGCGGCTCGCGCGGGGGTTGACCTCGATGATGTAGATCTCGTCGTCCTTGATCGCGGCCTGCACGTTCATGAGCCCGCAGACGCCGAGCTCTTCGGCGATGCGTCGCGCGGTGTCGCGGATGCGGTCGACGACGCGGTGATGGAGCGTCGACGGCGGGACGGTGCAGGTCGAGTCGCCCGAGTGGACGCCCGCGTGCTCGATGTGTTCCATGACGCCGCAGACGAGGGCCTGCGGCGTCCGGCCATCGGCATCCGGCATCCGTGCGTTAGGGCCATCAGTTGTGGTGTTCCCGTAGTCCGCCACGACGTCGACGTCGACTTCGATGGCGCCGTCGAGGAACTGGTCGATGAGGACGGGGGCGCCTTCGAGGTCGGAGATGTCGAGGGCGCTGGTCATGTAGTGGACGAGGCTCTTCTCGTCGTAGCAGATCTCCATGCCGCGGCCGCCGAGGACGTAGCTCGGGCGGACGAGGACCGGGTAGCCGATGGCCTTGGCGCGTTCGCGGGCTTCGTCTAGAGAGTGGGCGATGGCGCCGGCGGGGCGTTTGAGATCGAGCGTGGTCAGGAGCTCGTCGAAGCGTTCGCGGTCCTCTGCGCGGTCGATCGCGTCGAGCGGGGTGCCGAGGATGGGGACGCCCGCGAGATCGAGCCCGCCCGAGAGGTTGAGGGGGGTCTGGCCGCCGAACTGGACGATGACGCCCTTGACGGGCCCGATGGGCCGATCGAGCGACGGAGCGACGGAGCGCCGGAGCGACAAAGGGGAGGAACCGGAGGACGGCTGCGTCGAAGACCCTTCGTCACTTTGTCGCTCCGTCGCTCCGTCGCTCACTTCGTTCAGCCGCTCGATCACGTTCAGCGTGTCCTCGAGCGTTAGCGGCTCGAAGAAGAGCAGGTCGGAGGTGTCGTAGTCGGTCGAGACCGTCTCGGGGTTCGAATTGATCATCACCGACTCGAAGCCGAGCTCGTTGGCGGCGAAGGCGGCGTGGACGCAGCAGTAGTCGAACTCGATGCCCTGGCCGATGCGGTTGGGGCCGCCGCCGAGGATGATGACCTTCTCGCGATCGGGGTGGGCGCGGATCTCGTCCTCGGGCTCGATCTCGACGGTCTCGCCCGCGTCGTTGAGGCTCAGGTGGCCGCGCTGGTAGGTGCTGTAGTAGTAGGGGGTGACGGCCTCGAACTCGGCTGCGCACGTGTCGACCTGCTTGTAGACGGGCTTGACGCCGAGCGACTCGCGGAAGGCGCGGGCTTCGAGGATCGTCTCGCTGGAGATCGTGCCGAGGTAGAGGCACGCGAGCTGTGCGTCGGCGTAGCCGAGGCGTTTGGCTTCGAACATCACCTCGCGCGGCACGTCCTCGAGGCGCTCGTAGCGGCAGAGCGTGTCCTCGAACTCGACGAGCTCGGCGATCTGATCGATGAAGAACGGGTCGATGCCGCTCAGCTCGCTGATGTGGTCGACGGTGTAGCCCATCTTGAGGGCGTACCGCACGTAGTAGAGGCGCCCCTGGCTCGGCACGCCGAGCTTGCGGTGGAGCTTCTCCTCATCGATGGGCCACTCGATCGGCTGGCCGTCCGCGGTGCGGGCGCCGAGGCTCACGCGCCCCGCCACGGGGTCGGAGGTCGTGTCGTCGGTCGGCGGGGCTACGCGCGGGACGTTGACGGGGCGGTCGCCCGCGCCCTGTTCCCGAAGCATCGCGCGTTCGTACGCAAGCCACTTGTCGTTGCGGTCAAGGCCGAGGCCGAAACGCTTGACATCCATCGAGCGGACGCACTTCTGGAACGATTCCTTGAAGGTGCGTCCGATGGCCATCGCCTCGCCGACGGACTTCATCTGCGTCGTGAGCGTCTCGTTGGCCTCGGGGAACTTCTCGAACGTCCAGCGCGGCATCTTCGTGACGACGTAGTCGATCGCGGGCTCGAAGCAGGCGCTGGTGGTGCGGGTGATGTCGTTGCGGAGCTCGTCGAGCGTGTAGCCGACGGCGAGGCGGGCGGCGATCTTGGCGATCGGGAAGCCCGTCGCCTTCGACGCGAGCGCGCTGGAGCGGGACACGCGCGGGTTCATCTCGACACAGACGAACTCGAACTTGTGGTCGTTCGAGGGTCGGGGGTTAACCGCGAACTGCACGTTCGAGCCGCCGGTCTCGACGCCGACCTCGCGCATGATCGCGATCGCGGCGTCGCGGAGGGCCTGGTATTCCTTGTCGGTCAGCGTGAGGATCGGGGCGACCGTGACCGAGTCGCCCGTGTGGACGCCCATCGGATCGATGTTCTCGATGCCGCAGACGATGACGCAGTTGTCCTTCTTGTCGCGGACGACCTCGAGCTCGTACTCCTTCCAGCCGAGGAGCGAGCGGTCGATCTGGACCTGCCCGATCATGCTCGCGCGGCAGCCGCGCTGGACGAGCTCGTCGAACTCCTGGCGGTTGTGCGCGACGCCGCCGCCCCAGCCGCCGAGCGTGAACGCGGGGCGGATGATCGCGGGCAGGCCGATCTGCTCGAGGAACGCGTGGGCCTCGGGCAGATTGGTGACGGTCTTGGATTCGGGCATCGCGACGCCGATCGACTCGCAGACATCGCGGAACGCGCTGCGGTCCTCGGCGCGGTGGATGACGCGCCGGTCGGCGCCGATCATCTCGATCTGGAACTCGTCGAAGACGCCGTCGTCGTAGAGAGCGCAGGCGCAGTTGAGCGCGGTCTGGCCGCCGAGCGTCGGCAGCACGGCGTCGATCGGGCGTCCGAGGTCCCGCTCGGCCTCGATGATCTTGGTGACCGCCTCGGGCGTGATCGGCTCGATGTAGGTCCGATCCGCGAACGCGGGGTCGGTCATGATCGTCGCGGGGTTCGAGTTGACGAGGACGACGCGGTAGCCCTCGTCCCGCAGCGCCTTGCAGGCCTGGGCCCCCGAGTAGTCGAACTCGCAGCCCTGCCCGATGACGATGGGCCCGGAACCGATGACGAGGATGGTCGAGAGGTCGTCGCGTCGTGGCATCGCGGCCCGCCGGCATGGCGCACCGGGGCGCGCCTGGGGAGGCCGGGCGTCGTCGGTGCGCAAACTGGATGAGGGTACCGGGCAAGCGGCCCCTCGTCCACGAAGCGGGGCGCGATCAGGGGTTCATTTCGTCGTTCTTGTCCAGTTCGCCGCGCAGCGCCATCCCCAGGAGCTTCAGGCGCTGGTCCCATTGGAGTTCGTCGAGGATCCGGGTGAAGAGCCGCTGCTCCTCGTCCTTGCTCAGGAATCCGCCGCTCTCGATGTACGCGGCTTCGGCCATCGTTCGGATGCGGGCCTCCTGATCGGTCGAGAGCTCGAGGCGTTCGACGAGCGTCGCCAGACCGTCGGTGTCCTCTTCTTGGAAGACGCGTTCGGCGGCGCGTTCGAGTTCCCAGGCGATGTCGTCCCAGTACCGCTTCATGCGGTAGGCCCACGGGCCGTCGGCCTCGCCGGTTCGTCGCATCTGTTCGTAGAACGCCTGGTCATACTCCGCGAGGAGCGACGCGTAGCGCGGCCGCTTCTCAGGCGGGAGCGCGGCGCCGAGGCGGTCGCGGAGGCGACCCGACGCGCGGACGGGTTGGAGAGCGACGAGCCCCTCGCGGATGACCTCGGCCTTCTCCGCGCCGCCGCCCGCGGTCATCACGGGCTCGATCTGGGCCAGCAGGAGCGCGTGCTCGCGGACGAGGCGGTCGAAGATCGTCCATCGCTCGCCGAGGAGTTCGTCGATCGGCTGGCGTTCCTCATCGGTGAGGTCCAGGAGGCGGAGGGCAGCGATGGCCGGCGGAGCCTCGGGTGGACGGATCAGGCCGTCGTAGCCCACCCGTACGAGCGACTCCGGGTGATCATCGGTTTGGTCGCTGATCGTCGGTCCCGCGAGCGGATCGGTGGTGGGCTGTGCCGCGATCAAACCCGCGAAGGTGGCCACGAGCGCGATCGGTGACAGGACGCGGGCGTGCTTGGCGAGGGCGACCATTCGGCGACTCCCTGGATCGGAGGTCCTGTTGCCTGTGAAGGCCACTGGGCGGACTTCTGGGTGGACTCCTGGGCGGGCGCCGCGTGATTGGGAATCCCGCCGACCGCGTTTCGGCGGTCGTCGGGCGTGGCATGAGATTTCTGTCGTCGTCGGAAGGCGGGTCAGCTTCCGCGGCGGTTGCGCATCACTTCGCGGAGCTTCTGCCGCTGCTCCGGGCTGAGTTCGCTCGCGATCGAACGCATCACCTCGCGGCGGTCGACGTTCTCCGGCCCGCCCGCTTCCTCCGCGGCCTGGCGGATGGCGGAGCGGACGCGGTCGGCGGTGGTGGCGTCGAGATCGAGCGTCTCGATGAGGTCGGTCATGTTCGCCTCGCGCTGGCCCTTGATACGCTCGTGGCTGCGCGGGATCTCGATGAAGATGATCTCCCGGAGTTCGCCGCGCATGTCCGGGCGTCCTGCTCCGCGACCTTCAGCGCGACCGTCTCGGGGTCGGGGCGCGCCTTCGGGCCGTTCGCGCATACCGCGCTCAGGCCGTGGGCCCTTCGCGGCGGCGTCGGTGTCGCGGGGCGCGCGCTTGGCGTCTTGGGTCGCGCGGACCGCGTCGCGGTGGGCCTTGATCGTCTGGTGGTACTGTTCGGCGGATTCGGCGGGGAGAACCGCGGCGATCCGGTCCTCGAGCGAGCCCTTTTCCAGTTCCGGGCGGAGGTCGGTAAACGCCTCGCGCATCAGCTCACGGAGTTGTTCGCGGTCGGTGCTCTGTCGGGCGGCGCGGAGCTTCTCGAGCAGCGCGGTGTTCTCGAGCACGAAGGCGTCGATCGCGGACGCGCGTTCCTGGAGGACGGTCGCGACGCGGTCGAGCGTGGCGTCGTCGAGGTCGAGCGAGTCGATCGCGAGCTCGGCGATCGGGACCTCCGGTCGCTCCATGGCGCCGTCGAAGCCCATCAGGCCGAGGCCGGGCGGGGGCGGCATCTCCGCGAGATCGGGGCCGGCGAGGAGGTCGTGGTGGTCCGAGAACGCGTGCGCGTCCGTCGGATCGGGTTCGCCCGCGGTGGTAAGCCCTGCGGCGCAGGCGAGCGCCAAAACGGCGGCGGCGGTGAGCGGCGCTCGGATGGGGGACGCGTCGTGTCGATGTGCTGACATAGCTCGGGCTCCTTGCGTGTTCGCCGAGCGATCTTCGTGGTCGCGGGCGGCGTATGACCGCTGAACGCCGCGATCGCGCCGTGATTGCCGAACGGATGAGAAGCGGCGGCAAGTTCCGGCGCGGGCGCCCGGGGGTGCGGAGTCGGGCGGTAGGATGGCGGGCGCCGGTCGCGAGACGCTGACGCGGGGCGCGTGAAGGGGAACGGTCATGTGTGGAATCGTCGCGTACATCGGAAACAGGCCGTGCCACCGCCTGCTGATCGAGGGCCTCAAGCGTCTCGAATACCGCGGGTATGACTCCGCGGGCATCGCTTTGCTCGAGCCCGACGGTTCCGGCAAGGGGCGGATCGATGTGCGAAAGACGATCGGACGGGTCGCCGCTCTGACCGAGGTCGCAAAGGACAAGGCCTCCTCAGGATCGACGCTCGGCATCGCTCACACGCGGTGGGCGACGCACGGCGGTGTGACCGACGTCAACGCGCACCCGCACGTCGATGACACGGGAACGATCTGCCTGATCCACAACGGGATCATCGAGAACTACGACGTCCTCAAGAAGTACCTCATCGAGCACGGTCGGAAGTTCCACACCGAGACGGACAGCGAGGTCCTCGCGAATCTGATCGCCCATCTTTATGAGGGCGACCTCGAGCGGGCGGTGCAGTCCGCGCTCCGCGAGGTGACAGGGGCGTATTCGATCGCCGTGATGTGCGTCGATGAGCCCGACACGCTCGTCTGCGCCCGCAAGGGCAGCCCGCTGATCGTTGGCATCGGCAGCGGAGAGTACATCGTCGCGTCCGACGGGTCGGCCATAGTCGCCCATACCGCGCAGGCGATGACGCTCGAGGACTACACCGTCGTGAGGCTGAGCCGCGACGGCTTCCGCACGAGCACGCTCGACAACGTGGAGCTGACGCCGAAGGTGATGCAGCTCGAGCTCGAGCTCGACGAGATCGAGCTCGGTTCGTACGAGCACTACATGCTCAAGGAGATCTACGAGCAGCCCGACGCGCTGCGGACCTGCATGCGTGGGCGGCTCGACAAGAACGAGGGCCGCGTGGTCCTCGGCGGTCTCAAGAGCTTCGAGCAGGAACTGGTCCGCTCGCGACGGATCATCATCGCTGCCCAAGGCACGGCGTTGCACGCGGGCATGATCGGCGAGTACCTCTTCGAGGACCTCGCGAAGATCCCGGTCGAGGTCGAGTACGCGAGCGAGCTTCGGTACCGCAACCCGATCATCGAGGAACGGACGGTCGCGATCGCGGTGAGCCAGTCGGGCGAGACGGCGGACACGCTCGCGGCGCTCCATGAGGCCCGCGACCGCGGCGCCCTGACGCTCGGCGTCGTGAACGTCGTTGGCTCGACGATCTCGCGCGACACGCACGCGGGCGTGTACCTCCGAGTCGGGCCCGAGATCGGCGTCGCGAGCACCAAGGCGTTCACGGGGCAGGTCGCCGTGCTGACGATGCTCAGCCTTTGGCTCGCCCGCCGGCGGTTCATGAGCACGCCCGCGGTCCAGCGGATCATCGAGGAGTTCGAGCGCATCCCCGACCAGATCGACGCGACGCTCAAGCTCGACGAGCAAATTAAGGACATCACGGCCAAGTACATCGAGCGGGAGAACTGGCTGTTCCTCGGACGCGGGTACAACTACCCGACCGCCATGGAGGGCGCTCTCAAGCTCAAGGAAATCAGCTACATCCACGCGGAGGGCATGCCCGCCGCCGAGATGAAGCACGGGCCGATCGCGCTGATCGACAACGGCATGCCGTGCGTGTTCATCGCGACCCAGGGCGCCCAGTACGAGAAGGTCGTGAGCAACATCGAAGAGGTCCGCAGTCGCGGAGGGCACATCATCGCGGTGGCCACCGAGGGCGACGAGCGGATCAAGTCGATCGCCGAGGACGTGATCTTCATCCCGGATGTGGCGGAGCCTCTGAGCCCACTTGTTGCGGTGGTCCCGCTCCAACTCATGGCCTATCACGCGGCGGTGCTGCGTGGGCATGATGTGGATAAGCCGCGCAACCTTGCCAAGTCGGTGACCGTTGAGTGATCCGAACGGATCTGGAAATCTAGGTTCAATTCCCTATGCCCGCGAGGATTCGCGATCGGAGTGTGACGAGGCTCTGATACAGGATCTCGCGCTCATCGATCGGCGTCCGGGTCCGATATTGACGTCTCGGGTTTCGAGCGGTATCAAACTGTTGTGGGTCGGCGTCGCGGGCGCGGCGGTCGTCGGAGTTGGGCTCGGGGCGGCGATCATCGTTCATTCGCTCGGTTTTGTGCGGTATTCGAGCGGAGTCGAGGGCGGATTGATCTTGACTTTCGGGTCGTTGTTCGCGTTCGGGCCGCCGCTCGTCGCGGCGATCTATCTCGGGCCGGTGCGCCGGAACCTCGCGCGCAGCGTGTTGCGTGCCCGGCTTCGCCTTTGCGTTTTCTGTGGGCACGATTTATCGGGCCGTGCGCACGACGAGCAACGGTGTCCGGAATGCGGCCGAATTCTGACGACACGCGAAGCCGTGCGGTACTGGCGCCGTTTTCTGCGCGGCGGCGACCGTCGCGAGTGAAGAGTCTGTGGATAACTTTCTGGATTGTGGAAGAACGGCTCGCCGCCGAATCACCCATCTTCGGGGAAGGCGTCGTCCGACGAGGCCGCCGCTGTGCCGCCCATCCCGGGTAGTCGGAGAAGCGTGCCGTCCTTCGCGACGCGGAGCTGGCCCGTGTCGAGCAGATAGTTCAGGATGGCGTTGCGTAGGTCGGTGCGGGCCTGGTCGCGGGCGTTTCGGGCCGCGATGAGTTCGTTCTCGGCGTCGACGATCCGCTGCGGATCGGTGTCGTCGCGGAGTCGGAGGTCCTCGAGACGAAGTTCATTGATCTCGACGCCTCGCTCGGCGAGTTCGAGCTGGAAGCGGGCGAGGTCGATCTGGCGGACGGCCTGGCGGGACTCGATGATGACACGGTCATTCGAGACCTGGAGGTTGCGCTCGGACCGCTCCAGCAGGATCAACGACGAGCGGACGGCGAGGTGTTCGGCGCGGCGGTCGAGCGGAAGGCCGAGGTTGGCGGAGAGCGAGTAGTTCAGATCTTCGGCGTCGATGCTGAGCCCACCCGTCGGGTCGTTGGCTTCGGTGGGGATGCCGACCGAGCCCGCGATGTTCAGGTCGGGAAGGAGGCCGTTTCGGGCGTTGCGGACGGCTCGGCGGGCGTCGACGACGATGTCGCGCTGGTTCTGAAGATCGAGGCGGAACGCGAGGCTGCGGTCCGCGGCCTCGGCGAGCTCGATCGCAGGCTCAGGTAGATCGAAATCAAGCGGGAGGATGTTGATCGGGATCTCGATCGGTAACCCGAGCCGCAGTTTGAAGTTATCGAGGGCGAGCGTGTACGACTCCCGCGCGCCCGCGAGGCGCGCCTCGGTCGTCAGCACCTGGTTGGCGGAGAGCTGTCTTTGGAACGGCTCGAGGCGGCCGGCGTCCACGCGGGCCGCGGTCTGCTCGGCGAGCTGTCGGAGCCCCGCGAGCTGACGCTCGATGTTGGCGATGCCGCTCTGCTGCTGGAGGAGGCCGAAGTAATCGTTGGCGATCTGGACGAGCAACTCGCGACGGGAGCGTTCGAAGTCGCGGGCCGAGTACACGAGGTTGCGTTCGGCCTGGATGAGGTTTTCGCGCGCGATCGCGCCTGCCCCGCGAAGCAGGGGGATGTTCGCCGACAGCGCGAGTTCCGACGACTGGACGTAGCCGCCCGAGACGGTCTCGCGGAGTTGGTCGGTGGCTCGGACGATCCAAGTCGCGGCGATCGAGCCACCCGAGGGGAGGTTCTTGGTCAGTCCGAGGCTGTTGATGATGTCGAGGACGTGGTCGTAGTTGCCCTCACGACCGAATCCCGCGACCTGAACGCTCGTCTCGTTGAAGAATCGGGGGCGAAACAGGTTCCGCGCTGAGAGAACAGCGATCGCGTCGAGAACGTACGCCTCTTCCTCGAAGAGGTACTCGGGAGCTGTGGACTGGGCGACGCGGAGGGCTTCGTTGAAATTGACGGGTCGGGGCGGGGGAGGCGTGGCGCCGCTCGCGTCGGGTCCTGCGCCGATGGCGTAGCTGGCGTACCCCGCGAGCCGTTCGGCGACGACTCGGTCGGTCCGAGGTTCGCTTGGTGTCTGGTAGTCGAGTTCCTCGGGAGGGGGGTTGGTGGTCTCCGGATCGGTGTCGTTCAGGCGCCTGTCCTTGAACGAGGGGACGGGAGCCGTGCGGGTCGGCGCGATGGTGTGGCGGCCCAGTTCATCGGACCGGAGTTCGACGAGACGGCGGGTCTTCTTGTCGATGCGGTGGAGAGGGTCGGTGCACCCGGCGAAGATGAGGGTGGCGGCGGCGAGAGCCGTGAGGGCCGCGGGCAGGGCGAAGTTCGTCGAAGCTCGTTTCATGTTGGTGGAGGGTGGTAGCGTTCCGCGGGCCGCTCGTTGCGGCGTGTTGCAGCGGGGCGGGACGATTCTTATCCTTTGTGGTTCACCGGAGCGCGTCACGTCGGCGCCCGGGCGCGACGTGAGGGCCCGCCGCGGCGAGCGGGTCGATTGAGGAACAGTCTAGCACATGGCATCCGTAACCTACGACGGCCGAAGCTTCATGCTCGATGGCCGCAGGATCTGGCTCGTCAGCGGGTCGATTCATCACTCGCGTATCCCCGTTGATGAGTGGTCTGATCGTTTGCACGCGGCGAAGCTCGCGGGGCTGAACACGATCGAGACGACGGTGTTCTGGAACGAGGTCGAGCCCCGCGCGGGTCAGTTCGACTTCTCGGGCCAGGCAGATGTCGCGAAGTTCGTGCGCCTCGTCGGCGAGCACGGGATGATGTGCATCCTGCGCCCGGGCCCGTTCAGCGCGTCGGGTTGGGACCTCGGTGGCATTCCCCACTGGCTCGCGATGGCGGACGATGTGAAGCTGCGTTCGGGCGGCCCGGTCTTCCTCGAGGCGTGCAGCCGGTACGTCACGGCGCTCGCGGGTCAGCTCTCGGGTCTCCAGGTGACGTCGAACGACGAGGGCAAGCCCGGGCCGATCGTGATGATCGAGCAGGAGCGGTCGTGGACGTGCGGCGACGAGTCGATCCGCGCGTCGTACCTCGACGAGCTGGGGCGGTACTTCCGCGAGGCGGGGTTCAAGGTCCCCGTGATCAACAGCAACGACCTCTGGCAGAGCGTCGAGGGACAGGTCGACGGGTGGCGTGGCGAGGCGGGGCTCTTCGGCTCGGTTCGTCAGCTCTCGTCGGTGCGGCCGACACAGCCGCGGGTGGTGATCGACTTCCCGTCGCCTCGTCCGGTGCAGCTCGGCTCGCCGCCGCCCGAGGCGCCCGATCCGCTCACGCTTCAGCGCCGTCTCGCCGAGGCCTACGCCGCGGGCGGGCAGGTGAACATCACCCCGTTCGCTCGTGGGACGACCTTCGGCTTCTGGCCCGGTCGCGGGCTCGGGACGGCGACGGACACCGGTCTGCGAGACGCGTCGCAGGATTCGGGAGGCATGATCGACGAGGGGGGGTCGCCCGTCGCGCTGTTCGGTCCGATGCGCCGCCTGATGAACTTCGCTTCGACGTTCGGGCGGGTGCTCGCGGCGGCGCAGGACGACCCGCGTCCGATCGTGGCCGATCCTGACGATCCGAACGCGACCTCGATCATCCACACCAGCGGCTCGCAGGGCGAGGTCGCGTGGGTGTTCGCCCGCGAGGAATCGGGGAAGAAGCGCACGCTCGAGACCGTGCACCTCGTTCTTCCCGATGGATCGGGGCTCGACGTCCCGATCGGCGAGCAGCGGGTGGTGTGGTGCCTGATGAACGTCCACCTGGGCGGTCGGGCGACGCTCACGCGGAGCAGCCTGTGCGTGCTTGCGCACGCGGGCGAGATGCTCGTGTGCTTTGGTCCGACTGGCGCCGAGGGCGAGGTGACGATCAACGGCACGCCGCTCCGCGTGGAGGTTCCCAAGGAGGGCCAGGCGCACGCCGAGGTCGTCGAGGGCATCACGGTCGTGGTCGTGAGTGAGGAGACAGCCGACCAGACGTTCCTTACGAGTTCGGGTGTGTACGTTGGCGTGCATTCCGTCGACCACAACGGCGAGCCAGTGAGCCTGCCCGGCACGGGCAAGAAGTTCACGCACGTCGCGGCCGGGGGCTCGGTGACGAGCCGCTCGCCCGGTCGATCGGGCTCTGCGCCGAAGTCATCGCTCGAGGCGTGGACATGCGCGCCGTCCGATGAGCACATCACGGGCGAGAGCCCGCGTTTCGCGACGATCGACGGGCCGGCCGATCTGGCCAAGCTCGGCGCGCCGCGTGGTTACGGGTGGTACCGAGCGGTCGTGAAGCTCGGGGCGGCGAAGCGCTGCAAGCTCGCGGCGCCCGGCGCGGAAGACCGGCTCCAGGTTTTCGTCGATGGGCAGTCCGTTGGCGTGCTCGGCCTCGGCGCTGGGGCGAAGCCGGAGCTCTCCGTCTCGCTCAAGCGTGGGCAGCGGACCATCACGGTCCTCGCTGAGAACGCGGGTCGGCTGTGCGGCGGTTCGACACTGCTCACGCCCCGTGGCGTGACACGCGAGCTGTGCGAAGTGACGACGATGAAGATCGGGAAGCCGACCATCGCCGAGGACGCGCCGCTCGAGCCGCTCTCGCTCGAACGGGCGCTCATGAACGTCCACACGGGGGACGCGACGAGCCCGTACCGACTGCGTTGGGTCATCGCTCATCGCAGGAAGTCGCCGCTCGTCGTAACTCTCGGGCCGTCGCCGACGGCAGGTCTGCTCGTGCTCAACGGCGAGATCGAGGCGTTCGTTGATCAGGGGGGCTCGGTGAGCCTCTGGCTCGACGCCGAGAAGCTCAACCGCGGCAACAACACCATCGACTTCGCGCCGCTGCTCGACGGGGCCGACCCGTCCGACGCGGAGGCGATCGTCGGGGCGTTGTCCGACGCGACGAGCGTCGTCGAGGTGACGAGCGAGATCACGGCCAAGGCCGAGTGGGGCTTTGCGAAGTGGGAGCCGCCCGCGTCGAGCGCGTTCGAGTCGGTCACGAAGGCATCGATGGCGGGCGAGAACGCCGCCCCGGCCTGGTGGCGCGCCGAGTTCAGCGCCGAGCCCTCGAGCGAGCATCCGCTCATGCTCACGCTTAGCGGGATGACCAAGGGTCAGATTTTCCTGAACGGGCGTCACCTGCGCCGCTACTTCGTCGCGACGGCCGACGGAACGGCGACGGGCGCCGAGCAGTCGGTCCCGCTTCCCGCGAGCTGGCTGGTCGAGCAGGCGAACGAGCTGCTCATCTTCGATGAGCACTCGGGCAACCCCTCGAAGATCAAGCTCGGCTACGAGACCAACCTCAAGCGGATCGTTGACGCCGGCGGGGCGGGCGCGGGCGACGGCGAAGACGAGTCGTGAGCGGAGCGCCGCTCTGGCACGGCGCGATCGCGTTCGCGTGCCGGGCGCACTTAGGCCAGACGCGGCGGGACGGGCGCACGCCCTACGCGGCGCACGTCGTCCGCGTGGCGTTCAGTCTGCGTGATGAGTTCGGCGTTGAGGACGAGGAGATCCTCGCCGCCGCGGCGCTGCACGACGTGATCGAGGACACGCCCGCGGACTACGACGATGTCGCGGAAGCGTTCGGCGATCGCGCCGCGCGCCTCGTCGCGACGATGACGAAGGACATGCGCCTCCCGGAAGCCGAGCGAGAAGTGCTCTACGAGCGCGGCGTGATCGACGCGGGACGCGACGCTTGGCTCATCAAGCTCGGCGATGTGCTCGACAACCTGCGCGACGCGGCGTCGCTCGATGACCCGGCGCGCGGCGGACGTCTGAGGGGGCGAGCGGAACGACTGGTCGCAGCGATCGAAAACGCAGGCTTCTCTGACGAAGCGGTCGAGAAGGGCGTGGAACTCGTTCGCGCCGCGATCGAGGCGCTCCACTGATCGTCGTCAGTCCGTGGGTGTCTGAACGCGTTCGTCGTTGTTCGTATCGGTGGTGGGAAGCGGTTGGGCCGCGGGGGCTTCTTCAAGCGCTTCGCGGAAGATCTTGAGCGACTCCATCGTGTGCGTCCGCTGCTCCTGCATCCGCGCCGCTCGGGCCTCGCGCTGGGCGAAATCGGTCGGGGCGCCGTCGAGGTAGCGAGCGTCGAACTCTGCGAGCTGCTGCGAGGCGATGCGGAAGGCCTGGAGCGATTCCCACCACGGCGGGCGACCCGCGCGGACGCCGATGCCGCGCGTCGCGAACCGCTCGCGGGCGCTGAGATCGGGCCTTCTGAGCGTCGACGCGCGGAGTGAGACGGCGGGCTGTCCGGACGGGCTGAAGTAGCGAGATGGGTCATCGCGGAACCCAGCGCGGAGGCCCGTCTCGCCGATCGGCGTGTTCGCTTCGGGCGGCGGCCAGAGGCCCTCTGCTTCGAGCCACATCGGCGCGCCGAGCCCTCCGCCCGCACGGCGCGATGGCGGAGTGAAACCGAGGCGTTCGAGGCGGAGCTGCAGGCCCGCGAGACGGTCCGCGACGCGGGGGTCCCCGTTCGCGCGGAGGCTGTCATACCGCCCGATCACGACGGGGACCTCGATGGTTTCTCGGTCGCCGCCGCCGACGGGCGTCCTGGCGACGCTCAGCTCGATCGTCTCGCCCGGCTGGTAGCTCATGATGTGCACGACGAGCTCTTCCCAGTCGGCGATCGGCTCGCCATCCACCGCGAGCACCGCGTCGTTCCGCTCGAGCTTGATCGCGGCGTCGAATCCCTGCACGGTGTCCGCGATGAACACGGGATCCTCGGTATCGATGCTCCCGCCACGGACGCCGAGCGCCGGGATGGGCATCGCGAAGTAGCGGTATTCCAGCACCCGGTCGAGCCTGGTCCGCTGCTCAAGGGAAAGCGAGGGATCGGCCGACCGAGCGGCGAGTTCCTCGAAGGCAATGTCCTCGTCGCGGACGAGCGAGGCCATCGTGTTCTCGCGGAGCGTGAAGTCGTCGTGGTCGAGCAACGCGACGAGTTCGTCGACCGTGAGATCGGGGATCGCGTTCGCACGGGGCTGGGCGTTCGGAGCGTTCTGGCCGCTCGCCATCGGCCCGAGCAGCGTGGCGGCGGTGATCGCGTAGATGAGGGCCCGCTTCGTTCGCATCCTGATATTGTCGTCGATCCGGCTCCCGAGTCAACGGCTGACAGGCAGCGTGGCTCGGACGGTTTCGTCGGCGTGGGCCCGGATCCAGCGGGCGACGGCCGCGACGCGGGCCAGCATCTCGGTCGAACGCTGAGCGGGTGTCGAGGCCGCGGCGTGCTCGACGAGGGTTCGGGTCATCCGGGCGGGAAGCGAGCCGACGTTCGTCGCGGTGAGCTCGGCCGCGACGATGTAAGCGCGGAGGAAGGCGCGGAGCGAGCCTTCTTGTGGCAGCCGGAGCTGTCCGGAGAGGCCGATACTCTCGAGGCTGAACCACACGGCCGCGGACGCGAGTTCGTCGAGCTGGTTCGCGACGGCGGCGCGGTCGAAGTCGATCACGCCTGCGAGCGTGGAGCCGTTGTAGAGCGTGTTGCCGCCGTGGAAGTCGCCGTGCACCACGCCGATCGGGCCCGTGGGAGCCCCTGCGGCAGCCATCGATTCCTCGGCCCACACCCAGGCGGCGGCGAGCTCGAAAGCGACGCCCGTGAGCGCGGGGTTCGAATGCGCCATGGCGTCAAGGGCGGCCATGACGCGATCCTCGGTCGCGCGGTCGCGCGTGGGAAGGGCCGCTCGTTCGCGGTGGGGGAGATCGATCCGATGGAGCTTGGCGAGGGCCGCTCCGGCGGCGGCGGCGGCGCGGGGATCGCCTCGGTAGGCCTGCCCCGGCACGAACCCCGCGACCTCGTAGGCGTGCTCGCCCATAACGAGGACGAAATTCATCTGCCCGATCGGCCTGACCACGACGGGCGTCGGGACGCCCTGTTCGGCGGCGCGTGCCTGAACGCGCGAGGTCACCTCGAGCGCTTCGCGTCCGCCCTGGCCGACGCGCCGTTTGATGACAACGGTCCCGGCGTCGGTGCGCGCGACGGCCTTGGGGGACTGCGGGGCGCCGCCGATCAACTCGCGGAGGGCATGGACGGCGCCGAGGGGATACCGCTGGAGCACGGCGCGGAGTTCGCCCGGCGCGAAGCGGGCGCGCGGCGGCGTCGCGGGCTGCTCGGCGCCCTCGCGGGGCTGCATGGCCACGGGATGCCTGGGCGCTGTCGCGTGCACGTCGTTCTCTCGAGGGATCGGCGCGTTCTCGGACGCGTTCGGGGGGCCGGCGCTTCCTTGCCGGGGAGCGGTCGGGCCAAGGCGTCCTTCGAGACGCCGTCGTCTACCGATTCATTCGACGTTTTGCGTCTGTTCCTTGATTCGATCGATGTACCCCTTGATTTCAACCGCGAGGCGGCTGACATCGGCGTCGGGGCTCTTGCTGGCGATCGTATTGGCCTCTCGGAGCATTTCCTGGCCAAGGAATTCGAGCGTTCGGCCGACAGGGTCGCCGTTGCCGTCGGTCACCCGCTGCTCGAACTGATCGATATGTGTTCGGAGCCGAGTGATCTCCTCCGCGACGTCGACGCGCTCGGCGTAGACCGCGACCTCGCGGATCAACTCCGCGGGCTCGGTCGCGAGCGTCGCGTCCTCGAGGAGGGCCTCGATCCGTGAGCGGAGGCGCTCGGCGTATTGGGTGGCGACGTCCGGAGCTCGCTTTTCGATCTCGGCGACGCGGCTCCCTATCTCGCGGCTGAGCGCGAGCAGATCGTGGCCGAGCGCCTTGCCCTCGCGCTCGCGCATCTCGAGAAGGTCGTCACACGCCCGCTCGACGAGCGGCAGCAACGCCCCGCGGGCTCGTTCGTGGCGTTCACCCTCGTCGCCCGGCGCCTGGAGCACGCCCGGGAGCGAGAGCAGGGAAGCGACGTCGATCGCGGGGCGGTCGTAGCCCTCGGGCCAGGCGCCGTTGATCTCGTCGAGGTAGCGACGGAGGGCGGGCGCGTTGATCTCGTACGCAGCCCGTTCCGAACTCTCGGCCATCGTCACGCGGACGTTGACGCTCCCGCGGCTGAGGCGTTTGCGGAGGAGCAGCTCGACCTCGGCCTCCAGCGGCTGGAGCGGGTCGGGCATTCGGAGCCCGATCTTGAAGTACCGGTTGTTGACGGTCCGGAGCTCGACGTGGTAGTCCGTCCCGTCGGCGTGGCTCGATGCGGCGCCATAGCCGGTCATGCTTCGAATCACGCGGTTCTCCCCGGTCGGCGCGGCGAGAAGTGGTCGCGCCTGTGCTCAGATCGGTCAGGGTCCGCCCGGCGCCTCAATGGGTTCGGCGGGCGTCTCGGAGGACGCTTCAGCCTCGGCGTCATCGGCGTTCCCATCGGCTTGCGTCGAGGGATCGGGTGTTTCGGCGTCGCTGTTGACCGCCCCCGCGCCCGCGGCGCCGTCCTCATCGACCGCGTCGGCGGGGTCTGTGATCGATGCGCCCTGGCTTCCACCCGTCCGCGCCGGGCCGGGGCGGACCGCGAAATTCAGGACCACCGCGAGGATGAGGAAGGCCACGAACATGCCGATCGTCGCGATGGTCAGAGCGTCGCCTGTCTTGGCGCCGAACGCGGTCTGGCCGGAGCCCGCGCCTGCTCCGAAGGCGCCGCTGAGCCCACCGCCCTGCGGACGCTGGATGAGCACCGTGAGAATGAGCGTCAGACACACCAGGAGAAAGAGGACGACGCCGCCAACCGTGAGGAGATATCCGTAGTCCACCTATCGAGACTCCCGGGGCCCGGACGGCCCGCTTCTATCGCTGACGAGGGCTTCCACTGTAGGCCCCGGGCCGCTCAGCCCGCCGCGGCGGCGACGATCTGTCCGAAGTCGGCGCCCTTGAGGCTGGCGCCCCCAATGAGGCCCCCGTCGATGTCGGGCTGGGCGATCAGTTCGGCCGCGTTCCCGGGCTTCATCGAGCCGCCGTAGATGATCCTCGTGGCGTCGGCGAGGTGCTGGCCGTAGAGGTCGGTCAGGACGGAGCGGATCTTCGCGTGGGCGTCCTGAGCGTCGTCCGGAGTCGCGGTCTTGCCTGTGCCGATCGCCCAGACGGGCTCGTAGGCGATGACGACGCGCGGCATCTGCGCGGGCGTGACCTCGGCCAGGCCGGCGCGCACCTGACGCTCGTTGACCTTGTCGGTCTCGCCAGCGTCGCGCTGCTCGAGCGTCTCGCCGACGCAGAGCACGCAGTCGAGGCCCGCCTCGAGCGTCCGGCGGACCTTGAGGTTGACCAACTCGTCGGCCTCGCCGATCACTTGGCGTCGCTCGCTGTGGCCCGCGAGAACGGGGCGGACGCCGCAGTCCTCGAGCATCTCGGCCGACACCTCGCCCGTGAACGCGCCGTCGGGGTTGAGCCAGAGGTCCTGGGCGCCGAGGGTGATGGGGCTGTTCCGCTCGCGGAGCACGGCGCCGACGGTCAGGAGGTAGGGGAACGGCGGGAAGACCGCGACGTCGACCCGCGAGGCCCGGTCGCCGATGGCTTCCACCACGTCCCGCGTCAGGGTCGCCGCGGTCTCGCGGTTCGTGTTCATCTTCCAGTTGCCACCGATGTATGGCCTGCGATCCGTCATGGCGTTCCCCCTGTCTTCGCCGCTGGGCGCGGCGTCATAAAGCCTGATCGGCGGAAGCGTAGCGGCGCTGCTCTCGTTCGGCCCCGCTCGGTCGTTCAACGCATGTCGATCAAATTGTCTTTGAGCATGGACTCGTTCCAAGTAATCTGCGGCTGGCGCTCACCGGTTCGAAGGGATCGGGCGACAACAAGCCCGACGTGCGCGGCATGTGCCGTCGGCACGAGCGTCGTTTGCGGGGTTCTCGTCCCCGCCGAAGGTGTCGTCGCCGGGCGTCCGGCGCGGGGGAGCGGAAGATGCGGAGCGTGCATCCGTTAGCCAGCGGCGTCATCGCCGCGGTCGTCTGCGTGGCGTCAGCGGGTCAGCCGGACGCCTTCACCGACGAGGCGATCGCCCGCGGCGTCACCTACCGGGTGACGCACGGCCTGACGCAGTACGGTTCGGGTCTCGCGCTGATCGACCTTGATGGTGATCGTGATCTCGACCTCGTCGCGACTGGCGGCGCTGGCGGTGTGATCGGGCTCTATGAGAACGATGGCGCGGGATACTTCACGGATCGCTCGCTCGCGCAGGGGGCGCCGAGATTCGCTCCCAGCCTCTCGGTAGCGGGCGTCAGCGCCGCGGACTTCGACGCCGATGGCGATCTCGATCTGCACATCTGTCGCTTCGGCGAACCCGACCGGCTGTACAGAAACGACGGCGGGTGGAACTTCACCGAGGTCGCCAGCGCCGCGGGCATCGCAAACGGAGGCGCAGCTTTCGGGAGCGTCTGGGGCGACTTCGACGGGGACGGGTGGCTCGATGTCTACGTGAACAACCGGACGAACACGGTCATCGGCTTCACGCTCAACACCTCGGAGAACGAGCTCTATCGCAACAACGGTGACGGCACGTTCACCCCCGTCGGCGCCGATCTCGGCGTCATCGCCCTCGGCGAGCCCACGCTCGTCTCCGCGTTCTTCGACTTCGATCTCGACGGCGACGCCGATCTCTACCTCGGCACCGACAAGGGCGCGTTCAGCCCGTTCCACAACCACTTGTTTGAGAACGTCGGGGGAACGTTCGTGGACATCACCGCGTCGTCAGGCACGGAGGCAAATGTCGATTGCATGGGCATCGCCTACGGCGACATGGACGGCAACGGGTGGCCCGACATCTTCGTGACCAACATCCCGGTCGGTCACAAGCTCCTGCTGAACAACGGAGATCGCACCTTTACGCATGGTGAGGCTCGCGCCGGCGTCGAGACGTTCGAGATCGGCTGGGGAACCATGTGCTTCGATCACGACAACGACGCGATCGACGACCTGTATGTCTGCCAGATGAACGCGACGAACTGTTTGTACGCGAACTCCGGAAGCTTCCCGCTCGTCAACGTCGCGGACTCGATGGCGATCGACGGTGACACCACGAGTTTTTGCGTTGTCTCGGGCGACCTTGATGGCGACGGCGATCTCGACGTGGTCAACGCCGAGATCGGTCGCGACCTGCACATATTCATCAACAATGAGGGTTCGAAGCGCAACTGGGCGCAGTTCGACGTCGTTGGGCGCGGGGCCAACACCTTCGGCGTCGGCGCCGTTGTCCGTGTCGAGGCGGAAGGCCTGCTGCCGCAAATCCGCGAGGTCCGCGCGGGGCACCACTACAAGGCCGTAGAAACGCCGACGCTCCACTTCGGCCTCGACGAGGCGAGCGCGATGTCGACGATAAGCGTCGCATGGCCAGGCGGCGAAGTGGGGCGCACCCTCGAGCGCTATCCCATCAACGTCCGCTGGACGCTCTACCCGCCCGAGCGGATGGGCGACGTCAACCTCGACGGTGAGGTCGACGCAGAGGACGTCGCCTTGCTCCGCGATCGCCTGGATCTCCTGGGTGGTTCGGAGCCCGTGAAGGCTGGAGTCAATGAGCAGATGGACGTGGTGAGCGACGCCGTTCTGAACGCGGACGACCTCGTCGCCCTGACCGATGTCGTCGGGTGCGGCGCCGCCGACCTCGCGGCGCCTCTCGGTTCGTTGGACATCGCGGACGTCGTTGAATTCCTCCGTGCGTTCGGCGCGGCAGAACCGCCGGCCGACCTCGCGGCGCCGTTCGGAGCGTTCGATATCGCCGACGTTACCTCGTTCCTTCAGGCGTTCGGGGGCGGGTGTCCGTAAGCGGACCTGTCGCGCAAGAAAAAGCCCAGCGGCTCGAGGGCAACCGTCGTCCCGCCTTATGCGTTGCGGGAGACCGTCGCGATCGAGCCGCCGGGTTGCATGAGGGCTCAGGGAATCGAAGCGATCGTCAGATCTTCGGGCCGGCCGCGAGGACCTCGTCCGAGATCTTGAATTGCTTCTCGTTCTCGCGGAACTTCTCGGCGAGCTTCTTCGCCTGCGCGCGGTAGGCGTTGGCGTCGGACCAGGTGTCCTCGGGGTGAAGGACGCCGGCGGGCACGCCCTTGACGTGGCGCGGGATCCAAAGGCCGAAGATGGGATCCTGGTCGTACTCCTCGCGACGCAGCGAGCCGTCGAGGATGTCGGTCACCATCGCGCGGGTGTACCTGAGCTCGAAGCGGTGGCCCTGCCCGTAGGCGCCGCCCGTCCAGCCCGTGTTGAGCAGCCAGACGTTGGCCTTGTACCGCTTGATGCGGTCGGCGAGCATCTGGGCGTACTCCATCGGACGACGGGGGAGGAACGGCCCGCCGAAGCACGGGCTGAAGTTGGGCTGCGGCTCGGTGACGCCCGCCTCGGTGCCCGCGAGCTTCGAGGTGTAGCCGTTGATGAAGTAGTACATCGCCTGCTCGGGTGTGAGCTTGCTCACGGGAGGCAGCACGCCGTACGCGTCGGCGGTCAGGAAGATGACGTTCTTCGGGTGGGCGCCGACACTGGGGATCTGTGCGCCCGGGATGTACTCCACGGGGTAGGTAACGCGCGTGTTCTCGGTGATCGAGCCGTCGAAATAGTCGGGCTCGAGCGTCTCGTCGTTGATCACGACGTTCTCGAGCACGCTGCCGAACTTGATCGCGTCCCAGATCTGCGGCTCGCCCTCGCGGGTGAGCTTGATGCACTTGGCGTAGCAGCCGCCCTCAAAGTTGAACACGCCGTTCGGACCCCAGCCGTGCTCGTCGTCGCCGATGAGCGCTCGGTTCGGGTCGGCCGAGAGCGTCGTCTTGCCGGTGCCCGAGAGGCCGAAGAACAGCGCGACGTTCGTCGGGTCGTCCTTCGCGATGTTTGCCGAGCAGTGCATCGGGAACACGCCCTGGTCGGGCATGTCGTAGTTCATCGCGAAGAAGATGCTCTTCTTCATCTCGCCGGCGTACTCGGTGCCGAGGATCACGACGAGCTTGCGCTCGAGGCTCTGCGCGACGAGCACCGGGCTGTCGACGCCGAACTCGGCCTGTTCCTCGGGCGTCAGGCGACGGCGGCCCGCGTTGAGGATCGTCCAGTCGTGCTGCCAGGGCAGATCGCTCGCGTCCGCCGCCGATCCCGGGCGGATGAACAGCGTTTCGCAGAACATGCAGTGCCACGCCTGCTCGGTCACAACGCGAACGCCGAGCCGGTGCTCGATGTCGGCGCCCGCCCATCCGTCGAAGACGTACCGCTGGTCGGCCTTGCCGAGATGCTCGGTGGCCATCGAGAGCACGCGATCGAACTTGTCGGTCGAGAGCGGACGGTTGACCTTGCCCCACCACACCTTGTCGTGGATCGCCGAGGTGTCCTCGAGGTACTTGTCCTTCGGACTCCGCCCCGTTCGATCACCGGTCCGGCAAACGAGCGCGCCGTTCGCCGCGAGGCGTCCCTCGCCGTCCGCGAGCGCACGCTCGACAAGGTGCGCGATCGGGCGGTTGGTCAGGGCGCCGTTGAGGTTGAGTTCGATCCCTTTGGTGGTCATGGTCGTCATCCGTTTGTCCTCCAAGACGAGGCGGTGCGATATTCAGATAACTTTATGCGTTTATCTCTGTCTGGTCTACTTGCTCGCTTCAGCATCTTCAAGGTAGCCACTCTTAGGGGCTGTGGCAGCACAGAACCTTCGCTTCGCCCCATCGGTCCGCTTGTTGATATGGCTTGAGGCTGTAGCTAACGTCATCGCCTGGCCGCGTTCGCGGCCGTTGGAGGCCGTAGCTCAGTTGGTTAGAGCACCTGGTTGTGGTCCAGGATGTCGCGGGTTCGAATCCCGTCGGTCTCCCATGCGCTCTCAGATTCGGGCGAGCCGTTTCGCGACGGCTGTTGCCTGCGCCCCGTACCCGCCGCCAAACAGCGCCGCGTGGACGAGCAGCGGGTACAGCACGTAGAGATCGCGCCGCCGTTCCCAGAACCCGGGGCGGATCTCGACCTGTTCGGCGTACGCGGTCCAGAACGGTTCGTGGACGCCACCCATGAGGTCGATGAACGCCAGTTCGACCTCGCGGTCGGCGACGTAGACCGCCGGGTCGATCAGCGCGGCGGGCTCGCCGTCATTCCACAGCACGTTGCCCGACCAGAGGTCGCCGTGGACGAGGCTCGGACCCGACGGGTCGCCGATCAGTTCGTCCGTCCGATCGATGATCCGCTCGATCGTCTCGGCCTCACGGTTCGTGAGCGTGCCTCGATCGAGCGCGAGGGCGGCCATCGGCCGGAGGCGACGCTCGGCGAGGAACCTCGCCCAGTCGCTGTCCCAAGCGTTGATCTGTTTGAGCGGGCCGATCAGGGTGTCGCGATCGAGCCCGTAACGACCATCGCCAGGCGGGGGCGCGCGGTGCAGGTCGGCGAGCCATCGGGCGAGTACGCGTTCGCCCTTGGCGGATCGCCTTCCGTCGTTGGCGATGTAGCCGAGGACGAGCGCGTTCGGCGACACCGCGATGACTTCCGGCGTGCGCACGCCGTGGGACGCGAGCACCTCGAGCATGTACGCCTCAATGTTGAGCGACGCCGATGGACCGTCATCGTGCTTGACGACCAGATCGCGTCCGGACGCCGAGCGACCGCGGTAGACGGCTGCTACGCAGCCGCCATGCAGGGCGCCAGTGATTTCCACTGGCTCACCGAGCGAGTCACTCGCGGCGACGGCGGCGGGGGATCGGTCGTTCCTCCGGTCCACACCTGATTATTGCGATCGAATCGGGCTTACGCGGCGCGTTGGCTCGACGCCGACTGGCAGAGCACGACGAGTTCTTTGAGCTGATCTTCGATGGCGCCGAGTTCCTTGGACTGGCCCAGCGCTCCAACGACGAGTTCCGAGAGCTGCCCGATGTCCACGAGCCCGACCGCGGGCGCGTATCCCTTGAGCTGGAGGCAGAGCTGGAAGATCGCGTCGGCGTCGTTTGCGGCGACCGCGGTCTGGAGCTCGATCGCCGTCGACTCCAGCCTCGTGAGGACCTGACTGAGGATCCCGTCCTGGCTGGAGAGATCGATCGCGCCGGACCGGGCTCGCTCGATGCCTTCGGAGATTGCGGCCCGGACCGTCGTCGCGACGAGCGGCTTGGGGATGAACCCGAGCACGCCCGAGCGAGCCACGGAGATGGCGATTGAGTCGTCTCGTCGGCTGCTGGTGATCAGCGTGACGATCTTGGCGGCGCCCGCGAGTTGGCTCAGGAACTCGGCGCCGCTCATGTCCGGCAAATCGTGGTTCAGGACCAGGATGTCGGCGCCCTCGGTCGCCATCGAGATCCCTTCGGCGCCTGTTTCGGCCGTCCGGATGCGGAGCAGCGTGTCGCGCAGAAAGCTCCGCATCATCGCGCGGTCGGCGGCGACGGGTTCGACGTGCAGGAGGGTTCCCTGGAGCTTGTCGGGGTCGATCGCCTCGGGCGCGAACCAGGCGTTCATCGGATCCGGAGCGACGAACTCCCGCATTTCGAGCGGCTTATCGAAGCGGATGCCCACCTCGTGGATGACGCCCCGCCGATGCTGGCATCGCGCGACCTCGCCCTCAACGTGCTCGACCGCGCCGCTGAGCGAGGGCAGCGTGACGATACACCGCGTGCCGGGGTGCATGTAGGCGTTGTGGAGGTATCCCGCTCCGCCCGAGGAGAGGTTCCGGCAGGCCAGGAGGATGCGCTTGGTCGACCCGCCGGGAAGCACGATCGCGACCGGGAGCGCGGCGGCGCGGAAGGGCCAGCGGGCGTGCGCGCGGACCACCGATCCGGGCGGCGCCGCGCTTTCATCGAGCTCGTCGAGGAGGCGGATAAGCTCTTTCGGACCCAGCCCGATGCTGTTCGTGAGGTATCGGCCTGCCTTGGCGCCCGGGCTTGGTTGGCGTGACATCCCGCTCTCCGAGGCCCCACCGGAACGATCGCCACGTCCCAGGCTGGCCAGTGGGGGAGGATCGGCGAACGCGGCGCGTCTCTTGAGCGTGTTGGCTCAACGGATCAAGCGGCGTCGGCGCTGTCCGCGGGGTCGTCCGCCTCGCTCTCCGCGGTCCGGACCTGCTGACAGAGCGTCATCAGGCGCCGGACCGTTGCCGTCGTCTCGGCGTTCCAGCCCTCCGGCCCGAGGCGGTCTCGGACCTTCGCGGCTTCGTCGCCGATCGGGCCGAACCCGTAGGGCGCCGCCGAGCCCGCGATCTCGGTCGCGAGGCCGATGCACGCGACCGCGTCACGCTGCTCCCAGAGCTTCTGAAGCCGCGTCCCTTGCTCGCGGAGGGTATCGATGTACCCCTCGATCAGCCCGTACGCGGGATCTTCGCGAGTGAGCGAGCTGACCGCGGTTCCGTCGCGCTGTGGCACCGCGAGCAGCGACGCGAGCGAGCTGCGGAGCTGCTTCTGCGAGACGGGCTTGAACAGGACCGCGTCCGCCGCCATCGTCGTCAGAACGGCCTTCGCCGCGGGCGTGTTGTCCGCTGTCAGCAGGATGAACGGCGTGTGGTTCCCGGTCGAGCGAAGCTCCGCGAGCAGTTCGATGCCCTTGCCGTCGCGGAGATGGTTGTCCGACATGATCAGGCTCCACCGCGCGTTGAGCTTGGCTCGAGCAGCGGAGACCGATTCGACCCACGTCAGCCTCAGCTTGGTGTCGGCGAGCATCTGGTCGATGAGCATGCGATCGATTTCGCAGTCCTCGACGCACAGGATCGCGCCGCGAAGGCTCCGCGTCTCCACCTGCTCACGGGCGAAACGTTCGTTCGCGCCGATCGACGGCTCGTAGCGCGACGGGTCGAGCTCGCGGTCGAACGAGACACCCAGTTGGTGCACGGTGCCGTCGACGTGGCGGCAAGCGACCACGACACCCTCGAGATCATCCCACTCGTCGGCGTTTCCAGCGATCGGCAGCCGCACGATGATCGGCGTTCCGTTGTGAACGAAGGCGGTGTGCAGGAGGCCGACGCCCTGCGCCGAGATGTCGCGCGTCGTCATGCTCGTGCACACCGGGCTCCGACCGCCCGCGCCGAGACTCACCTGGATCAGGCCCACCCTGTATGGCCAGCGTCGATAGATACGGGCGGTGTGAACGTCGCCACGACGCTGGTCGGCCTGGCGCTGAGCCTCGTCGAGACGCTTCTGGGTCGGTTCGAGAGGATTGCTCTGCGCGAAGACGGGTCGTCCCGCCGCTCGGGCCACGCCGCGGTCGCGACCGGAGCCGTGATGTCGATTGCTGCTCGGCATGCCGAGGGAGCTATCGACGGTTCGGCGGCGCGGTTTCGGTCGCGCCGCGGACGGCGGCATCCAAGACACCTGTTGCGGCCAGCCATCCCACCCAAACGTTCCAGACCGGTCTCGTTGGAAGGGGTGGTTTGGCTGCCCGTTCGGGTGGGGTCACGTGAGGGTTACACGTCGAGGTTCTTGACGTCGAGCGCGTGCTCTTCGATGAACTTCCGTCGTGGTTCGACCTGTTCGCCCATCAATACGCTGAACAGCGTGTCGGCCTCGCCCGCCTGCTCCCACGTCACGCGCAGGAGCGTGCGGACGGACGAGTCCATGGTGGTTTCCCAGAGCTGCTCGGCGTCCATTTCGCCGAGGCCCTTGAACCGCTTGACCTCCATGCCGCGTCGTCCGATCTCGTGCAGTGCTTCCAGGATCGCCGGGAGGTTCGCGGCTTCGACGAGCTTGCCCTTCGTCGACTGGGCTTCTTCCGCGTCAACGGCGGCCTCGTCGTGGTCGGCGCCCGAGTCACCTTCATCCGAGTTCATGGGCGTCAGTTCCCACGCGTACCGCGCGGGCAGCCGCTCTCCGGTGACCGATTCCTCCTGGACCAGGCCGTAGTCCATGATGTCCAGCCCGAGGTCGGAGAGCGCCGCGAAGACCTTCTCGAGCTCACGGTTTTCGTGGAGCTCGCGGACCGTCGCGATCGAGCGCGGGGCGACTTCCTCGGTGGACTGCTCATCGGTCGACTCGTCGTCGTCGATCGCCGCGTCCTCGAGGATCCATCCGCGCTGCTCGACGAGGCGGAGGGCCTCGGTTTCTTCCCACGCGTGGAGGGTCTCGGCCTGGCAGACGACCTGGTGCGTCGGGAGCTTGCCGTCGCGACGCTTGCCGAGCAGTTCAAGGAACGGCACGCCTCGGCGTTCGGCGATCTCGACAAGCTCGGAGAGGCGGCGCAGGTGCTTGATCGCGCGGCGAAGCTCGTCACCCTCGATCGAGCGATCCACGCGGGGCTGACCGTTCACAGCGGTCGGGGGAGCGATGGCATCGGTCGTCCAGCCCTCGATGTCGCGAACGACGAGGCGGGCGCGTTCGAGGCCGAGTTCGGTCAGCGTGTCCGCGAGCTGTCGCTCGTTGAGAACGTAGCGGCTCTTCCGCTTCCGCATGGGGCCCCACAGGAGCTGATAGAGCGGCGGCTGGGCGACGTAGATGTGTCCGCGCCGGATCAGGTCGGGCATCTGGCGGAAGAAGAACGTGAGCAGGAGCGTGCGGATGTGGCTCCCGTCCACGTCGGCGTCGGTCATGATGATGATCCGACCGTAGCGGAGGCGGGAGATATCGAAATCGCCGCCGATGCCCGTGCGCAGAGCGCTGATGAGCGTGCGGATCTCCTCGAACCCGAGCACCTTGTCGATCCGCGCCTTCTCGACATTGAGCAGCTTGCCCCGGAGCGGGAGGATCGCCTGCGTGTCCGTGTCGCGACCGCCCCGCGCGCTCCCGCCCGCGGAGTCACCCTCGACGATGAACAGCTCGGCGCGATCGACGTCCTTCGTGCGGCAGTCCGCGAGCTTCGCGGGCATCGAGCCCGAATCGAGCGCGGTCTTGCGCCGCGTGAGCTCGCGGGCCTTGCGGGCCGCTTCTCGAGCCTGCGCTGCGAGCACACCCTTCTGGCAGAGCTTCTTCGCCTCGGCGGGGTGCTCCTCGAGCCACTCGCCGAGCGCTTCGGAAACGGCCTGCGCCGTGAAGCCCTCGATGTCCTCGTTGAGGAGCTTTTCCTTGGTCTGGTTGTTGAACGTGGGGTCGGGGAGCTTCACCGAGATGACCGCCACGAGCCCCTCGCGGAGGTCGTCGCCCGTCGGCGTCGGGTCCTTCTCGCGCATCAGGCCCTCGCGCTTGGCGTAGCCGTTGAGCGTGCGCGTCAGCGCGACCTTGAACCCTGCGGCGTGGGTGCCGCCGTCGACGTTGTTGATGTTGTTCGCGAAGGTCAGGAGCGTCTCGGAGTACCCGTCGTGGTACTGGAGCGCGACCTCGCAGACGAGGCTCTTCTCCTCGACCTCGCGTCGGATGTATACGGGCGTCGAGACGGCGCTCTTGCCCTTCATCAGATGCGAGACGTATTCCAGCAGGCCGTTCTCCGCCTTGAAAGTCGCGGCGCGCGGCTTGCCGTCGGCGCCGACACGCTCGTCGTTCAGGCGGATCGTCACGCCCGGGTTGAGATACGCCAGCTCGCGCAGGCGCCCCTCGAGCGTCTCGTATCGGAAGTCGGTGTCCGGGAAGATCGTCGTGTCGGGCTTGAACTCGATCGTCGTGCCGCGCTTGCGACCCTCGACCGGCGCGCGCCCGACCTCGTGGAGCGGCTCCGTGACGACACCCCGCTCGAACACGATCCGATGGCTCTTGCCCTCGCGCAGCACCTCGGCCTCGAGCCGCTCGCTCAGCGCGTTCACGCAGCTCACGCCCACGCCGTGGAGGCCGCCCGAGACCTTGTACGCGCTGCCCTCTTCGCCGAACTTGCCGCCCGCGTGGAGCTTGGTCATCACGACCTCGAGCGCCGACTTGCCGTTCAGCGTCGGGTCATCGTTCTTGACCGGATCGACCGGGATCCCGCGCCCGTCGTCGGCGACGCGGCACGACCCGTCCGCCTCGATCGAGACCGTCACCGTCGTCGCGTAGCCCGCCATGGCCTCGTCGATCGAGTTGTCCACGACCTCGTACACCAGGTGGTGCAGGCCGCTGAGTCCCGTGCCGCCGATGTACATGCCGGGGCGCTTGCGGACCGCTTCGAGGCCCTCGAGGACCTTGATCTGATTCGCGGAATAGTCGCCGCCGTGAGCCGGCGGGCGTCCGTCAGAGTTCTCAGCCATACAAACCCTTCATCCACCGAACAACGGTCGCGATCCTCGCGGTCAATTTCTGCGCAACACGGTCGGTGGACGTCTCGTGCGGAGCGGCGCTTCCCGGGCGAAAATGCCTCGCCGCGGACCGAAGAAATGATAGGACGATGACCTACGAGAATCCCGCGCCAAGCCCTGCCGTGGCGAGCCCTGATGAGGGCCCTGAGCCGCGTCCACTCGCTCATTTCTCGCAGGGAGGACTGGGGACGGGCGGGGGCGTGCCGCCCGTCTTCATCGCCATGCTCCCCGCTCTTCTGCCGGTTCTGCTCGTCGCCGTCCCCCTGGTCCTGCTCATCGCCCTCGATCGATTCCCGTGGATGCCGATTGCGGCTCGCGTGATGGTGGTGGTGGTCGTGTGCGTGGCTGGTCTCTGGCTCGCGGTGGGGCCGATGGTCAGGGGTTACAAGCGCGGGACCGATGTCCGGGGCCTCCCGCTCGCCATGGACGAAGCGGCGCGGGTCAACGTCAGTTGCTGGAACGACCAGCGCCGCGAGCTCGAACCCATTGGCGACGAGGCCTTTGAGCCCGAGCGCTTTCGGATTCTCATCCCGACGCCCTACCCCGCGTGGCTCTCGAACCGCGTTTCGGCGGGACGCCTGCGGATGATCCAGTCTCAGGCGATGTCGATCCTGGGGTCGTTCCTCTACGTGCCCGCGTTCCTAGGACACGGCTGGCTCTCGGTCTGGTTCCTCGCCCTGGCGGCGCCCGTTGTGGTTTACGCGTACCGCAAGCCGACGTACCTACGCATCGTTCCTGGCTGGGTGGACATCCTGAGATATCCGATCTTTGGCGGGGCGGACGCCCAGCCGGAGATCAAGCGGATCGCGGTCGGCCAACTCCCGGTTCGCCTCGACCTCAAGAGCCACGCGCTGCGTGTCGGGCCGTGGACAAAGGATCAAGTCCCGAAGATCGTCGGCACGAATGCGATAAGCGTGGATCCCGCCCTCTTCACGCTGCCTCTGTGGCCCATCGTCGGCCGGCACGAGGCGATACGAGCGATCTACCGCGCGTGCGTGAGCACCGCCGAGGCCGGGCCGCTCGAGTGAACCGGTCGAGCTGCGGCTGGCGCGATGGATGGTGAGGCGCTATCTTGGGGGCACATGGCCAAGGTTCGTGCTCTCAAGCCCGCGCACACGCTCAAAGCTGGTGAGCTCCCCGAAGCGAGGATCTACGTCGGCGATTGCTGCGAGGTGATCCCGAGCCTCCCGGAGCGTGACGTCTTCGACCTCATCTTCGCCGACCCGCCCTTCAACTGGAAGCGGGACTATGACCGTTGGGGCGCCGGCGGGGCGTGGGACGATTCGCAGGCGACCGCCGACTATCTCGAGTTCACCTACCAGTGGCTCGACCTCTGCATCGAGCGCCTCGCGGAGCACGGGTCACTCTGGGTGAACATCCCGGACACCTGGGCCGCGGAGATCGTCATCCACCTGAAACAGCGTGGACTGAAGATGGTCAACTGGTGTGTCTGGCACTACCGCTTCGGCCAGAACACCAACGGGCGGTTCATCAACTCGAAGGTGCATGCGCTGTACTTCATGAAGGACCCGACCCACCCGGACCGCCGCTGGAACGCGGACGAGATCCTCGAGGTCTCCGACCGCCGGTCGATCTACGGCGACGCGCGCACCGAGAACAAGCGCGACGGCGTCGAGGCGGGTCATCGCCTGCCGATGGACGTGTGGTACGGCCAGCACTGGGGGCGCGTGCAAGGCAACAATAAAGAACGGCGCCACAAGCACGACAATCAGCTCCCCGAGGTCTATCTCGGCCGTGTCATCGCCGCCTGTTCGAACGCGAACGACGCGGTGATGGATCCGTTCCTCGGCAGCGGCACCACGGGCGTGGTCGCGCGGGCGATGGGACGACGGTTCGTCGGCGTCGATTTTGCCAAGCTCAACGCCGAGCACGCCTTCGATCGAATCAAGGCGGGGCCCGTCCGCTCGCTCGACCACCTCAAAGGCCAGTCGACCGCGATCCATCCGCAGCGTCGCGTCCCCCGTGTGCCCGCCCCGACGCCCGAACCCGGCGTCTGAGATGCCCTGGATCGAGAGCGATCCGGGCGACCCCTTGGCGTCGATCGTTCATCTGAAGGTCGTCCCCGGCGCGAAGCGCGACGAGATCGCGGGGTTGCTTGGCGAGCGGCTCAAGGTTCGCGTGTCGGCGCCGCCCGAGGGCGGGAAGGCGAACAAGGCGGTCATCGCTCTGCTCGCGAAGGCGCTCGGGGCGCGGTCGAAGGACATAGAGATCGTCAGCGGCGCGACGAACCCGGAGAAGGTCGTCCGCGTCGCGGGGGTTGGGGCGGCGTCGGTCGTGGAGCGGCTTGGGATGCTTTGGTGACCTCCAAAGGATGTTCCGCGCTAACGTGTATCGAGTTTACTATGGTTTATCGAAATTTGATAAACCACGCATACCTTGGTATACTCACCCCATGGACCCCGTAAAAAATCCGTATCAACCCGGCGCCGGAACGCGACCGCCCGAACTCGCCGGTCGCGACAGCGTGAGAGAATCGGTCCGAATCGCGATGGAACGCCTGGTTCAGGGGCGACATGCCAAGAGTTCCATACTCGTTGGATTGCGTGGCGTCGGCAAGACGGTGCTTCTTCACCAGATGCAGACGGATGCCGAGGGCGCTGGACTGCGATGCGTCGCGATCGAGGCGCCTGAGGGGCGATCGCTCCCGGGCCTGCTCGCTCCGTCTCTGCGCGCTGTCCTCATCAGAATTTCAACCATCGAGCGCGCGAAGCAGTCGGGGAATCGTGCGCTTCGAGCGCTGGCGGGGTTCGTCGGCGGTTTGAAGGCGAAGTATCAGGACATCGAACTGCGGCTCGATTTCACCGCGGAGCCCGGACTCGCCGACGCGGGTGATCTCGAGCGGGATCTACAGGATCTGCTCTTGATGTGCGGCGAGGCCGCCCGGGCCGCGGACACGGCCATCGTGATGTTCATCGACGAACTGCAATACGTCGAAGAGGACGAACTCGGCGCGCTCATCGTCGGCCTTCACGCCGTATCGCAGCGAGGACTTCCGGTCTCTCTCGTTGCCGCGGGGCTTCCGCAGTTGCGAGCGCAACTCGGCAACGCAAAGTCCTACGCGGAACGCATGTTCGAGTTTCCGGAGATAGGCCCGCTCGAGCCGGAGGACGCAAAGAGCGCCATCGTCAAACCCGCGAGGGAAGAAGGGGTCGCGTTCGAGGTGGCGGCTATCGAGGCCATTCTGAGCCGGACGCAGCGATATCCGTACTTCCTACAGGAGTGGGGTAAGAACGCGTGGGACGTCGCGGACGCGTCGCCGATCTCGCGATCAGACGTCGATGTGGCATCGGAGATAGCCGTCGCCTCGCTCGACGCGAGCTTCTTCCGCGTTCGCTTCGATCGGCTGACGCCCGCCGAGAAACGCTATGTGCGAGCCATGGCTGAACTCGGCCCGGGTCCGCACAGGTCGGGCGATGTCGCGTCAGAACTCGATCGACGCGTGCAGTCCCTCGGACCGACCCGGAGCAGTCTCATCAGAAAGGGGATGGTCTACAGCCCAAGCCACGGCGACACAGCATTCACCGTGCCCCTCTTCGACGAGTTCATGAAACGGATCATGCCAGATGACGACTGGCGGTCGGCCTAGCCCGCGCCGCCCGCCGAACCGACCAACTGAGAATTGGTCTTGAACCGGTTCAGGGCCGCGAGCAACTGCTCGACCTGCTGCGGTGGCGGCATGTTGAGCATGCGCCGCCGGAGAGCGCTGATCGTCTTGTAGGTCTGCTCGTCGAGGAGCAGCTCTTCCTTGCGGGTACCGCTGCCGGCGAGGTCGATCGCGGGGAACAAGCGCTTCTCCGCGACGCGGCGGTCGAGGATGAGCTCCATGTTGCCCGCGCCCTTGAACTCCTCGAAGATCACCTGGTCGCCCTGGCTGCCCGTGTCGACGAGGCAGGTCGCGATCATCGTCAGGCTGCCCGCCTCCTCGGTGTTCCGCGCGAGGCCGAAGAACGAGCGGGGGACCTCCAGCGCCTTGCTGTCGATGCCACCGGACATCGTGCGTCCGCTGTTGGAGTGCTTGCGGCTGCGGTTGTAAGCGCGCCCGAGGCGTGTGAGCGAGTCGAGAACGACCACCACGTGCCGCCCAGCCTCGACCATGCGCTTGCAACGCTCCATGACGAGCGTCGAGAGCTGGACGTGGCGGTCGACGTCGTGGTCGTTGCTCGACGCAAGGACCGTGATCCGCTCGGGCGACCACGGGTGGGTCCAGTCCGCGTCGGGGTTGGTGCGCGAGAAGGTGCGGCGGAAGTCGGTGACCTCCTCGGGCCGCTCGTCGATGAGGACGCACATGACGTGCAGGTCCTCGTGGTTGCGCAGGAGCGATTCGGTGATGTTCTTCAGCAGCGTCGTCTTACCCGCCTTCGGGGGGCTGACGATCAGGCCGCGCTGCCCACGCCCGATCGGGCAGAACAGATCAATCAGGCGGCACGCGGGCGCGCATCCCGGGTATTCAAGCGTGAGCCGCGGCTGCGGATCGATCGAGGTGAGGTCGGCGAACGGCTTCACCCGCGCATAAAGGTCGGGCTCGAGGCCCTCGATGCTGATGAACTGCTCAACCGTGAGGCGCGGCTTCCGCGGGCCGTTCGACTTGCGCCCCCGCCGACGCTTCGGCATGCGCTCGACGACCTCGACGGTGACCTCGAGCCCGCTGCGGAGCGGGAGAGACTCGCCGAGAGCGACGGGGACGTAGGGATCGTCGATCCCCTCGCGTCCGTTCGCGGAAGCGTCGATCTGTCGGACGCGGCCTTCGGCGCGCTCCGGCCATTCCAAAATGCCGGTCAGCGTCTTGCTCGACATACGCGTAGGTTCTCCACGGACCTTGTCGGCAAAGCCAAGCGAACGCGCCCCGAAACCTCTCCGCCCGCCGGCGAAGGAGCCGACGACGATTGCGCGGACCGTGCCAACGGAGTTGGAGGCGCTGCGTCCCTCGGAGTCGAAAGGTCCGCCGCCCCTGATCGTCCCGAGAAGTATCGGTTCTTCACCGCGGTCGATGCCGGGGGCGGCTGCTCAATCAGATCATGAACGGAGCCGTGAGTCAAGCGAGCCCCGATCAGTTTCGCGAAGTTACAACCCGCCAGCCCCGCCATAACGCCCGATCGGACCTCGTCGTCCTGTGTAACATGGGGCCGGAGTGGGCAGCCCGCCGACGGGGTCGTGGCGGGAGCGTGGTGGAGCCTTATGGACGTGATTCGCGGCATCCCGGTTTCGCCCGGCGTGGTCATCGGTCGCCTCGCGGTGGTTGATGACACCCGCGGGCGGTGGGTGCCGCGCCGTGTTCTCGGCGACGACATCGACCCCGCGGCCGAGGTCGAACGCTTCGAAGCGGCCCGCGAGGCCTCGATCGAGGACCTCCAGGAGATCCACCGCGAGGCGACGGAACAGATGGGCCGCGAGGCCGCGAACGTCTTCCTCTTCCACATAGGCGCCCTCAACGACAAGGCCATCCTCGATCCCATCCGCGCCTGCATCACCCAGGAACGGGTCGGCGCCGAGTTCGCCGTCGCGGACACGCTCCGCAAGTGGTCCGCCAAGTTCGCGGCCCACAAGGACCCCGCATTCCGCACCAAGGTCAACGACCTCGACGACCTCGGGACGAGGCTCCTGGGCCACCTGAGCGGCGCCGAGAGCGGGACGCTCTCCTTCGATGGGCCGACCATCGTCGCTTCCCGAGACCTGACGCCGAGCCAGACCGCGGGGTTTGACCGCGACACCGTTCTTGCGTTTGTCACCGACCTCGGCGGTCCGACGAGCCATACCGCGATCGTCGCTCGGGCCCTCGGCCTGCCAGCGGTCGTGGGCCTCAAGACCCTGACTCTGACCGCGGTCGACGGCGACACCGTCATCGTCGACGGTCACCGCGGCACGGTAATCCTCAACCCCGACGAGCCCACGCTCCAACGCTACGAGGCGTCGAAGAAGGCGGTCGAGAGCTATCGCCTCGGACTCCGTGAGGTCGCGGGCCTCCCGTCGGTCACGAAGGACGGCGTTGGGATCGAACTGCTCGGAAACATCGAGTTCGCGGACGAAATCAAGACCGTTCTCGAGATGGGTGGCCACGGCGTCGGCCTCTACCGCACCGAGTTCCTCTACCTCACCAACAACACCGAGCCGACCGAGGAAGATCACTACGAGGCGTACGCGGCCTGCGTCAAGCAGCTCGACGGGCGCCCGTTGACGATCCGGACCGTCGATCTCGGGGCCGACAAGTACACCCAGGCCCGTGCGCACGCCCCGGAGCGCAACCCCTTTCTCGGCCTTCGCTCGATCCGCTACTGCCTCCAGAACCTGCCACTCTTCATCACGCAGCTCCGCGCGCTGCTCCGAGCCTCCGCCCACGGGCCGATGAAGATCATGTTCCCGCTCGTCTCGAGCGTGCACGAGTTCCGCCAGGCCAAGCACATCCTCAATGACGTCATGGAGGACCTGCACGAGGCCGGTATCCCGTTCGACGAGTCCGTCGCCGTCGGCATGATGGTCGAGACGCCCGCCGCCGCGGTGATGATCGATGCCTTCGCCCGCGACGTCGATTTCTTCTCGATCGGGACCAATGACCTCGTCCAGTACACCCTCGCGGTCGATAGAACCAACGAACGGGTCGCCCACCTCTACCAGCCCCTCCATCCGGCGGTCGTCAAGCTCATCCGCGACGTGTCCAGGGCGGGCAGGCGCCGCGAACGCCCAGTGTCATGCTGCGGAGAGGCGGCGGCCGACCCCGCGATTGCCCATTTGTTGATCGGGCTGGGGTTGCGTACGCTATCGGTGACGGCGAGCAGTATCCCGCCCCTCAAGCGGCTCGTTCGGGCCGTGACCGTGGCGGATTGTGAGCGGACGGCGCGAGAAGCGCTGTCGTTCGATTCAGAGATTGAAGCCGCGGCGTACGTCCGCGACAGAGCCAGAAGACTGGCGCCGGAAGCCTTCGAGGGTCGCCTCGAAGATTGAGCGGCCGGGCCAGGGGATCGACGAAAACGGTCCGTCGCAACGGAGCGCGGCGGGCCATCGCAGGCCGATGACCCCCTCCGAGGTGTCGCGAGAGCGTTCGTCCGGGCCGACCAAGGCCCGCGGTGAGCCCCGCGACGAGCCCCGGTCCGATTGGGGTCAGACATCAGACAACAGCTCCAACGAGCATCCACATGACCGACGAGATCGCCGATCAGCAGGCGACGAGCGGGGCCCCGAGCGAAGCCGAGCCCAAGCTCACCAAGAAGAAGACTCGCAAGCGCAAGACGACGAAGAAGGCCGCGTCCGCCTCCGCCGAGGCCGAGTCGCCGCCCCCCGCCGAGGAAGCGCCCGCGGACGCCGTTGTCAAGAAGACGCGTTCGCGGAAGAAGGTCGCCAAGAAGACCCCCAAGAAGACCGCGAGCAAGCCTGTCGCCGCCGATGAGCCGACGCCCGATGCCGACTCGCCCGCCGAGGTCGCGTCGGAAGCGTCAGCGAACGCTGAGGCTGAGTCGACGCCCGTGTCGAGCGAAGCCGAAGCCGCCGCCGTCTCGACGGCCGAAGCGATCGATGAAGCCATCGAGCCCCGAGCGGTCGCGTCGGGCGCCGCGACCCAGCCCGAGGCCGGCGCCGATGCCGAGGACGAAGGATCGCCCGCTCCGAAGAAGAAGCGCCGCCGCTCTCGCCGCAAGAAGGACGACAGCGCCGCTGAGACGACCGCGAAGCCTGATAAGCCTGCGAAGTCCAGAGACGCCGAAACGGCCGATGACGACGCCGATGACGAGCCCGCCGGAACCGGCGCCGCCAACGTCGAGATCATCGTCAACTACGTCCCGGGCGAAGAGTGCCGCGTCGCGTTCCTCGAAGACGGGCGCCTCGAAGAGTTCTTCAGCGAACCGACGGACCGCGTCAGCCGCGTCGGCAACATCTACGTCGGCAAGGTCACCAACGTCGAGAGCCAGATCCAGGCCGCGTTCGTCGACTTCGGCATCGGCGAGGGCGGCTTCCTCCACGCGTCCGACCTTCACCCGCGCTATTTCCCGGGCGAATCCGGCCCCGAGCGCGTCGGTCGCAAGACCCCGCGCCGCGAGCGTCCCCCGCTCCAGCAGTGCCTGAAGCGTGGCCAGGAGATCATCGTCCAGGTCCTCAAGGAGGGCGTGGGCACCAAGGGACCGAGCCTCACGAGCTACATCTCCGTCCCCGGCCGCTACCTCGTGATGATGCCCGAGATGGACAAGGTCGGCGTCAGCCGCAAGGTCGAGGACGAGGACGAGCGCCGCAAGATGCGCAAGATCCTCGACGAGCTCGAGCTGCCCGACGGCTTCGGCTTCATCCTCCGCACCGCCGGGTTCGATCGCACCAAGACCGAGCTCAAGCGAGACCTCGCCTACCTCCAGCGCCTCTGGAAGGACATGGAGAAGCGTCGCAAGGGCGGCAAGGGCCCGCGTCTCCTCTACGCCGAGAGCGATCTCCTCCTCCGTACCCTCCGTGACGAGCTCTCGACCGACGTCTCGCGGATCGTCATCGACAACCCGCACGCCCTCCAACGCGCCGCGTCATACCTCAAGATCGTCAGCCCCCGCACGCACGCCCACATCGAGCGGTTTACGGGCGAGGCGCCGATCTACCACGCCTTCGGCATCGAGAAGCAGCTCGACATGATGCACGCGACCGAGGTGCCGCTCCCCTCGGGCGGACGCCTCATCATCGAGCAGACCGAGGCCCTCGTCGCCATCGACGTCAACAGCGGCAAGAGCCGCTCGGCGCGAGACGCCGAGACCAACGCCCTCGAGACCAACCTCGAGGCCGCCGACGAGATCTGCCGCCAGCTCCGCCTCCGCGACCTCGGCGGCCTCGTCATCAACGACCTCATCGATATGCGCCCCGCCGCGAACCGGCGCAAGGTCGAGGCCCGCTTCCGCGAGCGACTCAAGCGCGACCGCGCGAAGTCCACGACCCTCCCGATCAGCGACTTCGGCCTCCTCGAGATGACCCGCCAGCGCATGCGCGGCAGCTACGAGCAGGCCCACTTCAACATGTGCCCGTCCTGCCACGGCCGCGGCCTCGTGCCCAAGGCCGACTCGGTCGCGTCACGGGCCATCCGCGAGCTCGCCCTCCTCCTCCAGCATGAGAAGATCCAGAAGGTCGAACTCGTCGTCGGCCCGAGGGTCGCCGGCTCGCTCCTGAGCACACGCCGCGCCGTTCTCGCGCGGGTCGAGCGTCTGAGCGGCAAGCAGATCGACGTGCGCATCAGCGACGCCATGCCCGGCTCGCGATACACCTTCTACGCCTACGACGGTGGGGGAGCGGACGTCGACATCGACCGCCTCCCCAACCTCAGCAAGGGCAAGCCGAAGACCGAGCGCATCGACCTGACCGCCGTCGCCGATGGCGAGGAAGCCTGGGTCGACGCCGCCACCGAGGCCGAAGAGGCTCGCGCCGAAGAGAACCGCATCGCCAGCGAGCAGATCGAGGCCGCCGACTCCAAGGACGCCCTCGAGGCCTCCCTCCCGGGCGCCCACGAACCCGCGTCGTCGAGCGACGGTGACGGGGACGAGGAAGGCGGCAAGAAGAAGCGCCGCCGCCGTCGCCGCAGGCGGAGAAAGAGCGACGACGCCGGCGCCGAGAACGAGTCGGGCGACGGTGACGGCCAGAGCGAGGCCGAAGACCGAAGCGATGACGCCGCGGGCGACGCGGCCCCGACGCCCGTCGCCAACGCGACCGCCGACGACGCCGACGAGTCGAGCGATGACGACAGACCGAACGACGACGGCGATAGCGAGGGCAAGCCCAAGAAGCGCCGCCGCCGTCGCCGCCGCCGCCGGAGCGGAGACGCCGAAGGATCGAGCGACGGCGCCGAGCCGTCGTCCGACGCCGACAGCGGAGCCGATCCGAAGCAGTCGGCGCCTCCCGAGAAGCAGCCGGACGCGGAGTCTGATGCGGACGACGGGGACGCCAAGCCCCGTCGTCGTCGCCGAGGCCTCTATGCCGCGGCGCGTCGCGTCCTGAGCCCGAGCGAGAAGGCCAGCATCGCGAAGGAGTAGGCGATGGCGCGCGGCAACGCCGGTCGTCGACGCGTCGTCGTCCTCGGCGCCACGGGCTCGGTCGGCACGCAGACGCTCGATGTTCTCGCGCACCTCCGTGTGCTCCGCGAGCGCGGCGTGATCGACGCCGACTTCGAGGTCGTTGGCCTGAGCGCCTGCGCGAACGCCCGCGAACTCCAGCGACTCGGTGAGCCGTGGGGATCGCCGCGCCTCGCCCTCGCCGACCCTGGCGCCGTCGCCGATCTGTCACACGAGCCCGCGAAGACCTGTCTCTCCGGCCCCGCTTCGGCCGAACACCTCGTGCGTGAACTCGAGCCGGATGTTGTGGTCGCGTCGATCGTCGGCATCGCGGGGCTCCCTTCAACGCTCGCCGCCGCACAGATCGGCGCCGACATCGCCGTCGCGAACAAGGAGTCGCTTGTCGCGGGCGGCGAGATCGTGCTCGCGACGGCCCAGCGAACCGGCGCCCGCCTCCTCCCGCTCGACAGCGAGCACGCCGCGGCTTGGGTGTGTCTCAAGTCGCTCGCGGGTCCCGCGTACACGCCTCCCGCCGCTCCGCCGCCGGGCCTCCGTCGCCTGATCCTCACCGCGTCGGGCGGCGCCTTCCGCGATCGATCCCGCGACGAGGTCTACGACGCCAAGCCCGCGGAAGCGCTCAATCACCCGAACTGGGACATGGGCGCCAAGGTCACCATCGACAGCGCCACCCTCGCCAACAAGGCTCTCGAACTGATCGAAGCCCACTGGCTCTTCGGCGTCGGATCCGACCGACTCGGCGTCCTGGTGCACCGCCAGTCGATCGTCCACGCGCTCGCGGAATGCGACGACCATGGCGTCATCGCGCAGCTCGCCGCGCCCGACATGCGCCTGCCGATCCAGGCGGCCCTCACGCACCCCGCGATCGTCGACGCCGGCGACCGACCGACGCTCGATCTCGCCTCGCTCGGCCGACTCGACTTCGCCGAGCCCGATTTCGAACGCTTCCCAGCGCTCGCCATGGCCAACCACGTCATCGACGAGGGCGGGACGAAGGGAGCGGTTTTCAGCGCCGCCAACGAGGTCGCGGTCGAGGCCTTCCTCCGAGGCGAGATCCCCTTCGGCCGGATCGATGAACTCGCGGCCGAGGTCACGCTCGGCGCCCGTTCCGCCGACGCCTCCACGCTCGAAGCCGTCATCGAGGCCGACGCCCTCG